>JAAXHL010000172.1 GCA_012270865.1 Candidatus Poribacteria bacterium | reverse complement strand
AAATATCAGATAAATTAATCTTCATCAAACCCCGCCGCTGTGAAATTAATTGAGGATGTTTCATAAATAATAGTTGCCAAAAGTCAGGATAAAAGGATGGACTGCGATACTACAATGTTGACGTTGCGCCTGTTTTGTGTTATATTTGTTAGCAGAAAATGGATATGGAATAGGTAAAAACTGTTGGAAATACAGATATTTCTTATCATTTGTACAAATCCTAATCTTGTTGATTTTAACCAGAAACCTGCGCGAAATGTAGTGGCGCGCAGTCGAGGAGACCATAATTAAAAAAATGAAATTCAAGGGTAAGGTTGCGTTGGTAACGGGCGGGAGCCGCGGCATCGGACAGGCGACTGCATTGAAACTCGCTGGTGAAGGTGCGAACGTTGCCGTCCACTATTCCCAAGCGATAGATAAAGCAGAAACGGTTTGTGAACAGATTCGTAACATGGGACAGAAAGCCGTCCCTGTGCAAGCCGATATCGCCGATAGAGATGCTGTCAACAGAATGGTTGGAGAGGTCACTAAAGAACTCGGTACGATTGATCTCTTAGTGAACAATGCCGGGGATGTCGGTAATATGCCGTTTGAAGAATTGGCACCGGAACATTGGGATCGGATTATCGCTGTCAATCTGACGGGTCCTTTCAATGTGCTCTGGGCAGTGAAACTGGGGATGATTGAGCAGCAGTTCGGACGTATTGTTAACGTATCGTCGATTGCTGCGTTGGCAGTCCGTCCGAATCAACTGCCTTATGCAGCAGCGAAAGCAGGGGTTATCTCGCTGACGAAATCGTGTTGCGGACCGCTTGCACAGCATAACATTCGCATCAACTCGGTTGCACCGGGTGCGATTGCGACCGATATGTTAGGTGAAGTTTCAACAGAGATGGCAGAGCAGCTGCGCGCGACAACGCCGCTCGGTAGGTTCGGTGAACCTGAAGAGATGGCAAACGTGATAGCGTTCCTCTTAAGCGAAGATTCGAGTTATATGACGGGTTCGACTGTCATCGCAAGTGGCGGTAGGATTCTCATACCATAGGACGCAAAGCGCGGAAGGAAGGGAGAATGGGAAGGCTGGAAGGGTGGAAGACTTACACTTATCTAACTAATTCAAGAAGAGTGTCCCCAACCTCTAAATCAAACGCAATGAAAGCCTGTTTACCTTCAACGAGAAACGTATCACTCTGAAAATCGCGTCGGGAATGGACTTCGCGCAAGTCCCACCCGTTGACTTGAATGTGGCGTATCGGCGCATCAATCGCCAAAGTGAAGTTTGCTGTCGGGAATTGGGTAGAGATTTTAATTTGCTGGGTGTGGTTAGAAACCGTATCTACCGGAAACATTGTAATGTCGGTGAGTTCGCGCGCCATCCAGTAGTGTCCGATTTCTGAGGTTTTCATCCAGAGCGTTTTTGTGCCGTCCGGATCATAATCGTTGAGCCGTGCCTTGACGGTCTTTAATATATCAAACCCCAACTTTTCGCCGTTGAAATAGAAACCGGGCCAATGTCCGACGAGAACACACGGCAGTTCCTTCTCAAGAATCGGTGGCAAGCGTCCGCCCTGCAAATCCTCAGTGATGAACCGGTCAGCATCGCCTAAATCGTAGCCTGTCCACCCGCCGAACCAATCGCCAGCACACGAGACAATACTCGCAATTGCGATGCCGTTCTCCTTTTCAGCATACCAAATGGGGACATCCGGCAGTTCATCGTGCTTCAACCAGAGGAAATAGAACGGACGCGGGTTGTTATTGACATGTTGAGAGGCAGTCAGGACGGCTCTTGCATACGCCGCCTCTTGGCGTTTTCCGAATGCGCCCGGGCTGGTGACACCTTCACACGGAATGCCGACATTATCAAGCATCTTCATCGCTGCGATGATATAGTCAGTGAGTCTATCATCAACGGGCGGGTCCACCCATTCCACCTGCTCCCATGCCTCGGTGAGCGTGAACGTTCCCAGATCGACGACAGCCGTATGCGTAAGCATTTCGGGGGTCAAATCGAAACTGGGCCAGATAAGTTCGCGGTAGACTCGCATCCATGCGTGATATTCCAGTGTCGAAAATTCTGGGAACCCTTCATCCACGCGTCCCATTCCAGCAGGATACGGAATCAGGCTGAATTTACCTTTCACGCCGTTTTCCCAACACCACTCTGCCCATTCCGCTGCGAAGTCTGCGGGAATTGTCGGTGGGACTTTCTTGAATTGCGCAGCATCTCCCTCCCAACGGTCAGGTGGCACCCCAGGTTGATGGCGTGCTTTCCAAGCGTGTCGTTGCTGTATCCAGTAGTAGGTGAGATTAATCACGGGACACGAATCGTCAACGATAAGGGAGAGCGGCGTTCTTAACAACGGGTTACAAACAGTGATATGCATGTTTTTGGTTACCTTAAAACCCCCTAAATCCCCCTTATCAAGGGGATTTTAAAACGGTTAAATCGCTTGGAGACAGTGTCTGATATAAGGCACGTCGTCTACCCACAGACCGTCAACACCACCTGCCTTATGTGCGGATACCGCCCAATCAACATCTTTTGCTGTCCGAATAAAACCGGCTTCCACAAAAATCCCGTTTGCCCGAAGTTTCTCAACTTGACGTGTAACGGCGTGTGTGAAAGCGTTATAGAGTTGAAAATGGTTAATTCTTGTCCATCCCATGATGATGCGGTTTGCATCAATTGTGGCGGCTGCTTTGAGAAAATTCGCCATCGGGTTGATGAGAATCGCACTCGTCTGTAATTTTGGCTCTAAACGTTTTGCCGCAATAAGTAGGTGTTTGCGGGAGTAAAAGGTAAGAATGCTGGTCAGGTGGACGACCTCGAAATGACGCACCCGTTCGACAATGATAGGTAGCAATTCCGGTATGTCCGATTTCGGTTCGATGAAACACGGCATCTGGTGCTCACGTGCAAACCGGAGTGCATCATCGAGGTGTGCCACCGGTTCGTCCGAGTTATCCACTCTTAATTGCTGAACATCTTTCCATTTCAGTTGATTGAGTGGCGTTTTGCAGCCAGTCGCTTCCCGTATATCGGTTCTGTTGAAGTCAATGTGGATTAGCACAGGTTGTTTATCTTCGGTAAGACAGACATCAAACTCATATCCATCGGCACCGTCTTCTAATGCTTGCTTAAAGGATGCAAGCGTATTCTCCGGTGCGCGTCCCATACCGCCGCGATGCGCGAGGAGCTGGATCTGCCGCATAGTTATTCCTTTTTATGCCACATCCGTTCAAAGTTATCTTGTGGGTTAAAACCTAAAATACGCTTCGTCTTGATGTTGGAGAACTGTTGGTGTGGCAGGTCTGCGAAGATGTTGAAAATCTCACAGCGTGAGGGGAGTTCTTCCAGATCAATCTCCAGACCCAATCGGAACGCTTCACCCGCGTCCCGCCAACTGACAGAAAACGGATTGAGATCCGTGCCTTCCGCCGCGTCTTCATGCTCCCGGAAACTGAGGAACAGATAGCAGAGAACATAGATGTCGTAGTGCTCAGTGAAGACTTTACAGATTTCCTGACCTAAGCCTTTTGTCAACGGATAGAGTCCTGTACTTGTATGCGGTGGGACATCCGGGTTAATCTCGTAGTCGTAGGTGGTGTAGCTATCACCCTGAATCGTGAAATGCGGTCCTGTGTTGATGACCCGACGGATACCGTGTTCAACAGCGGCGCGCATCGTGTTATAACATCCGCGTGTGCTGACATCGAAAGCCAACTGCCTGTCGTGTCGGAGTACAGAGCAGTTAAGGATTGCATCCATCCCTTCAGCGGCGCGCATCACCTGGTCCAACGAACCGACATCAATATTCATAGATTCGTGCTGCGTCTCAATATCGTTGATATCCGTAACGCGAAGCGTGTAATAAGGTTCCAAAGCCTTGACGACATGCGGTCCAAGATAACCGTTACCACCTAAAATGAGTACCTTCATGGTTATGCCTCCTCTGCCTATGCTGGCACGAATTTCGGCTCGAATTTCAGATGTCCCTTGGCTTTTCCGATCGAAAAACGGGAACCCGGAAACTCTGACTGGATATGAAATATCTGCCACGATGACGAAGATTCAAGTGCACATCGGAAAGCATCGACTGCGTCGTTCATCTCAAGCCACATTGAATCATAGTCGGCTGTTGCTGCGGCATCAGCAGTAACGAGATTACCGAGACGGAGGCAGGTCACGTCAATTTTTCCTTCGCGACCGAATTCCCGACACGTGAACTCGCCGAGATGCTTTGAAAGCACAAAACTATAGACTGACGGACGCGGTCGCCAACTCTCTGTGACTGTCCAATCTTCGCCGTGTTGCTCGAAAAGGCGGAGTGTGCTTGCGTAAATGAAGTGTTTTACACCTTCCGCGACCGCTGCCATCAATAGGTTATAGGTACAACGCGTCTGGTAATCAATCGCGTAATTCTCGGGTTGCTCGGCTTCAGCGAGAAGGTTAGGTGGTGTTTCGGCGAGATGGATAATCGTATCCATGCCACGTACCAATTCGTTGGTGGACTCGTCGTGTCCGAGTTCGCTTTCCACAAACGTGCCTTCAACATTTTCAACTGGATACAGCTCCGTTAATCGGAGCGTATGCTCTTGCGCCAATGCGCCTGCTAAGTTGCGCGCCAGTTCGGAACCAGCGGAGGTAATTAAGATATTCATGTTTTTATTTTTTTAGTTATTAAGTTTCTGCTCCGATTTTTCCGATGTCAAAATCGGGTTTCTGACAATTACAAGCAACATCGGACAGATTAAAGGTTTTGAACTCGGCATCAACTAACATTCAGCAGGAAAGAAAAATTATACCTATGAATCATTCCTACAAAGCCTCCCGAATCTTTGCAGCAACGTTCCCGATTTCTTCCATATTACCTTCACTCGGTCGCCAGGGTAACCGAAGCGGATCGCCTTCCCATCGCGGAATCAGGTGGAGATGGAAATGGAAAACCGTCTGAAAGCCCGCGGCTTCATTCGACTGGAAGAGGTTAAGCCCATCGGGTTTCAAGGCAGCCCGGATCGCATTGGCAATCGGAATCGCCGCTTGCATAATTTTACTGCCGATCTCCGAAGGCATATCGAAGATATTTCTATAGTGTTGCTTCGGTATAACGAGGGTATGCCCCGGGTTCGCAGGGGCAATATCCATAAATGCGAAGACGTGTTCATCTTCATATACCTTGAATGCCGGAATCTCGCCAGCAACAATCGCGCAAAAGATACAATCCATTTTTTTAATTTTCCTTGCGGTTAAACGATGCGAACTTGGAATTTTACATGCTTTCCTTAAATCTGAAGTATCAACAGAGATTTTAAGATTTCGGAGGTATCCGTTCAACCCAATCTACGGTGCGTGCTCTGAAAATGGGACATCGGTCTCACAAAAATTGTCCAAACTATAGTATTATTTTAGCAAATTTGGTGAAGAAAATCAATCAATGAATTTTGTGGAGGTACCCTGAACCCAAGTTGAGCTCGGATTTTTTGGCAATTTTATTGGAGCGTGCTATGAAAGTTGCTATGAAATTTTACAACAAAGGCGGGAAACATTAGACAAGAATCATCGTGATGCTCGTTTGCAGCATCAGAGGTTTCGTGGGGTTTTAAACCGTGCAGAAACCCGCAGAAACACTCAAGCAAAACCGCTATCAAAGACCCGAAACAAAACCCTGCGAAGAGGTTTGCGTAAGTCCTGTAATTCTCATGAGGTCTGCTACAAATATTGCCCGTTATTTTCGTTTTGAGAGAACATTGATAGCACACCATAGAAGCGTGGCAAGGCTGCGGTGCTGGCGACCTCTTGACCGCGAGCGTCTCCTATAGTGCATACTACCGTGTCTGGATCCCATTGCATTATAGAGCGTGGTTTTTTTGGCATTTACGAGTTTTAAAGCCCTTGAAACCGTCAATTTCGACATCTCATGGCCCCCAAATGTTCTATTTTGAAAAATTAACGTAAAATGGCGTTCATCGGTTACAAAAACAGGACTTACGCAATTATGACTTCGGCTCGTTCTGTTAGATGAGAATTTTCGGAAAAAACAGCGGTCTCCTGCCATAAACTGGAAAGTTTTGCGGTGTACTCGCCCAGATGCGAAGTGCATCGTGCTACAAAAGAGCACGATGCATAAGCCCTGAAATCATTGGATTGAGACGTATAACAGAAAGATAGGTTTAGATAATATCAAATCGTTGGCGGATACGCTTTAAACCCATCTACTACACGGGGTCTATGGTATAGGTTTATCATATCCCCTTCAACCCTTGCGGTCACGCGTCTGCCATCGCTGAAGGTTACTTCAAACTGCGTATCAGCATCCTGCAGAATCTCTTTTGTTTCTGGCAATCGGATGTGCTTCTGTGCTGCCCACTCCTGAATCAGCTTCGAGAGGGAATCTGCGTCCTTGGGTGCGGACGCTGCGCCCTTTAGTTCAATTTGGAAAGCCGGTACATGCCTTCCGCTGTAGTTGAACCAACGCGATGTCCGTAGGAAGGGTACAAGTGCTTGTAACGCTTCGGTAGTCCCGATTCGGCTGAGTGCCTCCGACGAAAATCCACGCACATAAGCCGACTCGCTCATGAGTGCCTCTCGTAATGCGGGGATGGCTTCTGTTGCGTCGGGTCCGATGCGTGTCAAAGCCTGTGCGGCAAAAAACGCCAAATCCGTATCCTCTGGGTTCTCCAGAACCCGTACCAACGCCGGTACCGTTTTCGATGTTGGCATCTTAATCATACCCAATGCCGAAGTTGCATGCTGACGCACCTCCTCAGATGTATCGGTTAACAACAGGGTGAGTCCATCAACCGCTTCAGTTGCCACCGGTCCCATTTCACCGAGGGCATAGGCTGCAGATGCGCGGACATTCTCGCGTTCGTCTTTTAACGCAGCGATGAGTGTTGGCACCGCAGACGCACCCACCGCTGCGAGTCCATGCGCCGCGTCACAGATATGGAGAATCGGTTCCATTTCAAACGCCTCTTTTTCCGCATCAAGTATATCACCGAGGGGTTCAACAGCCGATGTCCCGATCGCCCCGAGGGCATAAACGGCGTTGCGTCGCACCGGTTCGTAGTTATCTTTAAGGGCATTGACGAGTGTCGGAACCGCTTCTGCAGCATGTTCACGCCTGAAACCTAAAGTATTAGCGGCTTCCATACGTGTAGCTGTGTCGCCTGTTTTCAATGCAGCGATCGCTGATGCCACATCCATCTTTGTATCTGGACGCGCTGTCTCATACAGGTCCGCTTTACCGTACATCCAATTCCACATATACGTCCAGAGAATTTCCGCATCGTAAGGGACGTGGTTGACTTTCGGTGGTTGCCAGATAGCGGTCTCACTGTTCCAAGAAGGTGCCGTCGGTTGCTCGGTACGCATAAAGACGAACTTCATACCGTAGCGATTCAGGGCGGTATAACTCTGAAGGAACGAATGCACCATGTCAAAGTGCATAATCCAGACGGTGCCGAGTCCGCCGGACATCGGAACGATGTTTCGGTTCAAGAAATTTTCAGGGAGTCGTCGCGTTCCGTTTTCACCTTCGGTATGCACCTCGTGTGGTAGGCGTTCACCCTCCAGCATAAAGTCTCGGATGTACTGCGTTCCGGGTATGATACAGGTCGGTCCTTGATCGTCGGGACAGGGTTGTGGATAGTAAAAGAGGATTGCCCAGCGCGGTGTCCGGTGTCGCGGTCGCTTTCCACCGGCGTGTCCATCTTTATGGAGCGGCATCATTAACCGTTCTTCGCCGTTCTCTTTTCCTCTCGGTGTACTGCCAGCAAAATTCGGATGGCAGTGTCGATGCGGATGCATGACGTACCCGTTCCCTAAAATACTGGTAAGCGCGCCGCGGACCTCTGGCGACTCTAAGACGACTTGCAGTTCCGGGACCAAAGGTAAAACGTTATTGAGCGGATTGTGCTGCCGATCACCTCGGAAATCAATTGCACCCGCGAAGAGTGCATCCGTTTTGTGGTAGATAGTTTCGTGGATATGTGTCGGCACGTCTGCTGTGACGTTGACATACCCATTAACAATAAAATGGCGAATCTGCTCATCGTTTAAAAGATGTTGATTTTTAATTGTTTCTTCGCGGTTCGGTCAGCTCGAGAGCCTTCCTACATATCCGCCCTCCACTTCGTTAGGGGCTGCGTCTCAAGAACCTGCGCGTAATGTAATGGAAGCGCAGTCAGATGCCCAGAAATTATAGTAAATCCCATAATTAACCTTACAGTGGCGGGGTTACAAACCCCGCCTACAGTGGGAGATATTGCCTGTCAGGGTGTAAACATATCTTCAGATTTTACTACAAAACTTTTTTAGTACCATGCTGCCTTGTCAACAACGTTCTGTAAGGGTTCACCGTTAGCGAATCGGCGTGCGTTTTCTAAAACGACTTCAAATCGCCGTGCCGGTATATTCTCCGCATCTTTGACAGCGATGTGTGGTGTTATTAACACATTCGGCAACTGCCAGAGCGGACTTTCGGCAGGCAACGGTTCAACTTCAAACACGTCCAAACCGCATCCAGCAATGACACCCTCTTCAAGTGCCACGACGAGATCGGCAAGTTTCGTGGTTTTACCACGTCCGATATTGATGAAATAAGCCGTCCGTTTCATCAGGGAAAACCGATCTTTGTGCCACATTCCCTCGGTTTCGGGTGTGTGCGGTGTCGTGGTTATGACAAAGTCGGCGAGTGGAAGGACGGCATCAAGTTCTGACGGGTCGTGCTTCTCAACGAAAGGCACTTCATATTCCCAGCGCGCGTCAACACCGATCACCTTCATCCCAAATTCACTGCAAAGTCGTGCGGTTTCATGTCCGATACCACCGACACCGACAATCAACGCAGTCGCCTGTGCGAGGTCAACATATCCGTGTTTACGTGCGTCTTTGCCCCAGACGCTTTGACGCTGTGCGTCCATATAATAGGGCAACCCACGTGCGAGTGCAAGTACGAACATCATGATATGCTGTGCGATGTGGTCGTTGTAGATACCGCGCGGGTTACAGACGACGACGGGATGCTCAATCAGTTCGGGGTAATAGTAGCCGGGGAAGGGACCTGCTGCGGGGTTCTGGAGCCATCGCAGATTTTTCGCTAACGGGAGTTGCTCAGGAGAGACCCAACCGCAGACGGCATCGGCATCTGGAAGGTGTTCCGCAACGGCTGCGTCTGTCTCCGGTAAAATGACGGTATATACGGGTAGTTCGTTACGAATATGCTCAGCCCACTGGCGTGATTCCGCATTCTGTGGCGGCATGAGTATAAGTTTTGGCACGGGTTCTGTTCCTCTCTTCGGTTTTCCGCCTATTTTAGCACGATAGCAACAGAAAATCAAGCGGAAGACAAAAAAAGTCTTTGATTCTCAGACACCGATTTGATATAATAAAGCATTAATCACCAATCGAAAACTTCAATTTGAAAATTGAGAAACAGTATGTCCATCCCACTTAAAATTGACTTCGATAAAGGCACGCTCGTTCTACAGAACGTCCCGGAAGGACTGCAATCAGATTTACCAGATATCCGTTGGGATGAGCGCACCCTCACCTTTCGAGCACCTGCCTATCGCTATCGACGCATCGTCTCGCAGCTCCGCGCACACGACATCGTATATCAGGACACAGCGAGGCAGTTCACAATCGAAGGCTTCACACATCAAAAGTCAATTACACCTTATCCCTACCAGACAGAGGCGATTGACGCGTGGCACGCCAACGGTCAGCGTGGTGTCGTCAGTCTTCCGACGGGTGCTGGTAAAACCTTCATCGCAATTCTGCTCATCGCAGAAACGCAACGTCCGACACTTGTCCATGTGCCGACAATCGACCTCATGCACCAGTGGCACGCTGTGTTGACAGAACACTTCGGACAAGAGATCGGACGCTACGGCGGCGGTCAGCACGAACTGCAAGATATTACGGTGACGACCTATCAATCCGCAGTCATGCACGCGCCACATTATGGGAATCGGTTCGGTTTTGTTATTTTTGACGAATGCCACCATCTACCCGGAGAACAGTATCAATACGCCGCCATCAGCAGCATCGCACCGTTTCGGTTGGGACTGACAGCGACACCTGAACGGGTTGACGGAAAAGAGAGTCGTCTCTATGCCCTCGTCGGTGAGTGCTGTTATGAGGCGAAAGTACAGGAACTCTCAGGAAAAACGCTTTCCGAATACCGAGTTGTGACCATCACGGTTGAGATGGAAGACACGGAGCGGGTGCAGTACGAGGCGGCGCGACGTACTTATTTGAATTTCCTCAGACAGGCGAAAATCAATATGGGAACACCGCGCGGATGGCATACCTTCCTCTGGAAAGCGTCCCAATCCGATGAAGGACGCGCTGCCTTCAAAGCGTATCTCGCACAGAAGCAACTGAGTTTCGCGTCTACCACAAAACAGGAGTGGGTGTGGAAACTGATTCAGAGACATCAAGGGGATCGGATTATCATCTTTACGCAAGACAATGATACGGCGTATCAAATCGGGACGCGTTTTTTTCTGCCGGTGCTAACGCATCAGACGAAACCCAAGGAACGGAACGATTTTTTGAACGGATTCCGAGACGGGACCTATTCCATCTTGGTTACCTCGAAGGTACTGAACGAAGGCGTAGATGTACCGGAGGCGAATGTTGCTATTATCGTCTCAGGGAGTGGGAGTGTCCGGGAACACGTGCAGCGGCTCGGACGTATCCTCCGCAAACGCGAAGGCAAACAGGCAGTACTTTACGAACTCATCTCTAAACAGACCGGTGAGCATTTTGTCAATAGGCGACGTAGACAGCACCACGCCTACCAGACTCGATAATGAAATGGAGAGCGGATTAAAGAAAACAACCCTAAAGTCAAAAAAATCTCATCTAACCGCAAGGGAAAATTAACAGGACTTACGCAATTTTGACTTCGGCCCGTTCTGTTAGATGAGAATTTTCGGAAAAAACAGCGGTCTCCTGCCACAAACTGGAAAGTTTTGCGGCGTACTCGCCCAGATGCGAAGTGCATCGTGCTACAAAAGAGCAACATGCGTAAGTCCTAATTAAAAAACCGCAAGGGAAAATTAAAGATGCTTACGAAAGACCTACTCCGGTATAAAATCAAGAGCGGACACATTTTGCCACAGTTTGTGAACCCGACGCACAAACAACTACTGGCAATCGCTGACCAATTGATTAGCATTTTTGAAGATTCGATAAACACGCCGCGCGCAACACTTTTGGAATCCAGCAAACAGGTTATTGACAGTACACCGGGGGCACCGATCGTCAAACGCGGACTCGAAAAACTCCTGTTAGATCGGACAGAATTTGATACTGCACCCAACGAAGAACTCATCGCGTTTCGGCACAGACTCTTTACAGAGACGAGTCGCCTACTTTCACAAGAACAGTTTCAGGACTACGAAGACTATCAACGTAGGGTATTAGAGACAATCGTAAAGGAATCGCGACCAGAGCTCGCTCCTACAGAAGAAATAGTAGACGAATCGCGACCGAAGATCGCTCCTACAGAGGGAATAGTGGTAGACGAACCCCAACCAGAGGAATTAGGGTTGAGTGCTAAACTCTACGCGGATTTACCGAGTAACCAACCCGTCCTGACATTCAATACGCTTTCCGCGGAACGACTCCTTCACCGCTATAATGCCGCGCAGGTACAAGGGTTGCTCCTTCATTGCAACTCGCTGACGCTAAAACTCTCCGATTCTATGACAGCCGAACTCCGACAACTGTTCAAGTACCTCAGATTCAACCAACTCCTCTCCACAATCCGTAAAGAAGGAGAACTGTACGAAATTACGGTGGACGGACCGCTCAACCTGTTTTACAAAACGAAGCGTTACGGTATGAATTTGGCGAACTTCTTCCTCGCCGTTTTGCATCAACCGAAATGGGAACTGACTGCGGAGATCCAGTTTCGGAACAAGCGGGTTTCTCGGTTATCGCTTGATGAATCTTGCGGTATCAAGCCGATTTCACAACAGTTTCTCGCCTATATCCCTGAAGATATTCAACTTTTTCAGACGATGCTTCAGAATAAAACCGAGGAGTGGCAGATCCGTCCGGGCAGCCAATTCCTTCCGTTAGCAGGCGATTTCTACTGTTTTCCTGACTATCAACTCGTTCACAAAAACGGGGTAGAGACCGCCATCGAGTTGTTCCATCCGTGGCATCAGGGACATCTCATTGCGAGACTTAACACGCTCGCTGAACAGAAAGATGTATCCCTTATCCTCGGTGTCTCAAAGGAGTTAGAAAAAAAGCCACTCATCGCAGAGGCACTTGAGACATCCGAATATTTCTCACAGTTCGGTTTTACATTCCGAGATGTTCCGACGATGCGATCTCTACTCCCAATTTTGGATTCGCTCGTGTAGGTTCGCGCGTAAAATGTGGAATCCTATAATTTTTTTGGTATCTTTAAAAAAGCAAATGCCTAAATCTGCAGCATCCTAAATCTGATCCGAAGCGAGAAGGCTAAAAGGAGCTTCAAGCAATGAAAACCAAGCTATTTTCCACTTTTTTGATGCCACTTCTTCTAACACTATTTCTAACAAACACCTTCGCAGAAGACTATACCCAACTCAGTTTACCTGAAGGCGCGAAGGCACGGCTCGGAAAAGGCGTGATAACGGATATGCAGCTGTCCGATGATAGCACGCGCTTGGCTGTTGCAAGTTCAATTGGTGTCTGGCTATACGATATTAACACAGAATCCGAAACTGCTCTGATTATAGGACACACAGAGACCGTGATGCATGTCGCATTTTCACCGGATGGCAAAATCCTCGCAAGCAGTGCCCGCGACAAAACCATTCGCCTCTGGCGTACAGAGACAGGTGAATCGCTGTTGTCCCTCACTACCCCCGCCAACCCGATTCATTTGAAATTCTCAGCCGACGGGAAAACCCTCATAGGGAAGGATAGGAAAGGGACGGTCAGGTTTTGGGATACCACCACTGGAGAACAGTTAAACACTTTTACGCCAAACTTACCCAAATTCAGGCTTGGAAGAGATCGGGTCTGGTCGTTTGCAACGGACGCGTTTATTGACCAGACGGGTAGCGTTATTTTTGCGGTTGGCAACAAGGACGGCACAATTAGTATACAAGATGGACGCACCGGTCGCGAGATACGAAAACTTACAGCGCAAACAGATGATAACTCGTCCCTTCCGATTCAATCCCCAGAACCATACACCTACAAAAACGAAATTATAGGCGGACAACCGGCTATGAAGTGGGTGAACGGCTTAAATTTCTCTCCAAACGGTAAAACCCTCGTGAGCGGAATAGATTACCGAATCGCTCGCTGGAGTGGATGGAGCGGTAGAAGCGGTCCGACCGAACTCTGGGATGTTGAGACAGGTGAACAACTGGCAGTATTTCCGTACGGTATAGGCCCGACGTTTTCAGGTGACGGCAGAACCGTTGCTATAAAGGCTATAGCCGGAAAAAGTGATTGCGCGATATGGGACATCGCCACACGCCGTAAAATCGCCGAGTTTCCGCTGACGCTAAACATTCAGTTTTCTGATGATGGTAAAACCCTCGCTATTATAGACGACAACGGTTACGTGATATGGAATATCGCTACGCGCAATGAAATTTCAGTACACAGTCCAGTTGTGGAATGGTTTGAAATTTCTCCAGAACGCTTTATGTTATCACAGGACGGCACGCTCCTTGCTACCGCAGACGAACACGGAACTGTTGCTGTAAGAGAAACGAAAAACGCTAAGCAGCTGCGCCTCGTCACGACAAATTACACGAAACCTTTCATGGCGTTAGCATTCTCACACGACGGAAAAACTATCGCAAGCGGCGATAGTACCAGCACTATCCACCTCTGGAACACACACACTGGCACCAAACAGAACACACTTAAAGCGGCTTCTTACAGGATTGAAGGATTAGCCTTTGGAAAAGATAACGTAACCTTAACCGCTGTTAACGACCAAGAAGACATTATGCAGTGGAACATCGCTACAAGCAAACAGGTTGCTGTTCACACGCTCCCGAACACAAATATCGCCGAGGGAGGGACATCGTTCGACGACGGTACAGGTTATCGCCCAAAGGGACTTACATTTACACCGAATAGCGAGAAGTTGGCTGTTAAAAATTCGGAAAAGAATCAGGCTAATCCCTTTGATACAACTATTGATATTTGGGACATAACGACTGATAAACCGCCGCGCCACCTTATAGAGTTTGTAACGGACTGGGGACCTATAGCCCTTACGCCTGATGGAAGTATATTGGCAAGCGGCAGTGATGCCCCGGATGCCCCGGATCTGTGGAGCACACACACCGGTAAACGGATTGCCACGTTTAAAACGCCCGGAAACTGGGTAAACGACTTGTTAGTCCGGCTTCGGCTTCGTCATAGCAGCATTCATGCCTTGGCGTTTACACACGACGGAAAAACTTTGGCAGTTGGCACGAGAAACAAGCACATCCAATTGTGGAATGTGACCGACCACCAGCATATCGGAAGCCTTGACGGACATAAACACGTCGTCTGTGAGTTAGCATTTTCGCCTGATGGGAAAATTCTCGCAAGTGGAGATTCAGGCGGTAAAATTCACTTATGGGAACTCCCGACACGCCGGCATCTTAAGACCTTCGATGGTCATGAAGGTTACGTTCGGACCTTGGCGTTCGCACCTGACGGAAAAACCGTAGCAAGCATAGGTGGTGATGAGGGAACCATTCTCCTCTGGAACGTGCCAACGAAATAGACAGACGTGCCACTCTAAATTTGAAAACTCTTTCAAGAAAGCATGTACACGCAGGGTGATTTAGTTTTAAACAAATCATCAGATTTTCTGAATTTTCTTTTCAGTCCCGGTGCGGTTCCAAACCGCACCTACCGGCCCTGGGTGTTCAAAATTGGACGAAAAAACCGAGAACTAAATAGCCCTGATGTACGCGAAAAACTGACCCTTGATTTTAACCCTATCTTCTGCTAAAATGTAACGGAAAGATGGAGGAAATTATGCATCATCTATATAAATGGAATGTGCTACTGTTAATCATAGGGTTTACGCTCTACCTCACGGCGTGTGGCACGAAAACGATACCGTATTCCCAAAACGCGGATGCCCTGGAACCGAACGAAGTCGCTGTCGCACACTATAACTGGGGTATGCAGTCTGCTCAGAACGGTAATTTTGCACAAGCCATCACTGAACTCGAATTAGCGATCCAGAACGAACCCGGATGGGTCATGCCGTTTTTTACGTTAGGTGTTGTCTACGGTAATCAAGGTCAACTCGACAGAGCTATCCGAGCGTGGGAACGTGCGACGCAATTGGATGTCAACTTCGCGAAGGCACATTATAACCTCGCCGTCGCCTATTCACAAAAGGAAGAGAACGCACGATCCATTGCATCCCTACGTGAGGCGATTCGCATAGATAAAGCAGCACTTGCCACCGCAAAAGCGGACCCTGCATTTGAGCATATCCGCAACACCGCAGAATTCCAAGCATTGGAACACGCTGCCGAAGACAAACAACCACAAGACTGATACCGCACGCAGATTGCAAGATATGGCACGCTATACCACCCTTTCACCGACAGAACTTGCACAGATCGTCGCACAATACCCAATCGGCACATCACTGAAACTTGAAGAGATTCCGGGCGGGTTCGGGAACAGCAATTTTAAACTGACGACCACAGATGGCGAGTTTCTGCTGAAAATTTGCGATGAGAAAGATTCTGTAGAACTTAACATGCAAATCACGCTCTTGGAGCATCTCCGTCAGCACGCTTATCCGACGGTGTACCCGATTCTAACGAAAGATCAGAAACCTCTGGTTCAAGAGACGTTTGGAAGTGTGATGCTTTATCCGTTCCTACAAGGAGAAGCACCACGACCTTCACCGAATGTATTGGCACAACTCGGTGAGGCGTTGGCGAAACTACACAGCATTCCACCAGTTGCAGGACTTCCCCCATTTGCGATGGGAATATCACAGATGCGACCTTTTCTTCAAGAGGTACGAGACACAGAATTTGCTACGCACCCGTTTATCGAATGGCTAAAATCGCAATTGGAAGAGATGGAACCGTACCTCAATGCGCCGCTTCCGATGGGACTTCTTCACGGAGACCTTTTTTTAGACAACACGCTCTTCGACGGTGAAAAGATGGTGGCAATCCTCGATTTTGAGGAAGGCTGTTATGATACACTCCTCATTGATGTCGGTATGACCATCATCGGGAGTTGTTATACATCGGATCACCAACTGAATTTAGAGGCTGTCCGGCGATTTCTGGATGCCTATAACGCCGCGCGTCCGTTAACGGAAAACGAATGGAAATATCTGGATTGCTTTGTTCACTACGCCGCGCTCTCAATCGCGTTTTGGCGATTTAGACAATTTAATATCCGCCGTCCAGACGCACATCGCGCAAATACCTATCAGGAAATGATAACCCGCAGTGCTCAATTTAAACGTCAATAAGGAACGCACGTCAAAGTCTAAACGTCCGAAGTTCCTCCGCAAGGTAAAATTAAAAAATGTCTTTAATACGATTAGAAAACGTCACCAAATTATATGATCCTGACCTGATTCTCGATGATATTTCGGTCTCAATTGAGCACGGCGACAGAATTGGGTTAATTGGCTGTAACGGAACCGGAAAAACAACGTTAATTAAAATTTTAAACGGTATGCTCTCCAATTTTAAAGGGAAAGTTGTGTCTGCGAAGGGGTTACGCATCGGGTATCTCAGCCAAGAACCGGATCTTGCGCGCGATTGTACGTTAAGGCAGGAGATGCTAAAGGTTTTTGAAAAAAGGCGTGCCCTTGAAGACGAGATGCTTCTATTAGCAGAGGAGATGGAGACAGAAGAATCACCACAACTCTTAGCGGAATATGCACGGGTTCAGGAACAGCACGAATCGCTCGGCGGTTATGACTATGAACATCAAATTAACCGCATCCTTAGCGGCTTAGGTTTCGCTGAAACCGACTTCAACTTGCCGATCGATGTACTTAGTGGCGGTCAGAAAAGCCGGGCAACACTCGTAAAGTTGCTTCTCGAAAAACCGGACTTGTTGCTTTTTGACGAACCGACGAATCACCTCGACATCAACGGGATCGAATGGCTCGAAAATTATCTCAATATCGAATACGATGGTGCGGTCTTGGTTGTCTCACACGACCGATATTTTTTAGACAAGGTGGTACGTAAAGTTTGGGAACTCGAAGACCAAAAAATAAAAATCTATCGCGGCAATTACGCCAAGTACGTTGAAAATAAAAACCTTGAAAAGTTAGTCAGAGCTCGAGAATTCAAAAAACAGCAGGCACACATCGCGCATGAAGAGGATTTTATCCGCCGTAATATGGCAGGACAGCGAACTCGCGAAGCACAAGGCAGACAGAAAAAATTAAACCGATTAGAACGCATCGAAAAACCGAAATCTGATGCCCGAACGATCAAACTCAACTTTACACCTGACTCCCGCGGCGGGAACGATATCCTCCGATGTAAAAACGTTGGCAAAGCCTTCGGCGATAAGGTGATCTTCACGAACCTAAATTTTGAAGTGTACCGTCGTGATGTCGTTGGTATTATCGGTGCAAACGGGACAGGAAAAACGACTTTTTTCCGTATGATTTTAGGGGAAGAAAACGCTACAGAAGGCGAAATATGGGTCGGTCGGACGCTTAAGTTTGGATACTATACACAAGAACTGGAAGGCCTTAATACAGATAATGAGATCATCGACGAAATATGGGAACTTCGTCCACGACAGACCCAAGGTGAGATACGCAGTTTCTTAGGCAAGTTCCTATTCTCCGGCGATGACGTGTTCAAACGGATCGGGAACCTGAGCGGCGGTGAGCAGAGCCGTGTGCAACTCGCCAAGCTGCTATTAGTGAACGCAAACGTGTTGTTACTTGACGAACCGACGAATCACCTCGATATACCGGCACGTGAAGCGTTAGAAACGGCACTCTCGGAATACCCAGCAACGCTCTTTATTATTTCTCACGACCGGTATCTCTTGAACAACCTTGCGACGAAACTCTTAATTTTTGACGGAACACCGGGTGGGACTGCGACTCTTTTTGAAGGTAACTACGCTGCGTACGTAGCGGCACAAGCGGAACAGGAAGAAAAGACGCAACCTCTCGAAACCGAACAAGTCCTGCAGCAGAAACCACCTCCGCAGCAGAAGCGAAAATCGAAGCGAAGACGGAAGATAAAAGCACAACGCCTCGTCGGTAGCAACTAAAAATACCGTTAAACTACGAAAAATGCTTATAATACCTCCGAAAAACGACGTTTTGGCTAAAAAACACGCTAAAATCGTGTATTTTTGTCATTTTAATTTGACATTCTGCTGAAAGACGGGTATAATTATTATATCGTATACGACAGTAAATATGTCTGATATAGGATATATTAGTTTTTGACCGTCCGTTTTAGCGCATACGTGTTAGTAATAATACGTACAACACTGACCTTTAACAGCAGTTTTGACTTACAGCGTTGCCCAAATGCCTAAAGACCCAGAATTCCATAATGAAATTGATGTCGTGATGCGTGTGATGCGTCATGCGCAAGCGGCAGTCAGATCTCGGTTTATCCAAGAAGTTGTTCCCAATCGTCTGACGATTGTACAGTTTAACGCTTTACAACACCTTCACTGGTACGGTCGTGATGCTGGCATGTCGGTGAGTGAACTCGGTGAGCATTTAGGTCTCGCCCACAACACCACATCTGGGTTAGTGAGTCGTTTAGAACGTCACGGTTGGGTTGTCCGTCGTAAATGCGATACAGATCGGAGACGTGCTCGGATCAAACTCACGCCGCAGTCTGAAGAACTTTTCCGCAAAGGTGTAGAACACGCGACAGATTTTTGGCAAAGTACTTTTGGGCAGCTATCAACCGAAGAGCGCGAAAGCCTAATTGAAAGTCTCAAACGACTGAAACAGGTGATGGCAAAACCCGTCTGGCCAAGTTATGCGCAGCTACACCCCAGCGATACAGATTATCTTCAAAAACGGTTTGAAACCGATTTGGAGGAACTCGCACAGGCAAAACTGAAACTTGTCGGGATGCGATTAATTCTGGCACAAATTGCGGAAAAACAGAACGAACACGAACTCACTGCGTATTTGAACCAAGCCGCTTCTGAGGAGATACGTCATACGAACAAACTGTTGGCTCTACTCGGACATGGTGAAAATATCGAGCGACTCCTCTCAGCACTCATCCATGAAGACAATGTAGTCCATG
This sequence comes from Candidatus Poribacteria bacterium, assembly GCA_012270865.1. GTDB lineage: Bacteria > Poribacteria > WGA-4E > WGA-4E > WGA-3G > WGA-3G. The sequence continues at coordinate 13,627 of JAAXHL010000172.1, read as the reverse complement.
AGGAGCTGTTCAACTTGCTCGAAACTGCTCCATATACCGAAGAGACCGAAGAATTAACCCTTCTACAACAGATGGTTCAAGATAGCAAGAGATATAAACGTTGGTTTCGTAGTGTCCACAAACAAACGAATCAGTGACTACCCGTTGTCAATGGCCACCTAAGCTTCTGATTTTCGTCTCCCAAGAAACGGAAGTCGTTTCCCGGCCGATGACGCTAAGAGGAGAACATGCAGTCCCAAAACCCTGAAAGCCTCCCTCCAGAGTGTTACGATGATAACGAACTAATTGAGCGATTTCAGCAAGGTGATACCGCTGCGTTTGACACGCTCTTTACCCGCTACCAGAAACGCACCTACCGCTTGGTGCAACGCTACATCTCGAATCGCGAAGATGCCTTAGATCTGACGCAAGATGCCTTTATTCGTGCCTACCAAGGATTAGGCGATTTTAAGAGTCAGTGCCAGTTTTACAGTTGGCTTTACCGCATCACGGTCAATCTGTGTATTGATTTCTTGAGGAAAAAGTCGAGATCCGAAGTGCTTCTTTATGACTCCGATGATTCGGGCGAATTGCCGATGGCAAATATTCCGGATCCGCGTTCTGATTCCCCCGCGAAAGCGGTTGAGAATAAGGAATTGAGGGCTCACATCCGGAAAGCGGTTCGCCGCCTTCCACCAAAGCAGCGCCAAATTTTCATCCTGCGCCACTGGGATGGCTTATCGCTTAAGGATATTGCGGCGACTGTCGGTAGGTCCGATGGAACGGTCAAGGCACATCTGCTGCACGCGCATCGCAATCTTCGTAAACACTTACGTCCGTACCTACAAGAAATAGATTCTTAGGAGTTTCAGTATGCGCGCTTTCCAAGCGCGCATACGTTGACAGGGTAGGTCCGACTTCTCACACCAATAGCGGAACACGCCTGCTGTCTATGCCTCCGCGGTTTCTTCTGCTGCGAAGAGTGCTTCAACAAAGTCTTCCCCTACGAAATCCCGTAAATCGTCAAGTTTTTCACCGATACCGATGAGTTTGACAGGTGCGCCGATCTCCGCGTTCACTGCGATCACGATACCGCCTTTCGCAGTGCCGTCAAGTTTGGTAACAGCGACACCGGTAATCGGTACTGCTTCGTTGAATATCTTCGCCTGTATCAAAGCGTTCTGTCCGACTGTTCCATCAACAACGAGGAGTACCTCATGCGGTGCGCCGGTGTGTCCGCGCTCCATTACACGTCCGATTTTTGCCAACTCGTCCATCAACGGTTTTTTGGTATGGAGTCTCCCTGCGGTATCAACGATTAGCACATCGGCATCGCGATGTTTTGCTGCCTGAATGGCATCGAAGACGACAGAAGCGGGTTCAGCGTTTTCGCCGCCGCGTATCAGTTCTGCCCCCGCGCGTTCACACCAAATTGCGAGTTGATCCTCCGCTGCCGCGCGGAATGTATCACCGGCAGCAATCAGTACACGCTGACCGTCTGTAACAAAACGATTGGCAAGTTTGCCGATCGTCGTAGTCTTGCCTGCACCGTTCACACCGAGCACCAAAATCGTATACGGTTTTTCATCTTCAACTTGTACCGGTACATCCTCGCCGAGGAGATTCAGAATTTCCGACTTTATGACAGATTCCAATTCCGAAGAGTCACTTAACCCCTCTGTTTTGACGCGTTCCCTGACATTATCCATTAACGTCAACGTCGTATCAACACCGACATCTGCTTGGATCAAAATCTCTTCAATTTCTTCCATGAGGTCTTCGTCGATTTTTCTCCCGATCCGCAATAACCCCGATAACTGAGACATGAACTGGTTTCGAGTTTTCGCTAAACCGGACTTCAGACGATCCAACCAGTTCTGTTGTTTATCCTCAGCATCGGACGCGACATCGCTTTTATCACGCCCCTTAAATAAATTTCTTAGCATTATCCGCGTTATCCTCTCCTTTTATATCTATAGTCTCAGCAGAAAACGGCATCTGCTCCCTTGATATGATACAGTAACAGTGAGTAGAATAGCAAACGAAAATGCGTCGTCGGCTTTTAGCAATTAGTAGGTGAAGTTTTAACTACGCCATGATACTAACGTATACGCGAATTTTCTTGAAAATCCGACCGATTTATCTAATCTCCCGCTACAAAACGCAATCCTTCAGGTTTGGGATGTCGTAGCGGTTAAGCGGTTGTGTGAAGAAAAAACTTGACAATCGCCTAAAAATATAGTATAACATAACACGGAAATTTCGTTACTGATATACAAAAAACCTTCTACTAAAAAATTGAGGTATTTATCATGAAAACGCAAACACGAAACCTATTATCCAGCCTTGTAATAATACTAATAACCTGTCTATTGTTCGCGAGCTGCGCCGAAAAGCAGTTAGAAGAACTCATTGAAAAACAGGACGAAGAAAAAACTATGGATACAACAGACCCTACGCAAGAGCCTGTGCAGCCTGAGGAAACGGTCATGGCTCTTCCCGGCTTACCAGCAGATGTGGCAGGTTACACACAGTGGCTGAAATTAAATGCGGAACCCATACCGCCGGTCCCCGGTGGTGATCCGCACAACGGCACCAAAAACGTTTATGTCAATAAAACGCGGGAAGACATCGCCCCGAATGGTGAACAGCAATTTCCATATCCCGACGGCAGCATCGTTATAAAGGAAGCCTACCGTCCGGGTAGGGACTACGTCGGACTCATCGCCATTATGCGGAAGAAAGCGGGTGTGGACCCGGATCACAACGACTGGGAATTCATCGAATATACTCGAAACGCTGCAGATGCTGAATTCGATGTCATCGCCAAGGACGGCGTGTGTTGGAGATGCCACTCCGGAGTCGAAGATATCGATTACGTTTTCACAGAACTTGAATAGGATTTTGCTGGCGAGGTATCAACCTCGCCAGCTACGGTTACACCGATTAAATTTCACCAAAAAACAAGGAGATCCCTTTGGACGCATATTATAATAACGACATGAAGCATATCAACCACACCACCGGACGCGCAAAACGTTGGCATATATTCAGCATCGTACCATCGTTTCTACGACTCGGATTCGTAGTCGGTATCGCGCTGAGTCTCTTTTGGTTTCCGACCCGTACGGAGGCGCGTCCTGAATTTGCGACTGAACTTGAGAAAGCGTGTAGTTTTTGTCATCTTGACCCGGCAGGCGGTGGTCCGCGCAACCGTATCGGCGAAATTTTTGAAGAGAACTATTTTGAATTTCCCGAAGATTTTGATATGGAAGCCGTGACTGAAGAAGCCATGGAGGTCGTCAAGCAGCTCACAACATCGCTTGACTTTCAGACTGCATTCATCAAAACAACACATGTTGATGCAGAAGAAGGGACTATCGCAGGATGTAACTCGTGCCATTCTTCAATTGACAGATTCCTGCTCATGCAAGCCGAGGTCACCTTTAATGCACAAGCCTCGGAGCATATCAGTCTAACGCTCTCCAATAATGCTGGCACAACGATGAACGCGTTTGCAACGGTAGATGCTATCCCGAAACACCTCTACGTCAAAGTCGGGCAATTCCGGCTCCCGTTTGCCATTAAACAGAAGGACCACAATATCCTTGTCCGCGAAGGCTATGGACTTGGTTCCAATAAACGGGATGTGGGGATTGAACTTGGCGGAAGCGCGGGTAAGGTTTTCTATAACGCTGCCTTCTTCAACGCCGGTGGTGCGACAGCGAAAGGCGGACTCGGCACATTGGGTGCGCAGCTCGGACCGGTTCGCGCAGGTATCTCTGGCATCTTTGAAAAACCGGACGAAGAGTGGGAACGGCTCATCGGTGCATTCCTCACTGCCTCTTACGCCGGGTTGAGTGTAGAAGGAGAATTTAATTTTGGGAACAGCGAAGAGTTCGCCTCTTTCGCACCGGATGACGTTGACTCAAAAGGATACTATGTCGGTGCAAAGTATCGCGTCCTGCCACAACTAACGCTTGCGGGTCGATACGGCTTGTTCGATCCAGATCGCACAGTAAAGGGTGATGCAAGTCAACGGGTGACACTGAGTGCGCAATACAATTTCATGGAAAACGGGGCAATCTCGCTCTTTTACTGGGCAAACCTTGCGAACGTTGACCGAGGCGAGGATGATACTATCGGAAACAAAGGCACCGTACGCCAACTCCAAGGTACAGACCAGATTATTTTGATGTCCCGATTCTGGTTTTAAAAGGCGGACGCGACAGAACCGTGAAAATAACCTAAAAAATGTGTGCTGAACATAGGGATGGACCTCTACATCCGTCCCTATGTGTTTATATTTACACATAACGCCACTTAAGGACATTTTTTTATTTTTTTTCAGCCTCCCTAAAATCCTGCCTAAAGCGAATATAGACTGTTTAAACGCTTCGTCCAACGTCGGAAAAAAGTTGGCATAAAAATTGCTTAACGTATACCGGAATGACTTAATTATTTGGTATCTGTATCTCTTCCTACATGTTAAATTTAGCAAGATATGTGCAAATAGTATCCTAAAAGATAGGAAGTTTTGCTGCCAATAGTTTTCGGCAACAAATGGACCGATACAAACAAAATTTTCAAAGTACAGGGGGCACTTCTCATGGTGTTTTCCAAACTTTCTAAAAATCTTTCGTCGGAACATGGAAGTTCCGGAAATTTGTTACTCAAAAGTCTATTCGGAGTTATAGGGTTGATGGCACTGCTTCTCGGTGCCTGTATCTTCTACATTGTGCAGAGCAGCATGCGCGCCAAAACGCGATACAGCGTTAACGCATTCACGCCTCAAGGCGAAGTACCGCAATGGACAGACTTCTCAATTACTTTTTCAGAAGACATCGTTGATAAATCGCGTGTGGGGACAGAAGTCCCATCGGAGGCTCTGCGATTTACACCCGCCGTTCAAGGCATAGGACGTTGGGTTGCTCCGGACAGAATAGGTTTCTTTTTAGACGCATCTTTAGCACCCGCCGCACAATACACTGTCGAACTTACATCAGAACTTAATCCCTCCGAAACATTCCTACTCACGGGCCAAAAAGAATTTAAATTCGCCACCGAACCCTTCGCAGTCCAACAAGCACGCTTGGAATTCAGGACTGACAATACACGCGAATATGCAACCGGTTTCGGTACAATAGCATTCAATTACTCGGTAACGACGGCTGATTTAAAGGCACATCTATCTATTGAACTCGGTGATGGAACCGAAATTCCGTATCAGATCGAGACGAAAGCGGCAACCGCCCGGACAGTGAAATTTGTGACGAATCGGATAAAACGCGGTAGTGCCGACCAAAAGATCAAAATCAAGATTGAAAAAGGCTTTAAATGTATAGGTGGCGAAATTGGGCTGGAAAAAGTGCATGTTACGCCTGTCACACTCCAAGGGCAGGGGACACTCGGTATAACATACTCGGATGTATGGGAAAGTGACGGGACCCCGTATATATCAGTCAACTTTACTTCTCCGTTACCGAGCGATACAATCAAATCATATATAGAACTAACCCCAGCCGTAGACTATCAAGTGACATCCGACTATCGGAACATCAAAATCCACGGTAATTTTAAGCGGCGTACCACCTATACACTCAAAATACGACGCGGTTTAACCGCGCGCAACGATGCCGTATTAAAACAGGATTACCTGACCAAGCTCAGAATACCGGACATTGACCCGCAACTCCGGTTTCTCGGCGACGGTTTCTTCCTTGCGCGGAAAGGACATCTAAACCTCGGTCTCGCAACGATTAACGTTAAACGGGTGGCACTCGAAATTGAGAAAGTTTTTGCCAACAACCTCATCTATGTTTCAAGGTTAGACAGATGGAGCCGCTGGAGCCAGAATTTAGGCAAACCTATCTATTCGGAAGTGATTGATATACCGACAGAATTGAACGAAGAGGTAACGACCCCTGTCTCATTAGAGGATTACCTCTCAGACGAACATGTCGGCATCTTCAAGGTTGTTGCGCGAAATGCGGGCAGTCGGTGGGACAGCACACATCAATGGGTCCTTATTACAGATTTAGGTATCAGTGCGAAACGGGCAGGCGATAACTTATACGTTTGGGTGAAATCTCTTGCGACCGGCAAACCGGTACCCACAGCGCGGGTCAAACTCATCAGCGACAATAATCAGACGCTACTGACTGGGACAACGAATTGGGCAGGTTTCGTCGAGTTTAGCGATGTCGCAGAGAAGACCAAAGACTTTATACCGTTTATGATTACCGTCGCAAAACGCGACGACCTCGCTTTTATTGAATTAGACCGTCATGAAATCGCAACGGCAGACTTCAATATCGCGGGACCCGCGTATTTACAGAAAGGCTACGAAGCGTTTCTCTACACGAGTCGAGGGGTCTATCGCCCCGGTGAAACTGTCGAACTCGCCGGTATCGTGCGAGGCCCGAATCAGAGGACCCCTGAACCACTGCCGACACGTATTGAAGTCCTCTCGCCTGATAGCAGGATCATTAAAGAAATTAGGCAGCAGACAAACAGAAGCGGTGTTTGCGATGTGAAGATTCCGATTCCTGACTACGCATTGACAGGCAATTATATAGCGAAAATGAAAATCGCTGACCGGGTTGTCGGTAGCGTACAATTTCAGGTTGAGGCGTTTATGCCAGACCGGATGAAAGTGGCATTAACATCGGACAAACCGTCTTACAATCTCGGAGATGAACTCAGCCTCGAAGTGAACGCCACCAATCTGTTCGGTCCCCCCGCTGTTGGGAGAAAGGTTCAGGCTGCACTTCAATTACAGGCAGCAGAAGTTACCAGTTACCAGTTATCAGTTCCCAGAGAAGAGACGCTCGAAGAATCTAAGACCTCTTTAACTGACCCCTGGACGGCAAAGTCCTTTGTTTTTGGAAATACCAAACAATTTGAGGGTCAACGGATTGAGTTAGGTGAAACCCAAACTGATGCCGAAGGCAAAGCACACTACCAATTCAGAGTTCCTGAGACGCTGAAAGCACCGTCGTTGCTAAACGGTATTCTGACAGCGACTGTCAGTGAAATCGGTGGAAGAGCCGTTAGTGCTGCACATCGTGTTGTTATCCATCCGTACTCACACTATGTCGGGATTCGTCGGGCGACCACTGGAGAGGTCAAAATCAACCAACCCCTCCGTTTAGATTATATAGCCGTTGACAACACAATGGCAGCTGCACCGGGAAGACCGTTGAAACTCAGTCTCCACAAAGTGCATTGGAATACAATCCTGCGGCGGAGCACAGCGGGACGTTACGAGTACGTCTCTGAAGCACAGACGACAGCGGTGAAAAGTTATGATCTCACTTCAGGAGAGACCCCGCAGACACTAACGCTAACGCCTTCGGATTATGGTGAATACCGTGTCCAACTTGAGGATATCGAATCAACAGCGACAGCAGAAATCGGGTTTTATGTGAGTGGATGGCGCAACATGCCGGTCTCTATGGAGCATCCGACACGTTTAGAGATGACGCTTGATAAACTGGCATATCGTCCCGGAGAGACAGCGAAGCTGAACATCAAAGCACCGTTTGCGGGAACGCTCTTGCTGACCGTTGAACGTGAGAAGGTGCTCAGCCATCGTACAATCGTGATGAAGGAGAACACTGCGACGCTATCAATTCCGATCCGAGATGCCTATAAACCGAATGTCTACCTCTCAGGCACGTTAACCCGCGCCATTCCGACGGATACGACAGAGAGCAAGTCGCTTCTGCCAGCCCGTGCGTTCGGTATAATTCCGTTGAAACTTGACGCGTCGCGAAGACAAGTCTCCATCGAAATGTCGCTTAAACAGACGGATGCCGCTGGTAATACAGAAGAAATCCGACTCCTTGGAGACGATAATTCTCATATTAGCCGACAACCGATGGTTTCGGAGAGCGATCTTGCTGAGGCAGCAGTTGTCCGACCGAACAGTGAGATGATTGTCACGTTTCAAGTTCGGGGGCGACGATCCTGGCAAAAATACGATGTCTGCATAGCCGCGGTAGACGAAGGGATCCTCACGTTAACCGACTTCCAGACACCGAACCCACACGGTTTCTTCTATCAACAACGCGGGTTAAAAACGCGTTCTTTCGATCTTTATAGCGGAATTTTACCTGAAATCGCTGATGTTACGGATAACTCAAGCACAGGTGGTGATGCCGGACTTGCAGCCCGATTAGGACAGAAACGGCTTAACACGAGCGGTATCCGCCGTGTAAAACCGGTCTCCCTCTGGTCAGGATTTGTCAAAACCGATGGAAACGGACGCGGGACTGTTGAATTTAAGATTCCACAGTTCAATGGGAGATTACGTTTGATGGCGGTCGCGTTCGCCGGATCGGATTACGGGGCTACGGAAGCGTACTTGACGGTGCGCGAACCTATCGTTTTAACGCCGACGTTCCCTCGATTCCTTGCAGGCGGTGATAAGATTCGTGTCCCGGTTACGCTCTTTAACGGTACAGGTGCAGACGGCGAATTCACTGTCAGATTGCAAGCCACGGGTGATGTGCAGTTGCTGTCCGTTAACGATGCCGATATACTGGAAGAACAGCCAGAAAACGGTACGGTGAAAACGCCAGCGTCTCAAAACATGGAAACACCATTGGAGGAACTCACCGTAAATCAAAGTGTTGCAGCAGGTGCCGAGGCACAAGTCTTTTTCGACATTCGCGCTCAGGACGCAATAGGAGAGGTGAATTTCAATTTATCTGCCCAAGGAAATGCGGAAATGACAGAAACAACTCTGAAACTGCCGATGCGTTCTGTCGCGCCGCCTGTGACAAAAACGGGACACGGTTCGGTTCGTGCGGGTAAACCGGTCGATTTTATCCTCCCCTCGAATCTCCTACCAGATTCATCTGAGTTTAGTTTGACGCTGGCACCATTTCCAAATATTGCGTTTGCGGATAGTCTGCGTTACCTCGTCCGCTATCCACACGGGTGCCTGGAGCAGACAACAAGCAAGGTTTTTCCGCTCCTCTATTTCAGCGACTTGGCACAAACCGTCGAACCGCTGCTCGCAGCAGAAGATGCTGTGGATTACTATATTACATCGGGGATCACGAAACTTGAAAGTATGTTGATGGCAAACAATCAGTTCTCGTACTGGCCCGGTGGTACGTATGTCAATTCGTGGAGCAGTATCTACGCGTCTCACTTCCTCGTTGAAGCGCGGAAAGCTGGATATGAGGTAGCAGACCGAGTTTACGAAGCGATGTTGGAAGGCTTAAAAACGCAGGCAAAATTTTCACCTGATATGGAGGGTAAAGACCATACTGAAAAGGTAAAAACCCAGATCGCGCTTGCAACATACTCCTCTTATGTTTTAGCCGCTGCCGGAGAGCCTGACCGTGGCACGATGCACTACCTGAAAAATAGAAGGGCAAGTGGTCTCAGCGACTATAGCTACTTCCAACTTGCAGGTGCATTCGCGCTGAGCGGTGAACTCGAAACTGCCCTCTCAATGCTACCGGTATCCGTATCACCAAACTTTAACGGGAAAGATACCGAAAAACGGGAGACAGGCGGCACCTTCAATTCACCTATCCGGGCACAAGCGATTATGTTGGACGTGCTTGCCGAAGTTAACGAAAACCATCCGTCTATTCCGACGCTCGTCAAGAACCTGAGTGAAGCGGCATCCGACGGAAACCGATGGACGACCACCCAAGATAATGCGTTCGCGTTTCTTGCGCTCGGCAAGATTATGCAGAAACAGGCAGATACCGATTACAACGGGAGCATCAGAATCAATGGTGAACACTTCGCTGACTTTGATGCCAATGAGGTCCGTCTTACCGATGAAGCGTGGGACGGTGCACGTATACAAATCTCTGTTAAAGGCGATGGGACCTGCTACTACTACTGGAGTGCATTCGGCATCCAACGCGATTCGTATATCGAAGAATACGAACGCGAATTGCAGGTACGGCGGCGGTACTTCAACAAAGACGGTGAGGAACTCACCGGCACTTTCGTACACGGCGACTTGATTGTCGCAGAGATCAGGGTTAAAGCACTCACGGCGAACCTGGAAAACGTTGTCGTCGTCGATATGTTGCCGACCGGTTTCGAGATTGAGAACCCACGTCTGGAATCCAGGGCAGGGATTCCATGGCTGAAAACACAAGGGTTCAAACCGGACTATCTCGACATTCGTGATGATCGCCTCATCTTCTTCGGAACGTTCCCGCGCCAACGGGAACGCAAGTTCTATTACGCGCTAAGGGCAGTGACACAAGGCGAATTTACCTTGCCACCCATCGCAGCGGAAGCGATGTACGACCCGACGAAATCTACTGTAACAGGTAGTATGGCAATCAAAGTGGTTAGAGAGCAATGAAAAATAGTTGTCAGTTATCAGTTATTAGTTATCGGTTAAGAGGATTCTTCTCACAGTTAAAGCTACTGTTCAAGCAACAGCAAACCTCTTTAACTGAAAACCGAAAGATTTTTTCGCAGAAAAAATCGTACCGACAACTGATAACTACTTCTCTGATGGCTATTTTGCCACTCTTTCTTATTCTTCTGTTTGTGTTGGCGAACTGGTGTTTCCCACTGCCGAAAACACGTCTCCACCCGCCACCGTCGCATATTGTCTTAGATCGGAACGGTGAATGGCTTCGGGCATTCTTAGCCGACGACGGTATGTGGCGATTTAGCAGTCAGCCGTCAGCAATTAGCCATCAACAGTCAGCCGTCAGCCGTCAGTTAAAAGAGGTTCCCAACGCCTCTTTACTGAAGGTTTCCGATAGCCACCTCGCTGATAGCCGAAAGCCGAAAGCGGATGGCTATTTTGGCGTTTCCCCGTTGTTACACCAAGCAATGTTAACGGCAGAGGATCGCTGGTTCTATTACCACTTCGGGATTAACCCTGTGTCTATCGTAACTGCTTTCTACGACAACATCAAAGCGGGGGAGGTCGTGCGAGGTGGCTCAACGATTACGATGCAGCTTGCGCGTCTGATGGAACCGAAAGCGCGGAATATTCCGAACAAACTTATCGAGATGTTCCGCGCGCTCCAACTCGAACTGACCTATTCCAAATCTGAGATTCTCAACTTTTACTTTAATATGCTCCCGTATGGTGGCAATATTGTCGGAACCGGAGCGGCATCACGGCTCTACTTTAACAAACCGCAGGATGCTATTAGTCTCGGTGAAGCAGCACTCCTTGCGGCTATTCCGAACGCGCCAGAACGCTTGCGACCAGATAGGTTCCCAGAACGTGCCCGGCAGGCGCGCGCAAAAATCCTGAACCGACTCCTTGCACGCCGGCAAATTTCGGAAGAACAGTGGCGCGAAGCAATGCGCGAACCGATACCGACAAAACGGTACGCACTTCCGTTTAACGCGCCGCATCTCTCACGCATGTTGGTTAAAGGAAACCGATGGAACAGAGAAGCCACAGCAGACGGTAGGATATACACGACGATAGATGCAAAGGTTCAAAAAACCGCAGCGCGCATCCTCAGCGAATATCTGAGTGCCTCGGTTGCTCGGATTGCAGGTTCACAGTCCCACACGGCGAGTACAGGTGCGATCATCGTTATGGACACGGAAACCCGTCACGTCTTGGCGATGGTAGGATCGCACGATTTCTTTGACCAGCGTGCATCGGGACAGGTAAACGGAACGCTCGCGCCGCGTTCGCCCGGCTCCACGCTCAAACCTTTCGTCTACGCACTGGCAATCGAACAAGGCTTGATAACACCGGAAACACTACTCTTTGACGTTCCCGTTAACTATGCTGGATATGAACCGGTTAATTATGATGGGACATACAACGGCTATGTTACTGCGCGTCAGGCACTCGCAGCCTCCCTGAACGTTCCCGCGGTAAATTTGAGCGCGCGCTTGAAAGATGTTACACTGCACGCCTTCCTCAAACAGGCGGGTCTCTCTACATTGGCACGAGAAAAAAAGTACGGACTCTCTATGGTCCTTGGCGGATGTGAGGTGAACCTGCTCGAACTGACGACCCTTTATGCAGGATTGGCAAATATGGGGGAATTCGCACCTTACCAAATAGTTATCAACAATCGGTTTCCGTCAGCAGTCAGCAGTCAGCCACAAAAACGCAGTCTGAAACGAAGTGGAAGGCGACTCGACACAGCCGAACCTCAAATCTTAAACCCGGTTGATTACTCCGCAAGGGAAATTAAAAAACTGCTCCGCGAAGAGACGAGTTTCATTATAACGGAGATGCTCACGGCATCACAACTGCCAGCGAATACTGTCAAAAATCCAGAAGCCTTTGAAAGTGCTATGAACCTACCGAAAATCGCTTGGAAAACCGGAACATCTTACGGACATCGGGATGCGTGGTGTATCGGGTATTCACCGAAATTAACAATCGGTGTATGGTTGGGCAATTTTGATGGGAAAGGCGCGCCGATGCTTAGTGGTGCAGACGCAGCGACCCCGATCCTATTCGCGCTCTTCACGGCACTTACAGGACAAGATACACACCGTTGGTATACAATACCTGAAGAACTCAAGACGCGAGAGGTCTGCGCACTTACAGGTGTCCCGCCTTCACCGCACTGTCCGACCCGTAAAAGCGATGTCTATATTCCCGGCATCTCGTCTGTCAAGACCTGCACGATTCACAAACGGATTTATGTTGATACGGTTACCGGATATAGCCTCTGCTCACACTGTCGGAATCTTTCAACGAAGAAGTTACCAGTTACCAGTTACCAGTTACCAGTAATTGGAAACAGGAAACCGGAAACTGATAACTACGAAATCGAAATATTTGAAGAGTGGCCTGCCGAAGCGGCGACTTGGTTGGCAAAAAACGGGTTCGCTGTGCCAATGCTGCCAGAGCATAATCCTTTGTGTACAGGCACTGTTGCAGGAACGGCTCCCGTTATTCTATCCCCCGCACAAGATACCGTCTACTACATCCGAGACGGCATCCCGATAGAGAACCAGAAAATACAACTGTCCGCCTCAACCTCTAATCGGACACAACGCCTCTTCTGGTTTTTGGATGGCGAGTTGATTTTCAAGGGAGACGCAGAGCAACCGTACTGGCTTACACCGGTCAAAGGCGAACACGTGATTACATGCGTGGATGCAGAGGGACGCTCAGCAAGCCGCGCACTCCATATTTCAGTTTTTTAATTTCAGCCACCCCTGATCGCAGCAATAGTCAAACACCCCCAACCGATGATAAATGCCAATCCACCGATCGGCGTAATCGCGCCGAGCCAGCGAATACCTGTGAGGCTCAGCACGTAAAGGCTCCCCGAAAAAATCAAGATGCCGGCGAAAAAGCACCACCCCGAGGCAGCCGTGAGTTGGTTTTGCCATTGCGATACCGCCCACGCCGCAGCGATGAGTCCGAGACTATGGTACATCTGATAGCGGACGGCGATTTCAAACGTCTCAAGCATCTCTGGCGTGAGTTTTGATTTCAGTGTATGTGCCCCAAACGCCCCAAACGCCACACCCAGCAGGCTCAAACCTGAACCGAGCGCGAAGAATAGATTTTGCATAAATACCTCTTTTTTAGTTAGCAGTCAGCTGTCGGCGGTCAGCAGTTAGCGATAGGAATATGCTGCGCTTTTTGAGTTTCCATTGTGATTCATGCCCCGCTTCATTATAACTTATAGTAAACGTTAGAATTAATGAT
>JAAXHL010000107.1 GCA_012270865.1 Candidatus Poribacteria bacterium | reverse complement strand
AAGATGGGAATTACTTCGATTTGATGTGTTTAAATAATTATGGGCTTTGCTATAAGCTACACACTCTTATTATACGGTTAAAAGTGATTGTGCGCAACGCAAAAGCAATCGCCAGCCAAGATTATGCCCATGTTACCAACCCGAGTTCGTGCGGAGATTGTAGGTTCTCATGGTACGGTAAGGCGCGCACAGTGTAGCCGTGCAAGCCTGTCTGTTCGACAGTAAGTCTCCCTTCAAAGAGATAGGTGCCGCCGCCGAGGTCATCCTTATATTCCATCGGGCTAACGGCTCCGTTGGAAATCTCGCCTGCCTCGTCTAACAGTCCGTGGTAGATTTGCACGGTAATTTCGTGTGGAAATAGAACATCGGTTCGGACGACCGCCTGAACGACTGTAGATTCGCCGACACCGAGTTCGAGGCTTTCTGTAGAAGGCGTTTCGGCACTTTTTACCTCAATCCGAAGCGCGCCCCAGTGGTCTCGGATATGGGTTTTCCAGCGCGCTAAGGCGATACTTCGCTTCGCCTCTGCTTCATTGAGCTGCTCCCAACGCCGATGCGCCGGAAAATATAACTGCTCTGCGTACTCGGATACCATCCGTTTCGTGTTGAAGATGGGCGCGAGATTTTGCATCGCCATCTTCATCCGTGCGACCCATGCGTGCGGAACATCGTCAACAGGGCTGCGCTTATAGAAGAGCGGGACAATCTCGTTTTCAAGGAGATCGTAAATTGCATCGGCGTGGATTTTTTCTGTGGATTTGGCATCCGATGGGACGATACCCGCATCAATCGTCCATCCGCCACCTAAATGGTTTGCTTCAGCCCACCAACCGTCTGCGATGCTGAGATTCAAAACGCCATTCGCTGCTGCTTTCATACCGCTTGTACCGCTCGCTTCGTTGGGTCGTAACGGGTTGTTTAACCATACGTCAACGCCTTCAACGAGATAACGTCCGACACAAATATCGTAGTTTTCAATAAAGATGATCTTATTGTAGAAACGTGGTTCCGAGGCGATCCGGACGATACGTTGTATGAGCAATTTTCCTTCATAGTCGTGCGGATGTGCTTTTCCAGCAAAAATAAGTTGAACGGGACGTTCTGGGTTGTTCAGGATCTTATCGAGCCGGTCAACATCTTGGAACAGCAAGGTCGCACGTTTATAGGTTGCAAACCGACGTGCGAAGCCGATGGTGAGTGCCGCCGAATTGAGCGTTTTAGCTGCCATGCTGACGGTTTCTGATGTCCGCTTGGCACCAGTGCTACCGATTGCACGCTTCTGTTCCTGCCGTTTGCGAGCAAAAGCGATGAGGCGTTCGCGCCGGCGTTCATGTATCCGCCACAACTCGTGGTCGGGGATGTGCGAAATTTGCGTCCAGACATCCTGATTTGTTAGGTCAACAATCCAGTGGGGACCCAGATACCTGTCGAAAAGACTCTGCATATCACTTGAGACCCAAGAACGCGTATGAATCCCGTTTGTAATCGCGGTGATAGGCACTTCATGCACAGGTGTTCCGGGCCAGAGGTCTTTCCACATCTCACGGGAAACTTCGCCGTGTAGTTGGCTCACGCCGTTGCACATCGCGGAAAGTCGGAGTGCAAGGAGTGCAGGACTGAATTCGCTCTGCGTATTTGACGGATTCGCTCTGCCGAGACCGAGGAAGGTGTCAGCGGAGATACCGAGTTCACTGTAGTAAATGCTGCAGTATTGATTAACTAAATCCGGCGGGAACCAGTCGATACCAGCAGGAACCGGTGTATGTGTCGTGAAAACGTTTCCGGCTCGCGTCGCTTCGCAGGCTTCTTCAAAACGGATGCCTGTCCGCAACATCAGTTGTCGGATACGCTCAATCGCGAGGAACGCAGCATGCCCCTCATTTATATGGCAGACCGTCGGTTGAATACCGAGTGCCATCAACGCACGGTAACCGCCGATTCCGAGTAGAATCTCCTGTTTGATACGCAGACGTTTATCACCACCGTAGAGATAATCCGTGATGTTCCACAGCTCTTCATTTTGGTTTTCGGGGATATTCGTATCGAGTAGATACAGCGAGACGCGTCCGACCTGTGCGTACCAAACCTTCGCGAACGCCTTCCCTTCAGGATATTCGACTTCTACTAAGAGCGGGGAACCGTCAGCACGTTTCGCTGGCTGAATCGGCATATTGTAAAAGTCGTTGGTAGGATAGTCCGCCATCTGCCAACCGTCTGCGGTAAGGGTCTGGCGGAAATAGCCGTGTTGGTAGAGCAACCCGACTGCGACGAAAGGCATCCCTAAGTAGCTGGCAGATTTTAGATGATCTCCTGCCAAGACTCCTAAACCGCCAGAATAGAGCGGCAGGCACTCTGTGAGTCCATATTCCATCGAAAAATAGGCGATCTGCAGGTCGCTAAGCGCATCATCTTTGTGATTCGTTTCAAACCATGAACGGGCTTTATGGTATTCTTTAAAGTTTTGGTAGATAACATCAAGGCGAGCAAGGAACGTGTTATCTTTTGAGATGGTGTCTAACTTTTTCTGTGAAATCTGTCCGAGCATTGCGACAGGATTATGATAGGTTTTCTGCCATAATTCTGCGTCAAGATATTGGAATAGGTCAAGTGCTTCACGGTCCCATGTCCACCAGAGATTTAGGGCAAGTTCACGCAGCGGTTCAAGGTTCGATGGTAAAGTAGGTACCACTGTTAATTGGCGAAGTGGCTTCATGAGTAATTCTATTCTCCTTCCGAAATCTACGCCGCTTCTGCGTCTGAATGTTGTGCTTTTAGTGTGATATAGGTGCCCTGCTTCCGCTTTTCAAAATCCAATTTTCCCTCGCGGGCGAGCCAACCGATTCCCATTAGGACTGTGCGTTCACTTTCGCCGAGCTCACGTGTTAATTTTGTAGTTGTGGCTTCGTCGTTTTTTTCAAGATAGTGCCAAATAGCACCTGCCACACTCCCAATATTATCCAACATTTCTACCTCCAAAAATAGATAAAAAATGAAAAATTCGCAATAAGTAGTTTTGGACATA
>JAAXHL010000093.1 GCA_012270865.1 Candidatus Poribacteria bacterium | reverse complement strand
ATAACTTCTGAGAAATATCAGATAATTTTTTAACAGTTGACAGAAGTGAAAAAAATTGGTTTGCTCTGCGAAACGAATTTAAAACCAAAAAAATTACTCTCTCTGAAAGTCTACTGATTTGGGTTGAAGAATCTGGAAGAAAGGCATTGTTAGCAGACTTTAAGTTTCAGAAGTCTTATTATCTTGAAAGGGAAAGTGATGAAGAAAACAACCCTGTGGTGCAAGTCACAGAGTTATCCGATGACGAGAAACAACCTCTTGCTTTAGAGGACACTGAGACAATGCTTTCTCGCCTAAGAGCGAATCCCAATACAGGTCAAGGTCCGCAGGGAACAGACGAAGGGTTCACTGACTTTTTAAAAAAGTTTAATTTGGACGAAACTGACTTAGATAACTTAAAACGCATGGACTTGTCAGGAGCAGGATTTAGTTTTGAACCTGTACATCAAAACTTATTAATTGCTCATGGAATGTTACAAGAGGTACTAACTTCTCCGCGCGAGTGGTTAATCAATTTGCCAAAAGAGAGAGTACAAAGTATCGGGAATCATTTACAACAACTTTATGAGAAACTACAAGCAATAGCAGATTTTGAGATTAGTGGTGAAAATCCAACAGAGACATATACTGATCTTTTACAAGATATTTCTCTCTTCTGTAGTTCTGTGAAGGGTTCATTAAGCCAAACCATAGCATACTTAAAATCAAAACAAGTTGAGGAATTCGAGTCTCATATTAATACTACTGTTACCAATGCCGTAGAAAACCTCAACACTGAAATTAATAGGACGAGAGAAATTAACGACAAGGCCACGGCAGAACTAGCAGAAACACAAAGTGAAGTTAGTCGACTTAAGCTTGAGTTAGAGAATCAACTACGGAAGAAGTCAATCTCGGATCACGAGAAAATTTTTGCGGACCAAGCAGATAAGCATCAAACAGGAGCTTGGATTTGGCTCGGAGTCACAGTCATTTTGACTCTTGGATTTGGTTACATTTTTTGGGAGTTATTGAAGCATTTGGAACCTACAGGAAGCCAGTTACCCCACATTCTACAAAATCTTTTTACCAAAGGTTTCTTTCTTTCCTTAATCTTTCTTTTGCTCAATCGTTCCATTAAGAACTATACAGCTGAGAAACACTTAGAGACTATCAACCGTCATCGTCAGAATGCTTTGGCAACTTTTAAGGCGTTTGCTGAAGCAGCAGGAGAAAATCAGGAAACTCGAGATGCGGTACTATTGGCATCCACTGAAGCTATCTTCGATGCAAATCAAAGTGGATATCTTTCGGTGAAAACGAGTCGTCCGGATAGTTCCGGTCCAATGCACCGAATAGTTAACACAGTCATACCCAACAAACCATCCGGTGGTGAGTAACTACTTGTGACTGAATAACAGTACAATGGATTTGACAACAATTTCAGAAATCGCATATAATCAGACATCATGCCTGTGAAAGGAAGTAAAATGCTACAAGAACAGTCTCACCTTTGGGCAAAATCATATATCAATGACGGATATCTAATGCTCCCTGACCTGATTACACAGGAAGAATGCGACAATTTGAAAGCAGAGATGCTGAAAATCTTTCGTGGCGATTACGCTTGCGATGCTATTCCACCCATGCCGAAAACAGCGAGCGAAGTGGAAGTATTAGATAGAATCATGTGTGTCGGCGAACCGCACGTCTTTAGTCCACTCGTCCGGCATTACATCGAACATCCGAAGATTTGCGAAGTGCTCCGCGTGATTGTCGGCGCACACATCCCATTTTGGGATGGCGGCGTAAAATGTATGCAGTCAATGATGTTAGGCAAAGTACCCGGACATACCGGGAACCCGTGGCATCAGGACGAACACCCAATCCCGACACGCGATCGGTCACTCATCGGTGCGTGGATTACCTTAGACGATGCCACAGTCGAGAACGGCTGCCTTTGGGTGCTACCGGACAGCCACCGCTCCGGTGTCATCTATGACCGTTTTCCACACGACAAACGCCACGAATTCGACAGTTGCCACGAAGCTGTCGGCTTTGATGACACAAACGAAATTCCGATTGAAATGTCAGCCGGTAGTGTCCTCTTTTTCAACGGCTACCTTTTGCACCGTTCCAAAAAGAACCGTAGCAATACATTCCGACGTATCCTTGTCAGCCACTACTGCTCGACAGCATCATGGTTAGGCTGGAAAGGACAGCGAAATTACCGAGGCGTTATCACTGTCACCGGCGAAGACCCATACATTGACGAAGGATATGTTTCACCAAATGCCTGGGCGCGGTGGGAGTAGTCAGAAAGGAAAATTTACAAAATAGAGCGAGGGAAAACGATGAAGTTGACAACAAATCAGGTAAATTTCTTCAATACATTCGGTTATCTCGCAATACCGGAGATGTTTTCCGCAAGCGAGATGGAGTGGATTATAGAAGAATTTGAAATTACGATTCAGGAATTCGGCGGCGGGAAAAACCACGACGGCACGCGTCGCACGATGTTTGGCGGTCCGATTGAGCATCGTCCGCGGCTCTGCACCCTACTTGATGATGAACGGGTCAAGGGACTTATCGGCGGTGTGATTGGTGAAGACTTCAACTATGCTGGCGGCGATGGCAATTACTACACTGGCGACACCGGTTGGCATCCTGATGGGAGTTGGGGAAGGCTCTTCGCCTGTAAAGTAACCTTCTATCTCGACGAACTGACGAAAGAAACCGGATGTTTACGCATTATTCCCGGCAGCCAAAATCCTGCTCATTTCGTGAGAGCAGAGAAGATTGATCCGAACCAATCGGAGGCACTCTACGGCATTCCGCCTCGGGACTTTCCGACCAGCCTCGCCTTGGAAACCAGCCCCGGCGATGTCGTGATTTTCAATCACGACACCTATCACGCATCATTCGGCGGTGGCACACGGCGACGGATGTTCACCATGAATTGCACCCAACATTGCACAACCGAACCGGATTTAGAGACCTTGCATCAATACTTAAGTATCCATTCGGCAGGCGGGTACCAAATCGAAACCGGCGCGGGTATGTTCTTCCCAACGATGGTGGATACCGCAGACGCGAACCGGAGAATCCATCTCCAACAGTGCAGCGACATCCACGACGAATTGTTCCCACAATACGCTCGACGCTCTTAATGTGCAAAAATTGCCTGCCGCTTAGCCTTTTTGTTGTATTTTTCGCAGTTTCGTGGTATCCTATAGGTCTATAGTATAGATTTTGATTGGCAAATCCTTATGAAATGAAAAGCATATTGACTGTTCCACTTCCATTTAGCACGTACTTAGCGTACATCAGGAAGGCTATTATTTCAGCAGCTTTCATCTATGGAATGAGTACGCTCTGTGTCGCTGCCGCCCCGCCGAAGGTCCGTACGCATTTACCAGCGAATTCTGTCGCTATGAGCGACGATGCTTTGTCCACCTTCTTTAACCCGTCTGGACTCGGAACAGGGCGCGGTCTAAATCTGTACTACCTTCGCACATATCAGAGCGATTGGGCAGGCGATGACGCTTTCTTCATTGCGGTCCCAGGTGCCGGGTTCGGCATGGAATTTGTTACTGCCGACGCTGATACCGACTTTGCTCGCTACACGCTCTCCGGCGGACGACACTTAGGAAACGGACTCTATTGGGGAACAGGTTATAGTTGGATGAATTCGGAGAACACCGGATACGACAAATTTCGGTCTCTGTCGCTCGGTTTGATGTACCGGCAACGCTACTTCTCAATCGGCGCAATGGCACGCGACCTGAATCGACCAACACTCCTTGCTGAGAAACTCGGACGCACCTATGACCTCGGATTCGCACTGCGTCCCGGAACCTGGCGGACAACACTCTCAATCGACATACAAAAAACACAAGGTATAGAAGACTGGAAATTTCGATATGCCTTAGAAGTACGCCCCATCCGTGAACTGATGTTACGAGGCACCCTAAATAACGACTTGAGTTTTGATGTCCGTTTCGGTATCAATATCGGGAATTGGGGCATCGGAACTGACAACACCTTCGACAAGAATCGAGATGCCCAAGTCGGTGTCGGTTATTTCCAATACGCGAACACGCCGACAACGAAACCACTCCTCCGCCGTCGCATATTTCTTGACCTATCCATGCGCGCGCTCAAAGAAATCCTACCCATCGCAAAATGGGATGACGATGTCGCAGGTGTCCTCATTCGGATCAAGGGCAACGATTACGGCATCGCGCAACTCCAAGAAATGTCCGATGCGATACTGAACTTTAGGGAATCCGGACGCATTGTACTCTGTTATCTCACCGACTGCTCCACCGGCGATTACATCGTCGCTGCGACGTGCGACGGTGTCCTGATTCACCCGTCTGCAGAAGTACGGTTGATCGGTTTACGGACAGAACGCTCTTTTTATAAAGGTGCCTTAGATATGATCGGGGTCAGAGCCGACCTCGAACGCATCGGCGAGTACAAATCGGCAGCCGAGTCGTTCACAAGAAAAGACATGTCCGAAACACAGCGCGAAATCCAGAATATTATTCTCGATGACCTCTATGAACAGATCGTAGATGTCATCGCAGAAGGACGCGGATGGAACCACGAAGATGTAAAAAAACGGATTGACGCGGGACCCTATACCGCACGCCAAGCACTCGCTGCTGAATTGGTAGACCGGCTCGTCTATGAAGACGAACTACACGATGTCGTCGCGGAACTCATGAGGAACCACACGGACTTAGTTTCCGTTAGCGAATACGCAAACAGTAGGCTCTTTCCGCAAAATTGGCAGACCCCACAACCGAAACTCGCAGTCATTGAGGCGAAGGGGCTCATGTTGACTGGCGATAGTTTCATCGATCCGATTCTCGGAACACAAGTAATGGGGGCGGATACAATCGCACGTGTTATCAGAGAAGTCAAAGACGATGATAACGTCAAGGCAGTCGTCTTGCGCGTCGATAGTGGCGGCGGACTCGTCTCCGCAGCGGATACAATATGGCGTGAACTCGTCCGACTCACAGAGATTAAACCGCTCGTCGTCTCTATGGGAGATATCGCAGCATCAGGCGGCTATTATATCGCTGCTCCCGCAGATACTATCGTCGCCGAACCCGGAACAATTACAGGATCCATCGGGGTCGTCAGTGGGAAGTATAGTTTCAAAGGACTCTATGAAAAAATCGGGATCCACAAAGAGATACTCAAACGCGGTAAACACGCCGATTTTTATACCGACTACAGCGACTATTCACCTGAAGAACAGGCGATTGTACGCAAACAGATCCAAGAAATATACGACGATTTCGTTAGTAAGGTCGCACGCGGACGAACCAACTTAACAGCAGAAGACGTAGATAGACTCGGACAGGGACGCATCTGGTCAGGTAGACAAGCAAAGGAAAACGGACTTGTAGATCAACTCGGAGGTTTAAACCTCGCGATTGCAATCGCACGGCAACACGCAGGACTCGAAAAACAGTCGTTTGAGATCGTCCAACTCCCTAAAAAGACTTGGCTTTCACAAGCACTCAGCAACCTTCGATTTCCATTTACGACCCAACCCGGTATCGGACTTGAGAATGATGATGTGAAAAATGGAACAGCCGAAAATAACTCGCTACTACGTTTGATCACTCGATACACAGATTTGAACACCACTATAAAACTCCTAAACATCATCAGAGCACAGAGATGTTTTCTCTTAATGCCTTATCACATAAGTGTAGGCAATTAGAGACGTACACCTAAAACCGACATCCGGAGCAGCGTTAAATATGTTATTCGATAAAAACCATTCAACACTGCGCCGCAAAATGGTCCAAAATCAGATTGAAGCACGGGGTATTCATACCCCACAAATACTTGCAGCTATGCGAAAGGTGGAACGACATCTATTCGTGAAACCTGAACATCTCAACTTGGCATACAAGGATGGACCGCTACCGATCGATTACGACCAAACGATCTCACAACCCTACATCGTCGCACTGATGACCGACCTGCTGGCGTTGACACCGGCTTCAAAAGTTCTTGAAATCGGCACCGGATGCGGTTATCAAACAGCGATACTTGCGGAATTAGCGAACGTAGTCTACTCCGTTGAAATTATAGCGGCACTTGCCAAACGTGCGAAAACAAGATTGGAGGCACTCAACTATCAGAATGTTCATCTCAAAAAAGGGAATGGACGTTATGGGTGGCAAGAATACGCACCTTATGACGCAGTACTTGTCGCAGCAGCACCTAAGACGGTGCCGGTGCAACTCGTTCAGCAACTTGCGGTGGGTGGCAGAATGGTGATACCGGTCGACGATTCGGAACAAAATCTGCTCCTCATTCGCAAAGAATTTCAAAATGGAAAGCGTTCAACACCCGCTATTGAGGCGACAGAGGTCACGCCAGTCAGTTTTGTACCTATGACAGGCGACCCGAAATGAAGTTTCCATTGATCTCACACCCTCACAAATACAAAAAATGCCGACACGAAAGTCATCGAAACCACTATGATTTATACTAAAGGACACAACAGATTGAGACAGATACGCCATCTAATCCTATTTATCCTAATGCTTTCTCCAGGTGTCACCCACGCTGCGTTTAACGACATCGGTGTTGGCGCAAGACCGCTCGGTTTAGGGGGCGCATTCGTCGCACTCGCCGATGATAGTAACGCAGCGAACTACAACGCAGCAGGAATAGGTTACATTGATAAAATCCAAGTTGGCGCGACAACCGCACAACGTTTCAATGGACTCATCACCTATAATAGTATCAACACCGTTATTCCGCTCGGAAAAATAGGTTCAATCGGAGCAAGTTTCGGTGTCCTCGCAGAAGATTCCGAAATCTATCAGGAACAGACGGTGCGTGTCTCCTACGGCAATGCTCTTTTTAAACAATTAGCTGTCGGTGCGAACCTAAAAGTCTTCGCAGTATCTTTTGATGAGACGAATGAATTCATCGTCGAAAACCCTTACTTCGAGCGAACATCTAATTCAGCGGTCTCTTTTGATTTCGGGCTGATTGCAAAGCCACTGCAAAGCCTGAGCGTTGGAGTCTCAGCGGAGAATGCGCTTCCGGCAAATATAAGCATATCTGATGCTGATACAAGTACGGTGCCTCTAAACATTCGCGCAGGTTTGGCATACAGACTTGAATCCATCGCAGAGATGAGCGCGCAAGGCGCAGTCGTCAGCAACTTATTGAAAGGGAGTCTTGGAACTTTCGAGGTCGCAAATCGTAATGGCGAAATCTATATCCGCACCGGAATAGAAGTCTGGTTGAATAAAGCCATTGCCATCCGGGGCGGTTACGGATTAAAAAACGGTAGCCATTCCGCGACAACCCTGAACTTCGGTGGAAGTGCTAAGATTCCAATCAGCAGCACCGCCATCCAACTCGACTACGGGCTTCAACTCCTAAGTGGAGACTTCCAGAACAACACAACACAACGGTTCTCAATAAATCTGATATTCTAAAAGTAGGAGCGAGTTTTGCTCGCGATATTTACCTCATGAAAAATACACCCATTATTCTCGTTCTTATTGTTAACCTATTCATTTCTATAAACGGATACGCGGCAGTGACCTCTGTCGGAGAGATAAACGTCGTCGATCAAACAGAGGGCGTTGTTCCCGCAAGTACAACCGCACCATTGATTGTGACACTCGTCATAGACAGGTCCCTGGCAGAACCGGGCGAAGAAATTAAGACCATCGAAATCTTGTTGCCACCCGGATTCCTGACACAATCGGACCGTTTCAAAGGTATCACTCGGGACCGGAACCCAATCGCAGCCCGTGCCGTCGTCTCCGGCGGCAACATCCTACGTGTTGAACTCGCGGACCTTATCGTCGATCTCCAAAATTCAAGATACGATATTACCTTTGATTGCCAAACACCGAACACTGTCACATTATCCGCAGCGTTCAGGGTACGGCTGCGCAATCTTGATGATGCCCCCATCGGAGAATTCATCCGTGAAGGACAAGCAGACGGAAAACTCAACAACAACAAGTTTACATTGCAGGTCATCGCGAATGTCCCGCCCGGTCCAGTTATAGGTTTCACAGCAGAAGCCGACACAACCGGTGAAAACGATGTAACCCTCCGTTGGCAAAATTCAGCGGACCCTGATGTCAATGGCTATCTTATCTATAGGGATACAGAACAATCACCCATTAACGTTAAAGGACGTTCATCAACCACATTTCGCGATGTGGATGTTCCACAAGGGCAACATACATACCAGATAACCGCATATAAGACCCGTCTTTTGCAATCGGAACGCTCTCCCGTACAGACCGTGAACGTATCAGAGGACACCGCTGCACCGCAACCGCCAACCATGCTCAGCGTTACCACCTCAAACGAAGGTGTAGAAGTTTCGTGGAAACCGAGTATCAGTCGAGACGTGACAGCCTACAGGATTCTATTCGGTTCAGCAGAAACCGACGGACTTGAACCTTTACCCAATGGCGTGCTACAACGAACCCCCGAAGACGAAGTTGCTGGATATAGATTCATTGATGAACGCATATTGGCAATAGGCAGCTTCACCTATGCTGTTATCGCAGTTGACGAAGCAGATAACACATCCGAACCGACGCAAGCAAAACTCCGTATCTTCGCCAAACCGTATCCGAACCCGTTTACACCGCTCTCACCAGACCCCGATTTCAATCAGGTTGTATTCCCAGCGCGTGCAATCGAAGACGCTTCAGGTGAGTTCACAGTACTTATCTACGACATCGACGGAATGCTCGTCAAAACCCTGACAGCATTACCCGGTGAGACGGAATTAACATGGGACGGACATGATGAAACCGGCGAAGTCGTGGAAAGCGGTGTTTATGTCTATCAACTCCAAGTCGGCGAAAACTTCAAAACAGGCACGGTCATCCTCGCGAAATAAAAAAATTGTTGACTTAATTCTCAAATCAAGGTTATATTATACTTTTATAACTAAACAGGACTTACGCAGCGAGCTCTTTTGTAGCATAAACTGTTAGTTTGTGCTACAGAACGTTAGATTTTCCGAGAAATCTCATCTAAGAGAATAGGCTGCGGTCAAAATTGTGTCAGTCCTATTCTTATTCACACCATAAGTGTCAATTTTAGAAAACACCTATATAGTTCGTAGGTTGGGTTGAACGGATGCCACCAAAAACGTGAAAAACAATAGAAAAACCAACCCATTTCATAGTGTTTCGTCAAACAAAAATCGAGTGAAACCCAACACTTTTGTCGCTACCGAGACACTGACGGTATGAAGTTGGGTTTCACTGCGTTCTTGATTAGATACGACAACAGGCTGGATTTGAGAAGTATCTGGGAACACATTAGTTTTCCGAGTGCCGTTCAACCCAACCTACAGGATTAAATTGACACCTATGGTCCTGTTCTTATTCACATAAAAAACATAGTCCGAAACGAAGTGGAGGACGGACTTTTACAGGAGAACCTCACATATCAAATCCACTTCATGACTCCGCAAGGTAAATTTAAAATATCGAAAAGGAGATACGATCACAATGAACAAGTTTGAGGACCGCCCACGCTGGGGAATAACGCTACTCGCCCTTTTTGGCGTTTTAGCGATCGTTTTACCAACACACGGAGATTTGAGTATTTTACACGAAAGCGATCCAGAATTTAGGGATTACATGTCAATCGTGTTCACAAGTCAGAGAAATGGATGGGCAGTCGGGGTTTCACCCCTGGAATTAGACTATCCGGGCTTTATCGGATATACGACAGACGGTGGAGCGACATGGAATAAAGCCGAAATTGATATCGACGCTCAACTCGCCAGCGTCTATTTTTTAGATGATAAGCACGGTTGGGCAATTGGTGAAAAAGGGAAGATTGTCGCCACGACTAACGGCAAAGATTGGGAAATACAAACCAGCAAAGTCGACAACCCACTTAAAGGGGTTTACTTCGTCAATAAAGAAGTCGGATTTGCTGTCGGCGCGAACGATACCATCCTCTCAACACAAACAGGCGGACGTACTTGGAAGGTCGTCCAAGGTGGCGTAATCGGTGCTATCGGTGATGACGAAGCAACCATGTACAATGCCATTCAGTTCCTTGACGAATCCACAGGTTGGATTGCCGGCGTACACGTTGTGCCCCAGATAAGCCAAAGTAGCGTGATTCAAAAAACGACAGACGGTGGGCAGACTTGGGTCGCACAAGAGACCGGAGCTGAAGATGTACTTGAAGACATCTTTTTCTTAGATGAAAAGCACGGTTGGGCAGTCGGTGAAAACGGTCTCATCCTCTACACCCGCAACGGTGGCGAAAAATGGACAGTCCAGATGAGTGGGACTGAAGAAACACTCAGAAGCATTCGATTCGCTGATAAATTTATGGGCTGGGCAGTCGGCGGCGATGTTGGACAAAGCGTTATCGTACGCACCAATAACGGCGGGAAAAACTGGGAAGTCCAAGACTTGACCGGCCTCAAGGCAGGCATGTTACAGGTCGGGAAAATCCAAATGAACAGTGTTTTTATCTTAGGTAAACAGGTCTGGTTAACAGGCGGAAATGGTGTCATCTTGCAAGGGAAATAAATCGCTTCTCGGCTCATAAAAGCCGAACAACTATAGTAGAACCGAAAAATAAATATAGGACTTACGCATGCTGCTCTTTTGTAGCACGATGCACTTCGCATCTGGGCGAGTACGCCGCAAAACTTTCCAGTTTGTGGCAGGAGACCGCTGTTTTCTCCGAAAATTCTCAGCTAACAGAACGGGCCGAAGTCAAAATTGCGTAAGTCCTGAAATAGACACTTTAAAGGATAACAAACTTGACCGTTGCAGGCAGGGTTTGTAACCCTGCCTTCCATAGATGTCTCGTTAATTGTAGGTTTTACTATAATATTCAGTCATCAGTCAACTACCCTAAGCTAAAGCATAGGGCTTGTGCGAAGCGCATGCCAAGCGTCCACTCCACAAGTTAAACAGTTTTCTACACTACAATATCGCAACGCTTGAGCGTGGTAGCTCTAACATTCCTGTAAAACTGTATGCTGAATTGGTAGTAGGCACATTCAAGGATGCTCCCCAAGTCCCAGGACGCTGGGTGTTGTGATGTGGATGGGGCAACATATACTCGGAGACGAGGCTTTACCAGCATTTATCTTCTGATAGGGATACCGTGTCAGGTTGGCGTGGAGATGGTGACAGTATTTCCGCAAAAAAGCAGCACACCTGAATTCAGATACCCAACGTGCAGGTGGTATAAAACAGCACTATTTCTAAAAATCGAAAAAAAGGAACGGGCATTCCTCCCCAAGCTAAAGCATGGGGTCTCCTGCCCGAAGATTGGTGAATGGTTAACGGACGGAGGAATAATTTTGGAAACACCTACATTCGCAACGCGGATGAGCCGACTCGGAACGGAATCCGCATTTGAAGTACTTGCCAAAGCCAAACAACTTGAGGCACAAGGCAAAGACATCATCCATTTAGAAATAGGGCAACCGGATTTCCCAACGCCGAGCAATATCATTGAGGCGGCGTACAAAGCAATGAAAGAAGGGCATACCGGTTATTGCCCATCTGCCGGCGTGCCAGCGTTCCGAGAGGTCGTCGCACACCATATAACCGAAACACGTCGTATTACAATACACCCAGACGAGGTTACAGTAACCCCAGGTGCCAAACTGATTATCTTCTTCACGATCCTCGCTTTAATCGACGACGGCGACGAAGTTATTTACCCTGAACCCGGTTTTCCGGTCTATGAGTCTGTTATCGACTTCATCGGCGGAAAAGCCGTGCCGCTACCGCTGCGTGAAGAAGTAGGTTTCAGATTCCGACTCGAAGACCTTGTAGACGCAATCTCTGACCGAACCAAACTATTGATCCTAAACTCTCCTCAGAATCCAACGGGTGGCACACTGACCGCAGAAGACCTCGAAGCAATCGCCGAACTCGCACAGAAACACAACTTTTATGTCCTAACGGACGAAGTCTATTCCCGCATCCTTTATGAAGGTGAACATCACAGCATTCTTAGCCTCCCGGGTATGAAGGAACGGACAATTTTGATTGAAGGGCACTCTAAAACCTACGCGATGACCGGATGGCGGTTAGGTTACGGTATTGCTCCACAAGCAATCGCAGATAAAATCACACGGTTGACAATCAACTCCAACTCCTGCACTGCTACCTTCACACAACTTGCCGGAATAGAGGCTCTCACAGGACCCCAAACCTTCGTTAAAGAAATGGTTGCCGAATTTCAGATACGACGCGACGCGATTGTGGACGGCTTGAATGCGATTGACAGCGTCAGTTGTGTTAAACCGCTCGGTTCGTTTTATGTCTTTCCGAATGTAACACAATTACCGCTTTCCGCTGACGCACTCGCCGACTACATTATGGAAGAGGCAGATGTCGCTCTTTTACCAGGAACCGCCTTCGGTAAGTATGGCGACGGATACCTCCGGCTCTCCTACGCCAACTCGTTAGAAAATATACAAGAGGCATTAGGTAGAATCGAAACGGCTATCTCAAAATTGACCAGTGATTCTTATGATTAATAGTTGTGATTACCAAGATAAGAAAGGATTCCTGTTTTCTCCTGGTAACCATTTAAATCATCTTGAATCACCGGTCATAATCATTATAATCCCATCAACCACCGGTCGATAAAAGAGGGCTCTTCTCATGGAAAATCACAATAATCTCATCAATCACCGGTCTAAAGTGATCGCACGTGTACCAGCCAGTACAACAAACCTCGGCCCCGGGTTCGATGTGTTAGGACTTGCGCTGCAACTCTACAGCAAAGTCACATTAGAAACCACCGAAACCGAGACACAGGTCATCGTTAAGGGTGTTGATGCGGATAAAATACCGAGTACACCGGAGCATATAGCATTTCGAGCAGTAGAACTCGTTTTTGACCGAAGCGGCAGCAAACGTCCGAAAGGTTTCAAACTGGAAATAGAGAATGGGATCCCCGCGATCCGTGGCCTCGGCGGCAGCGGCACCGCTATTCTCGGCGGTTTACTAACGGCAAACGCGCTCTGCGGCACGCCATTCTCCGACCCGGAACTCCTCAATTTTGCGACAGAATTAGAGGGACACCCCGATAATGTTGCCGCCTCATTATATGGCGGGATTGTTGTCTCAGCACAGGAAAGCACGGAAGTGCATACCGTTCGGTTGACGTGTCCACCGATACTTTCTATTGTGCTTGCCATTCCAGATTTCCCACTATCCACAGAACAGGCACGAAACGTCTTACCGACTTCCGTAAGTTACGCGGACGCGGTATACAACACCAGTCGCAGTACACTCTTAATCGCCAGTATAATTACCGGTCAATTTGAGATGTTGCGCATTGCGATGAAAGATAGATTGCACCAGCCGTATCGGACTTCACTGATTCCCGGATTCAACGATGTCGCAGAAGCCGCGACTCACGCTGGTGCCTTGAGTGTCGCTTTAAGCGGCGCAGGTCCCACTATCGCAGCCTATTGCCTGGAGCACACAGAACAGGTAGCCGAACGGATGCAATCTGCTTTCAAGAAACATCAGATCAACTCCGATATTAAAATCCTAAAACCAGATGCCGATGGCGCAAGCGTCTGTATATTGAATTAATTTTCAGTACTGAGTACTGGAAACTGAGTACTACTAAAACGATGTCGAATTTTCATACTGAAAACATTGCATCAATATTGAACCAATTCGATTCTAATATGGAGCAGGGCCTGAGTGCGGAGGCTTATGCGAATGCGAAAGCGCGCTATGGTGTTAACAAATTCGGGCAAGAGGAAAATGTTTTCCGGATTCAAGCGTTTCTCGAATCGCTGCTGACATGGCGCATCATCGTTTTATGCCTCGCGACCCTCATCTTGAGTGTTTCAGTAATCAATGGGGTTGGCGGCGTTACCCTTCATGCAACCGGAGTCGTCGGGGCAGCTCTGGTGATTCACGTCCTATCGGCATGTATGA
Source organism: Candidatus Poribacteria bacterium (assembly GCA_012270865.1). Classification (GTDB taxonomy): domain Bacteria; phylum Poribacteria; class WGA-4E; order WGA-4E; family WGA-3G; genus WGA-3G. Next base: position 38,619 of record JAAXHL010000093.1, on the reverse strand, counting down.
CAGTGTACCGCATCCGCAGTCGAGATGCCGATGTTAACAGACGCATGGTGCATAGCATAAGGGTTATTCGGCAAGGGAAATTAGAACAATCTACACCAGAAGATATTGTCCCAGGAGACCTCCTCTCACTCAACGCAGGCGATTACGTCCCCGCTGACGCGAGAATCATCGAATCCGAAGGACTGATGACCGATGAATCCGCGATCTTCGGGACTGAAGTACCTGTGGACAAAACAAGTGTAGATATTTCAGACGCTGCTTTACCCCCAGAAAAACAGAAAAATATGGCATTCGGCGGCACATACATTGTCGCCGGACACGGGTCCGCTATCGTCGTAAAAACCGGAACACAGCTCGAAATATGGAAGCAACGTCAAGACGCGCACCGCACATCTGCTACAACCACCCTCGCGGAAAACGAAATAAAGGATTTACATGCTCTCATAAAGATGGCAGGTATCATCGTCGGAGTTATCGTTGTCGCAATCGGTTGGTGGTTTGAGTACCAGAACCGAACAACGGATTGGCAATCGCTCATCCATCTCGGACTGTTATTCGCAATTGCCTTCGCACCTTACGATGTTGTTGGACTCCTCCGATTAGCATTCTCTAAACACACCGAAAAATTGATGGAGAAAGGACTCGCACTCCGGAATTCACAAAGTATTGAGAAGTTGAGTCGTATCACTACCTTTTGTGCGAATGAAAACGGTCTCGCAACAACGCGTTCCCTGACGATCTCTAACATCTTCGTTGATGAGCAGCTCGTTGATGGGAATACATGGGAGACATGGTTGGATTCTTTAAAAGACCTTCCACCTGAGGAACGACAACAAGCCATTTCAGCGATACCCTCTAACGCTAAGATTCCACAAGGTGCCCCGCACTTAATATTCACCGCTGGACTCGGCACCTCTGGCGGTCAGGATATCGACAGCAGCACCGCTGCCAAGGATACGAACCACTCAGAGTCCGACACTGACGAGTCAACCCCCTCACCGAAAGCCACAATTCAAAAGAATATGGAGCGACTCGGCTATCAACTTGAGAGTATCAAAACTAAACTCCCGTTAGTGGATGCATATCCATATACACGGCACTATGGATACCAGATGCAAGTGTTCGAGTCAGGACCCGAGGACTACCTGAATATCATTTTTGGCGATGCGCAGACAGTCCTTAATACCTGCGGTTTTGTACTCGTCAACGGTGAAATTACGCCTTTATTCGACGACAAGTACGAAACGTATGATAAAGTCATAGACTACCTGCTTAACACGAAAGCCCAAGTCTACGGTGTCGCTTTCCACGCCTCTGATGTCATCCTGAAACCTCAAGAGATGGAAGACAATCCTATCTTTTTAGGATTCATAAGTTTCTCTGTGAGCAATGACGAAGAGACAAAAACAGTTTTGAAATCCAGTCTTGATACCGGTCTTAAAATTATCCTCATTTCTGAGAACAGTGAACAAGAGACGGTTGATTTAGCGAAAGACCTCGGCCTGATCCATAACCGAAAAGCAGTCGCATCAAGAGAAGAACTTGAGGCAGTACCGCGCGAACAAATTGACGATGAAACAGCAAATTGGTTGGCGTATTCGCAGCCAACTTGGGACCAACGTCGAAACATTGTCCTAAGTCTGAAACGACAAGGGCATGCTGTCGGGTTCTTGGGTCAAAGTCGGACGGACTTACGTGCGATGAATGTTGCGGATATCACGCTCGCCAATAACGGTCAAGCATCGCATATTGTCCAAGCTGCTGCCGACGGATTAATTAACAGCAAAGGTTTCCAGGCGGTAAAAGATGCGCTGCTTCATGCTCGAGAGGCGTACCGTAACACATCAGGCTTTTTACGTTGGAATTTTTCGTGTACACTCTCACTCCTTTTCACGCTTACCCTTGGCACCGTCCTACACTATCTCTATAAATTGCCGATGCCATTAACACTCACGCAAATCATCTGGGTGCAATTGCTCTCAACCGTCCTACCCGCATTAGGTATAGGCACAGAAAGCATACTCGCGGACGCAAGATACCATCGTCCTTCCACCTCTACGCGGGCACGTTTCCTCTCAAAAACAACAGGGGTCGATATTATTTGCCGTTCCGTCACAATCAGCCTTATGACGATCATCCCCTTCTTCTTCATGTTATGGCGTTCCACTGCATTGTCGGACACAATTGGGGTCTCATCATTGATGAGAGACGTGTTCTCCGGTGGAACTGCTGGCACTCCAAATTCGGCGGATATAGCCGTCGCGCGAACCGCAGCATGTACCACACTGATCTTGACACAGTTAGCGACCTGCTGGCAAGCACTGCGGTACTCATGGGAATCACTCTTTAAAAGAATCGTAGCAAACCCCTGGCTCCTGTTTATTTCTGGTGTGATTATTGCCCTTCATTTGACAACCCTCTATGTTGAACCTATCGGGCAATTTTTCGGAATGGTGCCCCTGAAATGGGAATGGCAATGGACACTCCTATTTAGTCTGACCTTGCTCTTATTACCGTTAAATCTCGCAATAAACTCACAACCCGAGGAAGAATAAGGCTCAGACCCAGAACCCGTACGTCGGGATTCCAGCAATAATGCCAAAGATTGTCCAGAGACTACCCACCGTAAACTCACCTAAAATTAACCCTAAAAAGAACGGTGCTATCTTCCTGTGTCGTACGACCCCGCCATATTGGAGAATCAACCATTTGATAAGCCAACTCATGAACAAGCAGCTCCACGTAACATTCATCCCCCAACTCGTAGAGATCGCAAACCCGGCAGGATGAAAGGGCCACCAGACAAATCGCATCCGAAAGAACATCAGGACTGTTGTCAACAAGAAACCGATACCCATAAATCCGCTTTCAGCGATGCGCGTATCTTCTGGTGCTTGTAACCATCCGGCGAGTCGGCGATACGGCTCTATCCCGAAAGCACTTAGAGAGGGCCAATAGGCGCGTACCTCCATCCCGAGCCGGTAGCCGCGATCAATTAACGCCCAAAATCCTGCCAAAGACCCCAGAACCGTCGCAAGCGTTAGGGCAAAGATGATACGGTGCATCGTCATGTTCGTCCGTTCCATGATCTTAAAGCCCTCCAACTGATGCGGCATTGGATGGCTTCGATACGCACGATTGATGAACCAAAACATCGAGAACATAATCAGGTTATCTCTACCCAATCGGCGTGTTCCGACTGTCCGAGTCAGAATTTCATCAGGACCAGAATAGTGCAAGTCATGTACAGGTGTCCCAAGTTCCGCGCGCATCCGTGTCACCGCGATCGAAATCATGTAATAGATAACGAAAAAGATGAACATCACCCAAAGCTCCGTCCCGCCATAGTAACAGAAAAGGACAAGGAATATCATCGCAGCGATAAGACCAATCGTCGCAGCGCGATAGGACATCGGTTCCGCTGTTTCATCGTCAGCACCATTTTTCAGCACCTTAATCCCGGCAACGCTTCTCGCAACGTGTAATAGATGCCTACGGCTCGCCCAAATCGCTAAAACACAAAGCGCAAGGTAACCCCCTGATGCTTGTTCGTTCATATACGGGAAGCGCGGTAAGGCGCGTAATCCGAGTGCGGCACCCAGCACACGCATCAACCGCCAATACCAGAAGAAAAACCAGCACGAAAATGACAGGTCGAGCGGAATAAAGAACCCGAGTCCAATCGCAAACGGGTAAAGCGAAAACGGTATGCTCCCCATGGCGTTCCACGGACTCTCCGTAAAAACCTGAAAACTCCGCACACGGGTCCGGAATTCGGGTAAGATCGGATACAAAAAATTGAGTCCGTTCCAGAAGGCAAGTGTTCCCGCGATGCCAAAACCGAGCCACATCAGTTTGTTCTGAAAAAGACGATTCCGCGGTGTCTCCGTCAATTCGAGCGGGAGTTGGATGATCGGATAACTTAATTTTTCGTGCTCAATCCACTGTTTTCGGACAATGATATTGATGCAAAGCATCCCGAAAACCAACACAGTAATAAAGGCAGTCCACCAAAGCACAGGTATCGCCCATCCGAGCAGTGTATCAGCCGTATAGAGCGGCAACTCACCCTCATAATAGCCACTCAATAGCGATGTGTCGCTAACAGTGAGCCATTTAGGTAGAAACGGCACAAACAGCTGCTGCCATTCGTTTTCGGGAGTCGCAAACCGAAAGGCGTGTCCTAACATCGGCACCAAAATTTCGAGCATATCGTGACCGGTAATACCAGAAGCGATAGAAAGCATCAGATAAACAATCACCAACTCGCTCTGTACCAACGCCAAGTTTGGCACGAAACGGCGCAATAACTGGTTCACACCGATAACCACGAACAGGCTGAAAATTACGTTAAAAAAGAGGGAGATCGTCACAGGGTGACCCGAATATCGAATCACCTCCATCTCAATGACCCAATAGCAGTTAATCGGTATCAGGATAACAGCAATAAGAACAGATTTGAGTGTAACACCGTGGGCGGGAATTCGTGATGATGTTAACGTAGGGGAAGTTCCAACTTCCATATAAAGGGCAACTCCAGTAAACGAGAAACGATTTTAGGACTTACGTATGCTGTTTTTTTGTAGCATAAACTGTTAGTTTGTGTTTTCCACCAGAACGTTGGGTTTTCCGAAACAAATTTATCACAACCGCTATCACTTGTCAATACTTTAAACTTTTAGAGCCATAATTCGGCGATAGATTCAAAAATGCTACGCAACCGAAGGGACGTTAGAAAATAGTCTTTATTTTTCCAACTTTCCTGTGCTATAATAGAATTCGTAATACAGGTTTGTAAGCTGCACCGTAATTGAAACTTGCGACTGCAGATCAGGAGCACACAATGAAGCCACTCCGCACTATCAAAAACCGAGTTGAAAAATTTTTTTACAACACCTATCAACGGCGATTGGAATCCGAAGCGAACACGTGGACCATACCACGTCATATCGGTGTCATCCTTGATGGAAACCGCCGTTACGCGAAAGCCAGCGGACTTGACGATGTTATCAAAGGACACTATGAAGGCGCAGACAAATTAGAAGAGGTACTACACTGGTGCGACGAACTCGGTGTCGAGATATTCTCAATATGGATTTTCTCAATTGACAACTTCAAACGTGCAGCACATGAAGTCGAAGGCATACTTGGACTTATTGAACGGAAGATGCGCGAACTCACCACGATTGAAGGACTCCACACCAATCAGATTAAAGTCCGAGCCATGGGACAGATAGACTTGTTACCGCCGAGTCTTCAAGAAGCGATTCGGGCGGCAGAAGAAGCAACACAACATTATGAAAAGTTCATCCTCAATGTCGCTGTCGCCTACGGTGGACGCGAAGAAATTATCGAGGCTTTCCGTGGACACCTCAAAGCTGAGAGTGAAACCGGCAAATCGGTTCGGCAAATTGCAGACGAACTCACTGTGGATAAGATTCATCCCTATTTATACACTTCCAATCTGCCGGATCCGGAGTTAATCATTCGCACCAGTGGGGAGGTTCGGCTCTCAGGGTTCCTCCTCTGGCAGAGTGTCTACTCCGAATTCTATTTCTGCGATACCTATTGGCCCTCGTTCCGTAAGATTGACTTCCTCCGTGCCCTACGTGCCTACAGCGAACGGAAACGCCGATTCGGACAATAAGGAGAAACATAATGAAAAAACAAAAATTGTTAGGTGGTCTTATCGCCTCGTTGCTCCTACTGGCTTTTTCTATATCTGTAGCGGACGCGCAAACCGCGCAGCAAATATGGACAAAAGCCGCGGCTTCCACAGTTCTCCTCGAAATGAAAGATGCCAGTGGCAGCCCAGCGGGACAGGGAAGTGGGTTCTTCGTTGGCGAAGGGCTAATTGCGACCAACTACCATGTTATCCAAAAAGCTTCACAGGGTAACGCGAAACTCGTTCACCATCAAAGACGGTTTGAGATTGAAGGCTATACCGCGATGGATCCAGAACACGACCTCGCGATCCTAAAAGTCGCAAACCGTAGCATTCCAGCACTTCCGCTCGGTAACAGCGACACCGTTGAGATTTCGGAAACGGTTTACACCGTAGGTAACCCGCGCGGGTTAGAAGGTACATTCTCGCAAGGGCACATTAGCAACATCCATCCCGAGGGAACGCCGCGTGTACACGGCAAAGTACTCCAATTTAACGCACCCATTTCGCGCGGCAGTAGTGGTGGCGCGATTCTAAACAGCACGGGTGAAGTGATCGGTATCGTCGCTGAAACCAGGGACGATGGACAAAACCTCAATTTCGCGATCCCCGTAAACGCCCTTAAGACACTGATGGCGAACTCTGGCCCTGTGAGACCCCTCGTCGGAGAATCCGGTGTGAACCCCAAAACCCCTATCTCATACTTCCTAAGCCTGATTCTCCTAAGCGCAACCGTTTTCGGAGCAGTCCACTTTTTGCCGACGGTAAACGCCAATACTCGGTTAATAGCCATATCCGTTGCGTTAGGATTCGCGGTTATCAAAACCCTCCTCACACTTCTTGTGATGAACATTGCCTTTCTAAATGGAATAGGGAGCTTTCTGATAGCAAACCCGCCTATTGACATCATTCATGCACTGGGATGTGAGAACTGCTTTGATGAGAAACTTATCCACGCCTTAGGGTGTCCGACACACTTCCATGATTTATTGCTTTCGGTTGTGAAATTTCCAGCGACACTCGTTATCACCGCTTTCCTACTCGGAATTGGCAATAAAGTCGTCCCCGGATTTGAACTTAACGGATTTTTCAACACATTCTTCGTAGCACTGCTAATTGTTGTCGGCTATAGTCTGCTACGCTCAGTTATTCCGTTCGTTTAAACCGACTTATCAAAAGGAGCGAATATATGCGATTTGGGGTCTGTACCGGTTTAGAAAATGTCAATCAACTTGCGGAAGTCGGATACGACTATATTGAACCGGGCGTACGTTCGGCGTTGATACCTGAGTCGGACGAAACCGAATTTCAGAAAATCCGAGAACAGGTGGCGAAATCGCCTTTAAAGCCAGAGTCGTACGCCGGCTTTATTCCGGGCGACCTACGCGTGGTAGGCGAGACCGTAGATTTTCAACGCCTTTCCCGTTACGTGGAGACTGCCTGCCGTAGAGCCAACGAAATTGGTGGAGAAGTAATCGTTTATGGGAGCAGCGGTTCCCGAAACGTAGCGGAAGGCTATTCAGAAGAACGCGCCTTAGCACAAATCGCCGAATTCTTGGATATGGCAGCAGACCATGCCGAAGCACATAACATGACCATCGCAATCGAACCCATCTGCTGGCGTGAAGGAAATATCCTCCGTACAGTCGCCGATGGCGTTGCGATGGCGAAACGGGTGAATCGTCCCGGTATCAAAGCACTCGCGGACCTCTACCATGTCCATCAGGAAGAAGAACCGATGCAAAATATCATCGACGCTGCCGAATGGCTCGCGCATGTCCACATCGCTGAACCCGTCAAACGTTCTTATCCCGGAAACGACAATTTCGATTTTACAGATTTCTTCGCAGCACTCCAAAAAGCAGGATACAACGGACGCGTCTCATGTGAATGTAAATTCGACAACTTCGATGCAAACATTGAAACCGCTCTAAAAACAATGAAGTCCTACATTTAAGAGTATTCCAGAGTATTGCAGGCGGGGTTTGTAACCCCGCTTTTATAGATGTCTCGCTACTTGCAGGCGGGGTTTGATGAAGGTTAATTTATTAATTCGGTAATTCCGATTTTCCCCAGGCCCGGTAGGTTCGGTTTCTAACCGAACCGGATCCTACGCGGAAACCTTGAAGACTTCAAAAACATTCTTTAGTCGTGTAGCGACGGCATGTTTATAGCAGCTTTCCAACAGCCTTAGGAGGTGGCACCTATCCTTACACGTGAACAGGGCAGAGTTATTCGCGCACGAACAGGGTTCTATGACGTTCAGCACAGCGATATTGTTCTGCGATGCACACTCCGTGGCACACTCAAACGGAGACGACGCTCAGAAACCGGACGCAGAATATACGCCGATCCGGTCGCCGTTGGTGACCAAGTTATCTTCACGCAGCTCGATGCCGAAGAAGGCGTGGTAGAGGAAATTTTACCCCGCAAAACGAAATTCTCACGGCAATACGCAGGCAAGCAGGACGACATCGAACAGGTCATCGTTGCCAATGCCGACCAAATCGTAGTCGTTGGCTCTACACGCATGCCGCCCCTCAACTTTCGGACGCTTGATAGGTTCCTCATCTTAGCGGAGGCAGGGGACATGGAAGCAACGATATGCCTGAATAAGATGGATTTAGTCGATCCCACCGAACGCGAAGAATTCACCACGACGTTTACCAATTATGAGAAATTAGGGTATCAAGTCGTCTATACCAGTATCCATAGTTCTGAAAGCCTTGACGCGTTTCGACACGTCCTCAAGGATCAGTTCAGTGTTATCGTCGGGGCATCTGGGGTAGGAAAATCGAGTCTGCTAAACGCAATCCAACCCGACTTAGGTTTGCGGACAGGCGAGGTCGGTCTCAAAACCGAAAAAGGACGGCACACGACGACACTCGTTGAACTCTTCACCTTAGAAATTGGCGGCGAGGTCGCAGATACACCCGGCATCCGAGAGATCGGCTTATGGGGTGTTGACACAGAGTACCTCGAATACTATTTCCCCGAAATGGAACCCTACCTCGGCAATTGTAAATTCAACGATTGTGCCCATGTTGCGGAACCCGATTGCGCGATTCAAGATGCTGTTGCGACCGGTGAGATACATACCGAAAGGTATCGCAGTTACGTCGTACTGCGAACAGGGGATGCTGCGGAAACCTAATAGTCTGTCACGCTTGAAATGATGGATTGAAAATATTTATTTTATGACTTACGCATACTGCTCTTTTGTAGCACAAACTTTCCAGTTTGTGGCAGTAGACCGCTGTTTTTTCCGAAGATTCTCATCTAAGAGAACGGGCTGCAGTCAAAAATGCGTAAGTCCTGTATTTCTCAGATTGATTCCGATAAACACACACCTCTTCTGGTAGGAGCGATTTGTGCTCGCGATCTTTCTATCTTTTGCGTGTTCTGGTAGGAGCGATTTGTGCTCGCGATCTTTCTATCTTTTGCGTGTTCTGGTAGGAGCGAGTTGTGTTCGCGATCTTTCTATCTTTTGCGTGTTCTGGTAGGAGCGAGCTGTGCTCGCGATCTTTTACCCGTCAACTTTGGCGTGACAAACCAGTAGTTAAAGAACGCGCAGCTTGGAACGAAGTGGAAAGCGGATCTACGGAAAGGAACGTCAGAGTGCCAACTTACCTGACCGAACCGCAAGGTAAATTAAAAATATTCGCGTGCGTACGCTAACCGCTCTGGCACACCGATATCGATCCAGTCCGCATCCGTTTGCAGCGCATAAAGATTAGAGACAACCGGAAAAACCTCTCGTTCCATCGAGAAGGTCTCCTGTCCCTTCGGAAACGCGTCGGCGATACCTTGATCGAAAAGATACACCCCACCGTTAACATATCCAGCACGGTAGGTAGACTGTTTCTCACGAAACGCCTGAATCTTTCCATCACCATCCGAAATAATTTCGCCATACGGACGGATATCGGGGACATGTACACTCAACAATACGCCTGCCATACCTTGTTGAAAACGGTCTAACATCTCTCGGAGCGAGAAACCTGCAAGCAGGATATCGCCATTCAGCACGAAAAAAGGCGATGTCCGAATCTGCTGCATTGCGTTCCGAATTGCGCCGCCCGTTCCGAGCCGTTTCTCCTCTTTAGCATAACGGATACGCACACCAGCGTAATTGTCACCTACCGTTTCATATAGCACATCGTGCAGGTGTCCCGATGCGAGAGCGACCTCGGTGACACCCGCCTCTGTCAAGAGTTCAAGCTGCCACGCCAGCACGGTTTTCCCAGCAATTTCCAGCAAAACCTTCGGAACCGTTTTCGCAGTCTCGCCGAGCCGAGTCGCAAGACCTCCACACAGAATAATCGCTTGCATCGTTACGATTCCTTTGAATGTGCTTGTAGCATAGCCTGTTAGGCTGTGCATCTGAATGTGTTTGTAGCATAGCCTGTTAGGCTGTGCATCTTTGAATGTCAGAATCAGGATTTTCAGGATTTACGGGAATTCGGGCGTAAAGCCCAATCCTTTAGGTTTGGGATATAGGTTTCCCGCTAAGGGCGTAATCCCTGAAAAAACTTGACAATTGTAGTGAAATTGTGGTATAATTGTAGTATCAGGTTGGCAAGCAGAAACAGCGTTGCCACTTGGCAATGTGCTTGCCTCCGACTGTTTCGCGGATAAACGCCTGATACCTGATAATCCATGAAAACCTACAAATATCCGTTTTATGATCAATCCAATTGTATTCGGCTTGGCAACCTGCTTGATGATATGTGGCAAGTCCACGAGTATTTCCATAAGTGGCAACGTCAACGCTATAAAGACGGGCTGCCCTACGCGGGTTATGAGGCAATGTGTGCACACGCAACCGATTTGAAACGGACGACACATCCGCATTGGAATGCCTTGCCGAGTCAAGCGATCCAAGAGGAACTCAAACGGATTCACTTGGCGTATGACCGATTTTTGAAAAAACTTGGCGGTAGACCCAAGATTAAGAAACGCCATAAGTTCAAGTCCTTCACGCTCAAACAGGCTGGCTGGTCTTTGGGAAAAAATCGCCTCACCCTCAACTTTAGAAAATGGGATAACGATAAATGGCGACATGATAAAGTCGCTTATACGTTTCATAAATACCGTGAGTTTGAAGGAAATATCCGCCGTATCACGATAAAACGCGATAACTGCGGCGACTATTGGTTGTATATGATAACCGATTTTGTAGAAACAAAGCCTCTGCCAACAACGGGTAAGAGTGTTGGGGCAGACTTCGGCATGAAAGACGCATATTTGACGCTTAGCACGGGTGAGAAGATCCAACACCCACAACCTTTGAAACACTCCTTGAAGAAACTTCAATCTCTCACTAAGGCACTGAGTCGTAAAGTTAAAGGTTCTAACGGTTGGTGGAAGTGTGTCAGACGAATCGCACGCCTCTATCGTAAAATCAGCAACCAGCGTAAAGACTTTCACTGGCAACTCGCGAGCAAACTTTGTAAGAAGTTTGATACGATTGTCATTGAAACGTTGAACCTTGACGGCATGAAACGCCTCTGGGGACGTAAAGTCTCTGATCTTGCTTTCTACCAGTTTGTTGAAATATTGCGATATAAGTGTCAAAAACATAAGCGTCTTTTGAAAGAGATTGATCAATGGACTGCGACAACCAAACCGTGTAGCACTTGTGGCTTTCATAACGAAAACCTAACATTGAACGATAGGCAGTGGAGCTGTCCTGAATGTGGTTCACACCACGACCGAGACATCAACGCTGCGATCAACATATTGCGGGCAGGGATAGCCGTCACTTGACGATATGCCTGTAGTGAAGGAGACTACAGGGAAACGCCCGCGGGTGGAGACGGAATAAGACGGTTGCCTCTATGAGAAAACCGCACTGTCTACGAAACCGAAGCCCACGCCTTCAGGCGTTGGGTGCTATCACAGGATAAAACCTCTTAACTGGTAACTGACAACTGATGACCGACAACTAACTTACACCGACCTATGTCCTGCGAAACCGCGCGGGTTTTCAAAAGCATCTACCCACAAATCGCACCACGCTTGGTGCTCGGACAAGACAGTATCAGGATTTTTGCGGCTGCGGACGATGAAATCCGGATGCGCCGTTCGTCCGGTATGATGTCCTGTCGTCTGATACCGTAAATCCAGGGACCAGCGGCACCGGTCGGACGTGTTCGGTTCTGAACGATGCGGTGTAAAACGACTCAACAAAACGATGTCGCCGCGGTAGCACTCCAACATGAGCGGTTCAACAGCCGGCATCAACTCCGGTTTGATCATCGTGCCACCCTCTTTTTGATGGACCAGATACCCCATATCTTCAGTAATACCGGGCAATGCCTGTAGGCAGCCCATCTCCACTGTGCTATCACCTAACGGCAGCCAACACGTGACAATCTCGGAGCCTTCCGCCTCCGGCATCATAACACCAGCATCCTGATGCCACGGTACGCCACCTGCCCAACTCGCGTTTCCGTCTACAACCGGTGGTTTCGCACGTAGATGCTGAATCGGATTGCAAGTAATCTCGGGTCCAACAATGCCTTCAATAACATCTAAAAGGTTATCGTTCTGCATGAATTCAAAGATGGCTTCACCACGATAATGCATAATATCCAACCCACCTGCCATCTCGCCGGACTGTGCCAGCAACAGTCCGAAACGCCTATCAAAAGGTTCATCTTCATGCAGATTTTCGATCTTACCTTCCGCTTTCAAGGCGAGGGCGCGTTCCGAAATCCAATCCGAAATCTCGTCAATTACCGGTTGAAGGTCTTCAGCCGTTAGCGCATTTTTGACGATCAGTACGCCTTGTGTCCGATAAGTTTCGCGCTGTTCTTGTGTGAGTCTCATAAAGAAATCTCCCTCTTTATTTTAATTTTTCCTTGCGGTTCGGTCAGCTGCGTTTTTGTTTTTCTTTACTAAACATTGAAAATAACGTGAGTTTGAAAATAAAAATGTCCATGTCCAAGTCGTTTGGGTTCAGGAGTCCAAAATCAAAAAATGGAAGGCGGATTACGGAAAGGTACATCAACATCTAAACCAGCCTCACCGAACCGCAAGGAAAAATTAAAACATGAAAAATTGTGTAAATATGATACCATAATAGGAAAAAATCAACAAGGAGCATTGCGATATGAAAGGCAAACGGATTGTGATGCCAGCGAAACGCTCAGCAACGCTGGAAGATTTTGAACTCGATGAGGTGCTTACACCTAACCAAATCTTACTGAAAACGCACTATAGCCTGATTAGTCCTGGCACTGAAGGGGCAGGGTATACTGGACTTGAAAGCGGCACGCGATTCCCACACGGTTCCGGTTATACAGCAATCGGCGAAGTGCTGAAAGTCGGTGAAAACGTGACGAAATGTGCCGTCGGGGACCTCGCCTTCTGTTATACCCCGCACGCCTCTATCACCAAAACGGAGGCAGTGCTTTTGGCGCTCAAACCGCCTTTAGACATAGACGAGAAGTTAGTACCGTTTGTCCGAATGGCAACGGTCGCGATGACCTCCCTACGCGTATCGTCTGCAGAATTTGGGGATACCGTCGCGGTTATCGGCTTAGGGTTGGTAGGCAACTCCGCTTCACAACTCTTCAACTTGGCAGGTATGAAAGTCATCAGCATGGAACGGGTACCGCGTCGGCTCGAAATCGCCCAGCAGTGTGGTATCCAGCACCTAATTAATCCTGACGAAGAAAACGCACTCGAACGCGTTATCGCACTCACAAACGGCGAAAAAACCGCAGTCACCGTCGAAGCGATTGGAAACCCGCGACTCGTAGAGACCGCCTACCAATTGACCGGTAGAAAAGGCGAAGTTATCCTACTCGGTTCACCGCGTGGCGAATACGTCACGGATGCAACGGCGATCCTAAACTACAGTCACAGCATCGGTCTTGGCGCGATTACCCTTAAAAGTGCCCATGAATGGGTCTATCCGACGCTGCACTCAGGTGAATCGAAACATTCACTCGAACGCAACTCGCGCTTAGTGTATTCGCTGATGTGTGAAGGCAAATTCAAGGTAGCAGAATTACTAACGCACGTCATTGACCCAGAAGATGCCCAATCCGCTTACGACGGATTGACAGACCGGAAGGATGAATACTTAGGTGTAATCATGGATTGGACGTAGTTCGTAGGGGTTGGGTTACCCAACCCCTACGGTTCCCTCCGCGTGGGCAAGTAATTATGGCCTTTTTACTATAAGATGGGTTCGTAGTAGTGCGATTTATCGCACGTCTCCGGTCATAAACTGGACAGACTACTATGAACCCGGTTTACCTCATAATAGCACTTATTTCTTCTTCTGTAGGAGCGATCTCCTGATCGCAACATTCAATACTTTCACTTATTAACGCAAACCCCTGAAACCCCTTCCCCAATTTCAAGCATTTTTCCCGACTTTTAGATAAAAATTCAGATTTTTTTCACAATTTATGACAATTATGCACGTTTTTGCATAAAAATCTGGTCTTTATAAGGTGTATGACAATATCAATACCTACGCCAATTAGGCATCTGCAAGAATTGTTTTGTCCTCAGCATAGGCCCTATCACATTCAGATTTCTTTCATTTTTCAACTTTTTTGTCACCGATGCACCTTTTTGATTGAAAGTTGTGTCTTTACTTATAGAAGACGGTTAACTTTAGGATATTTACCTATTTAGTCAATTAATTTTGGCAAAGGTATTGATTTAAGTATGTAGATTAATAGGACTTACGCATGCTGCTCTTTTGTAGCACGATGCACTTCGCATCTGGGCGAGTACGCCGCAAAACTTCCCAGTTTGTGGCAGGAGAACGCTGTTTTCTCCGAAAATTCTCATCTAACAGAACGGGCCGAAGTCAAAATTGCATAAGTCCTGCAGATTTTGAAAAAACACATTTTTTTCAACATAAAGTGACCGTTTTGCCCTACTTGTACGCCTTATATAGTGAAAGGGCATTGCGGAAAGGATGTAGCATTGCCAGAGAAAAATAGAGACAGTAGTCATGAAGCATTGATTGCACTCATTAATGAACATGAACCACTGCTAAGAGGTATTATTCAGTCGGACATTCACAACTTGTTTGACGCTAACGATGTTTTCAAGAGACAGTCCTTGCAATTCTTGAACACTTTCGAGCAGGAAAACCCGTGGAACACCCGAAAGCGTGGATGGTAGGGATTGCCAAAAACAGGTGTGTTGACTTCCACCGTCAACGGCAACGAGACAGCGTCAGAGATTCGGATTTGGCAGCTTTTATCAGTTCTGGGGCTTTTGGCGGCGGTGTCAGTATCGCCGATGAACAGCATCAAGCAGTCGTTGTGAAAGAGATTCACAATGTGATTGCGAAGATGAAGTCCATCTATAGCAATGTGGGAAAATTGTATATCAAAGGGCACACCACCCGTAAAATTTCGGAGTTGTTAGAAATTCCGGAAGGGACGGTGAAATCCCGACTTCGGAAGTTTCGGCAGTTGATACGCGAGTATCTGGAAGAGGATATATTACCGTGAAAAAGAAGAAGTCGTAATCGCTATTTTTGCACAGATGTCTTGCAAGGAGCATCTCGTCCCGAGTTATTTTTGTTGCAGTGGAATTTCCGCACTGCTGGTTTCCCCGTTCCGCGCACCGTGCGTGATAACGGGTTGATAGATAAAACAGGTCAAGTTTTATATGCTTGACATTTTTCACACGTTTTGATATTTTATAAACACCCCTCACGGGGAAAGGAAGAGAGAATGATTAGAATTTTTAACCGTAACCGCAACACAATCGGACAGTTTATGGTTGCGCTGATATTCTTGGGCACCTTTGGATTTTTGTTTACGTTTGATGGGTTTGCCGCGAAGTCTGAGGCAAAGAGTTGCTGTGGTGGCGGCGAGCCTGCGGTAACCACCTTCGCAGCGGACAGCAGTGGCGACTTCGGGAGTGAGATCCCGATGGATGCCGAACCTACCGATGGTTGTTGTGGGGGAACTGATAACCTCTCCGAGTCTAGTGACTACAATTGTTCTTGTCTCAGCTCATACAGTACTGATTGCGGAAGTCTTTGTAACGAAACAAGTAATTGTAATTCCGAAACGGAACAGACGAAGCGGAAGTGTATTGGGGATTGTTATCGTTCAAGTACAGAGAATCCTTGTGGAGGTGGATGTTGCGACGCGTATACTTGTGTTCGTGATTCAACCTGTGACGGTTTATGTGAGTAAAATAATGACTAAGATTTCTATGTGGATGTTGCCTGAGGATGCAATACATCGATTAGGATACAGCTGCATAACGTCTGACGTGGCATATTCTCCAGACGGGAAGCACCTTGTATTTGGGAGTCGCATAGGAGTATGGTGGTATGATTTATCCACTATGACCCCAATTGCCTTATGGGACACAGATCGTGGATTCATTTCTGCTATCTCTTTTTCTCCAAATGGACGGTGGTTTGCAACCGGTGATGGAGATGGTCTCGTGAAAGTATGGGATGTGCAGCGGGGCGTTTGCATTGCCCAGATGGAACGGGATGAAGCGGAGAAACCCTATCACACAGTTTCTCGCCTCGTTTTTTCGCCTGATAGTCAACGTCTCGCTGTGTCTAGCATCCGAGACTATATCCTATACGTTTATCATGTAGAAACCGGGGAACGGCTTGCAAAATTCCATGACGAAACGAATTTCAAATGGTTCGGCGGCATCCCGCGTCCTATCGCTTTTTCTGCAGATAACAACCTATTGGCATGTCTAATGCCCGATGAAAGCCTGATAGTGCATGCTGACCCCAGGGGTACTATTCGTCTTCCTCGGAATTCTACCGAATTCATCGCTGTGTGGCGTATAGAAACCGGTGAGCAACTGGCTTGTTTCACGGACACCGACAGTTTCGTGCAAAGTCTCTGGTTTTCACCCTGTGGACAGTTCCTTGCGGCTGGTGGCCGGAATGGCTCAGTGCGGATCTGGTCTGTTGCCACTTGGCAACAGACTCAAGGATACCACGGCTATGGAACCGGGCAGATGCAAGTCTTTTACTCGCCAGCGGGAGTTTTGCACGCCGCCGAAAAGTCTGATGACACGTTGATTATGTGGGATATAGAGCACCGTGAAAAGTGTGAACTTTCCTTTGAAGTATATCGTCCTCTCCAAGGTCCCCACGTTCCCACAGGAACCCCATTCGTTCTAGCTTCCACCACCGGTCGCGAATTTAGGAAATGGACAGTGGGCGATTCCGAGCCGCATTCGTTTCCGCATCTACATACCGGTGTTCCTATTTCGCTGGTTTTTTCACCAAATGGGAAAACACTTGCAGGTGGCTATTGGAGTGAAGATGAAACGGTAATGTTATGGGATATTACCGAACCCTCCACTCCACCAACCTGTTTCAATCTACCTGGAAGGGATTATATTGTTTCTCTGTCCACTTCTGGAAAAATCCAGGCAACAGGTTTTGAGGGAAACACTGCCAAAGTGTGGATAGTTGAGGAAAGTGAACCCAAATATACATTCACACTGTCTGCTGAAAAAAAAGAGATAACAGCAGCAGATCTCGCGCAAACAGGCAACCTATTGGCGTGCGGCGGAACTGAGAGTCCACTTTACGTGTGGAATACCGAAACACGAGAAACACTACGGACACTTCCACATGAGTTATCCGATGGAGATTTTATAACGGATTTGGAATTTAGTCCAAATGGAAAACTGCTTGTGAGTATCTCAGATCGTGGGCCCGTATCTCAATTGTGGGATATTGAAAGTGGTGAAACGATTGAAGGGTTTCCAAAAAATAGGGCATTTGCATTTTCACCGTGTAGCACTTTGATTGCCATTAGTAATGGAAAGGAAATTCTTTTCTGGGATATCAGCAGCCGCGAAACTCTCATGAGTATCCCGCAGCCGGAAGACAGTTGGCTTCCATTC
The DNA here is from genome assembly GCA_012270865.1 of Candidatus Poribacteria bacterium. Classification (GTDB taxonomy): domain Bacteria; phylum Poribacteria; class WGA-4E; order WGA-4E; family WGA-3G; genus WGA-3G. Next base: position 21,071 of record JAAXHL010000093.1, on the reverse strand, counting down.
GCGTTAACTTTTTCACCGTGCGGACGCTATTTGGCTTCCGGTGCGTGGTGGATACGTGGTCTTGGTATTAAGAAGTGTCCAGTGCGGTTGTGGGATGTTGAGAGCGGTGAAAATATCGCCACCTTCCGAGGACACTGCAGTGATGTGCAGTGTCTCGCTTTTTCACCGGATGGTACTATTTTGGCAAGTGGCAGTTATGATGGCACAATTCTGCTATGGGATCTGAAGTCTTATCTGTAGATAATCGTGCCGTAGTAACTACCTATCTTTGTAGGGGCTATCCCTTTTAGAAGAGGATTCTCTTTACCAGATGAAAATCTATGAGGCGATAACCGCGGGTATCCATCACATTCAACAAAACCGGCTGCGCGCTGGATTGTCCATCCTCGGTATCTTCATCGGCATCACCAGTGTACTTTGTATGATAGCTATCGGCGATGGGGCAAAAAAATCATCACCGATAACATCAAAAACCTCGGCGGACCAAACCATATTCAATTCTTAACTCGAAAAGCTTTTTACCGGAATCGGCGAGCCATGCGGTACACCACAGAACGCTATACTATGAGCGATGTCCTCGCTATTGAAGCGGCGTGTCTAGGTGTCACGGCTGTCCTTCCCAGAAATCTGGCCCCTAATGTCTTTGTCACCTACCAAGGCAGAGAATTCAGACCTCAGGTGGAAGGGGCAACCCCCGACTATGAACACTTGATGTCTTGGAAAACCCAGGAGGGACGATTTATCTCAGAGGCCGATGTTGAGAACGCCCTACAAGTCTGTGTCCTCGGGGCCAACGTTGCCACAGAACTGTTTGGGGACATGTCTCCTATTGGACGGGAGGTAGAGATTCGGTTTCACTACCGGCACGCCCCAGTAAGGATGCGAGTTGTCGGCAAACTGACACCCAAAGGGAGAAATCTTATTTGGTTTTCTTTGGATGATGCTATCTGCATTCCAATGACTACTTTTCAACAACGCGTGTCAGGAAAACACTATGTTGATAGACTAATCGTCTTCTTTGAAAAAGGTGCAGATGTTAATCGTGTGATTAACGATGTTAAGGCAGTACTTCGGAGAAGACACCGAGGAAAGGATGATTTTGTTTACACTTGGATACCCAAACGCTCCGCCAGGGAATTGGATCGTCTTAAAAAGATAATAAAAATTGCTTTAGGCAGTATCGCCAGTTTTTCGTTACTCGTCAGTGGTATTGGGATTATGAATATCTGCCTTGTTTCCGTCGGTGAGAAGACGCGCGAGATCGGCTTACGAAAAGCTGTCGGCGCAAGACGCATCGATATTTTCTACGCGATATGCACCGCTGGCTACCACACGGCAGAGATAACGGGCAGATATTTCCACTCTATGCTTATGCCATCGCCTACACCCACAAAGCCATCGGCTGGATGTCTCCAAAACTTGAGCCTTATCACATCCAAGTTTATCTTTCTGCTATCTGTTTCACGCTCGGTTTGTGTGTGCTTGCGTTCTTTCTTGCCCGCGGCTACGGAGTCGTTTTCGCTGCAATTGTTACGGTCCTTTTACGCTGCCGCCCGCATGCGCCCACCTATCCCAGGGCAAAACAGCAGGTCAGAGGTATTTAAATGGATGCACGATACACTTCCGAGAGAATCCGTAATCGCAGCCAATTGGGGATACGGTACACAACTCAACGTCCTCGGTAGTGTCAGGACAGTTGTTGACTCCGACCATTTTATCCCCCACTGGATACACCTTTATTACCGACACGTCTTCAGTGCACAAGACGCACGCGAAGCACTCGAATTCCTCAAAACACACAAAACCACGCATCTGATGCTAACAGAGCGAGGCGTGTTATCCGGCTCCCGAAACTATTCAACCATGGGCAGTAATGAAAACAGTGATAGACAATTTAGTCTCTATCAACTCACACGAACGGAAACACCGATCGGTACGCCGTACCGGATGCAACCGCGAGGGACAGGCACACCGTTAGACTACATTGAAATTGCCCGCCCTTCGCCTGACACAGTATCCATCACCACGCACTTTAAAGACGAAAATGCAGCAGCCGCTACAGAAGAACTCGGTGCCAGCTTGATGAGAGATGTCCGTGTAGAACACATCGTCAACACCCCAACCTCTCGAATTTCGGTGGACATTGATAAGGGTGGACTCGTTTTGGACTTTGACGCTGAAACTCGCGTGCGCAGAGCCTATTACATTCCACCTCTCGGTTGGAACAGTCTCGCTGTCAAGCTGTTCTTGCGCGGTGAACACACGGATATTTTCCTTCCGGTCTATCCAACGGAGGACAATACTGCGAAAGACATCAAAGTCTGGGAGATTCGCTATCCATCCGATATAGAGACGGATGAGAAATACCTCGCGACTGAACCGGAGACAGCGGGTAAGAAATAAATCGGGGCAGACGTAAGGCGCAATGAATTGCGCTACTACGAACCACTACAAAAAATTAAACCGGCCACCGAGCTTGGAATTGGGAGACCATCGCGTTAGGAGCACCGTGCTGTGCTAAGAAATCTAAAAACGCTTGATAGAGTCGGCGCGCCTCTGCCGTATCCGATTCAAACCGATTATTCAGCTGCTCTGGATCAGACGGTAAATGGAATAAAGACTTCGGTCCTCCGCGGTTCTCCAAAAGCAGAGACCACGTACCGTCGGTGATACTCCCATGCGGACTCCCACCATCAGGACTCCAACCCCCGACCCACGCACCGTGTGTAACGGCGTATTCGCGTCCGGTGTTGGCTTCACCCATAATCGCAGGGAGCAGACTGTTGCCTTCTACCTGTGCACCGCGTTCCGCTCCGAATACCTCAAGGACAGTCGCAGGAATATCGACGATACTCGCAAGCGCGTCCGTATGGTGTGGTGTCGCATCCGGATGATAGACCAAAAGCGGAATGTGGATAATCTCCTCATACATACTCAGATTCTTGGCGAGCAGCCCGTGTTCACCTAACAAAAACCCGTGATCTGCCATAAAAATAATCATCGTATTTTCTGTCAACCCCATGTACTCAATCTTCCGTAGCAGCTGCCCGATCCAATTGTCAACCAGCGATGCCTCTGCACGATAGAGTGCGTTGAGCCGCTCCGTCTCGCGTTCATTCATCGGATTAGGACCGTAAGGCGGATAAATCGGTTCTGGACCGTCGTAATCGCTTGAATCAAAACGTTTCAGGTACCACTCCGGTGCATCCCACGGTTCATGCGGATCGAAAGTATCCACCATCAGGTAGAAGTTTTCGTGCTGATAGTTCCGCTCTAACCAATCACAAGCCGTTTGCACAGTCTGTGCAACAAAAGTATCCGCCTCCGTCTGCCGAAAATCCGTATTTCTAATGTGATTTCCGAGGCCAGCGGGTAACCTATTCGGATGCGTGCGTGTATATTCGCGATACCGCAGTGCCTCCTGCGACTCATAATCGTACGGATGCGTCTCCAAGCAATCGCCTTCCTGCCCGCGAATCCACTTCCAACCCGTGAAACCGCGATAGTAAAAGAACCCGTTGTTGATATGGTGTGGCGTATCCGCAATCATCATACTAACGACACCAGCCTTCGTTAAATCAGTTGCGATGACAGGGACATCTCGTTTGAGCGGTTCCCATCCCCGCCGACAGATACCGACCTGTCCTGTCACCAGATCCCCTCGAATCGGGACCGTCGGATAACTACACACATAAGCTTTATCAAAAACGACACATTTCTCCGCAAAGGCGTTCAAGGAGGGCGTGTATCCCTTTCCGCCATAAATCGCGAGGTTATCGCGTCGAAATGTATCCGAAATAATGTGGATAATGTTCATATCAATTCCTTTCTCCATTGGTAAAGTTTGCTACGGCACACGGCGGGCGCTGGCTACATTTTCGTCAACTTTGATTTTTTAGGGTTAGTTTGTAGTAGTGCGATTTATCGCACGTCCACAGGTCAGCAACGGGCAATGAATGGTTTCCCTACTACGAACAGGGTTTACCTTTAATTTGACAATGGACATAATGCTACTTTTAATCGAACTCACGCTATCTCATATTATACACTGTCTTCGGTTTCTGGTATAGTCTTTTCACGCACAGCCATCTGTACCACAGCCGGTAACAACCCGTAGATACCCCAAAAAGGAACCCCAATCGCATCACCGTTTAACAGGTTGTTGACCGAAAAATGCACCATCAAAGAAATCTCCGCTGCCATCAATCCGATAACGATAGAACGGTAAAATCCGTCCTCTATTGTTCGCAATGCCCGAAATCCGTAGCGTAAAAAAGCGAAATTCAGCCATATCCACACGCCTAACCCGACGATACCCAATTCCGCCATCACTTGTAGATATTCGCTGTGTGCACCGAGTTGGTATTGCGCCGTGTAACTCCCGACGAGTGCCACATCTTCTTCGTAAAGCATCGCAAATGCACCGTAGCCTTTCCCCAAAATCGGACTTTCGAGAAACATCACCAAAGCCTGTCCCCAGCGTAGGAGACGCGCTCGGTTTGACGCGTAACTGACATCCACAGCAGAAGAGACCCGTTCTATAATGATGTCGTAGACACCCGGCAAATTTAGGCATACCAGTAAAACAACACCCGCTGCACCCGTAAAGAGAATCTTTTTATGTGTAACACCTCTTCCGAGTTGGAGTAGCATAAAACCGACAGCGACGATAACGGAGAGCCAAACCCCACGCGAAAAGCACATCAACAGTCCAACACCGAAGCAGACGAACCACGCCATCCATAACACTCGGTCATAAGCACTATTGTCAAACAGGAGACGGCTGAGACAGACCAGAAAGAAGATTGCGGTAAAGGCACCGTAGACAGAGTAATTCGTAAACGGGGCACTCCGATAAGCACTCGTCCACTGCCACGCATCAATATGGTAAATTAAGACAATAACCGTCCAGATAACAGCGATCGCAGCAGAAGGAAAGGCGGCAATAAACAGGCGTTTTAGGGCAACTCTGTTGCGAATAACAGCGTGTACAATCACACTAAACAGCATATACACTGTGGCACGCAGCCCGCCTTTGAGCGTGCCAAAAAGATCCGGCGTATTGATCGCTGAAAGAAAGGTAACGAAAATGTAGAGGCAGAGCGGAACGAAGAATGGGAAGGTATCTTCCGATTTCGCCTTCCGGAGGGCACAGTCAACTATTTTCTGTCCGCAGTAAACGGCTACGAGCATGCCTAATAGCGGTTCTGTCGGGGTTTGAATCTCAAAACGACCCGGGAGGATGTAGCGGAATGAAAACGGCAACGCAACCAACAGCAGGTAGACCGCGAGTTCCATACCGAAAAAGACAAAAGCAGCGGTTGCTGCCAACAGACTGAAAAGCGGGAGTGGTGTATCGGCGTATTTACCGATAATGCCTCCGAATATGAGACAGACAACAAAAGGAAGGATTCGCTTGCCGTGTTTTAAAAACATCCCGGAAAGATTAGCCGTCACGGGTTAAAATTTCATTTTGACACCGATCCCGATCGCAGTGCCGTCTAAAATCAGATCAAGCGGTGTAGAACCGGTCGTCTCTACGGTACTAAGAATCCGTTTCAACTCAATATTGAGAGCGAGGTTATATTCCCACTGCATCAGTTCTGCACCGATAAGGACGTATCCGGTGGGTCCGGCAGAACTACCGTCGAGGCTAATGCCTTGGGTTTCAATCAGGTCAATTGCGCTACCGCCGAAACTCGTTCCCAAGAAACCGACACCACCACCCAAATAGATCGGCAGAAAATCGGAGAGCAGCACCGGACGGTAGATGAATTGATATGAAACCGGAATAAGTGTGGCAGAGAGGTTCGCGGATGTCGGTGGCGGAATATCGAGTTCCATCTGCCAATATCCGATCTCGAAACGAGAATCTAATTCCGGCGTGTGTTCAAATACGACAGAAACCGTAGGCAACAGTGCCCCCGGAACCCGAGATACACCGACACTCTGAAGAATATCGGTTAAACCACCTAACTCTGGCTTGTAGGAAAAGAGTGAAAGTTGAAACGCTGGAAAACGAAGGTGTTCACCCAAAAAGTCTCGGACAGGTGAAGGTCTTAAGGGTGTAGTATCAACAGCATTCGCGGGTGTTAGACAGGTCATCAGGAGTATAAGAGACATGATACAGGCAAATACCAGACGCATATCAATGAAGTCCTTATCCGACGAATGCTGTAACCCGGTGAAGTAACAACGATGGGCGGGAAGACCCGCCCCTACGTTGAAATGAAAGTTAAGCTACATCACTGCGCCTGCGGGAAGCAGAAAGATTTCAGTCCTGCGATTCATCGCTCTGCCAGCGGCAGTCGTTTGCGGGGCGATCGGTTTGGTGTGTGCCATGCCGACTGCCTCGATTCTCGCGGCATCAATCCCTTTAGACTGTAGGTATTTCGCTGCTGAGTTCGCACGTGCTTGTGAGAGGTCCCAGTTGCTTCTGAAACCGCCGCGCAACACCGGCGTACCATCAGCATGTCCAACAACGACAATGTTCGCATCGGAAGCCATGAGTTGATCGATAGCACCGTCGAGCATCTCTTTTGCTTTGCTCGATAAACCGGTCTGTCCGCTGCCGAAATTGACAGTCGCAACCAACATCGGCTTCTTAGCTGCCTCTACCGCGTTCATAGCAGCCTGTTCCTTCAGAGCCATGATATCAGATTGAAGTTGCCTGATCGTTGTACTGTTTGCTTGGCCGGTCTGGCTTGCGGCATCAATCTGTTTTTGCAATTCGGCATCTCCGCTTTTCGCAGCGTCCATTGCTTCCTTGCCTTGCATGTCGATCGCTTTCGTTAGGTCCGCGCGGAGTTGTGCGTCACCTTCTTTCGCTTTTTGCTCTGCGGCAGCAATAGTGTCGGCATCACCTTGTTGAGATGCGGCAATCACCTCTTCCTTGGCTTTGGAGATTGACTCCATTGTATCTTTATTATTCTGATCAACTTTGCCTTCTAACATCGTGATTTTGTTTGACATGTCAGAATCGGCTTGTTGCATCTGTGCGACATGTTCGTTCTTCCACATCTCAAACTCTTCTTGGTTCAACTTGCCGCAGCTACTCACAACAAGCACAACGCCGAAAAGAGCAATAATCGTGAAAGCAGTTCTATTTAGCATGGATTCCTCCTAAGTTTGTACAACAATTCAGAACGACGCTTGTGAATCAACACTATTAAAGTGGAGTTCTCAGGTTACGTCCTAAATTAGATAAACTCTATTGGCTCGGAATTTTTCTCAAATCCCGTTTTGAATGTATGTATGCAGACGAAATAGTCACCTGACCCGAGCGCAGACAACAATTTTCAACGCCAGAAATTGCACCGCGAACTTGCAAAATACTCAAGACCTTTAAGCAATTAACCCTCACAGGTGCTTTTGCTATAAATTATATCACTTTTTTCTTAAAAAAGTCAAAAGTTTTTTTCACGCTTACGAATAGGGCTTGATGAATCCCAAAATCCTCTTGATTTTTCATTCCCGATAAGGTAAAATTCAATATCTGTTTTTCTGGCGAAACGATAGCGAAAAATGTTCTTCGCCAACCTCACCAGATGAACATCACACCAAAAAAGGGATTACCGGCAGCATGGGACAGATAAGCATCATTCTAATCACAGGTTTACTCTTCCTTTTCACCTTTGAACCGCCGCAAAGCAGCCTGAACGTCAGTGATACGCAGGTAGTCTTCTGGACAATTATACTGACAGGTTTCCCTGTACTCATCACCTGCTGCGTGACAGCGTATGTTGCCCGGACGTTTCCGGCGGACAAAGAGGAGAACCTCCCCAAGCTCTATCGTCTACGACGTTTCATGATCGTCTTTGAGTGTATCAGCTTAGCGGCGTATCTGTGTAATCTATATCTACTGAATTTACCGGCATTGATTAACAAATACCTCGCGTTCTTCCCGATGGAAAATCTGCGCCAAGCAGTCGCTTTGCTTCCGCTCCTAATTGGACTTATATGTATCCGGCTCGCATTTTACCAAGTGAGTCGCCTCCAAGCGAGCTACTACCGCGAGGTTGCGACCCTCCAATTCAAGTTCCTGCTCCTTCCCTTGCTACCCATGTTCGTCTATCTCGTCATAATAGACGCTTTGCAGTGGTTGCCGTATGCAGCGAAGGTGTTCATTATGGAGCATCCGTATGTACTTATCGGATTAATACTGCCCGTGATTGCCTCCGCATACATCCTCGCGCCATTACTCATGCAGCTTCTATGGAAAACAAAACCCTTGGCATCCGATTCAGTGTTGAAGGGAAAATTGGATCGTTTGACAAAACAGAGTGGAATAAAATATCGGGATATTGTGGTGTGGCAAACCGGTTCGCTGTTGATAGCAAACGCTGCGGTTGCGGGAACTTTTTCAGGGAATCGGCGGATTTTCCTAACAGATGCACTCCTCGAATACTTTACAGACGAAGAAATCGAGACCGTCGTCGCTCACGAACTCGGACATATCCGCTACAAACACATTCCGACCTATATGCTTTTTTCGATTTTCTATCTATTGAGTTACCCGTTTTTCTATTTCTTTATTGAGACACCGCTGGTAGCACATTTCGGAGAGTCGCAAATCTTAGCAACGTTATGTTCGTTAGGATTTCTAACCGTCTATTTTGTGTTCATCTTTCGGTATCTATCAAGACGTTGCGAACATCAGGCGGACCTATACGCAGTCGCCCTCACAGGAAAACCGAACGCGTTTGAAAACGCCTTACTGAAATTAGCAGTGTTGAATTCCGTGCCGAAATCAATCCGTCGTTTCTTTGAAATTTTCAACACGCACCCATCTATTGAGCGGCGGATCGATTTCATTAATGAGTGGATAGAACAACACGCCGCGATTCAACGTTATAAAAAATATCTCATTGAGGTGAAAATCTTAATTGTATTGCTCCCGATATTCGGTATCCTTGCCTGGCTACTGTTCATGAACGCGTGAAACCATGGCAGTCGCAACATCCGATCAAAAATTTACGCATCCTCAATAGCAGTATCCTCATCTGCCTCCTGAGTCGTAGGTTGCGTAGGCATTTCATTATCCTCTTCAATCGCGAACTGCAGCCGCTCCACTATACGGTGCAATGGCAACTCGTATTCTTCTTGGAGACGACGTTTCTCGTCAGCGATGTGGAACGCGACGAGTAACGGAACCCTTTGTTCGTCAAACCCTTTTCTAATATAGGAATCAACTAAACTCTTGACAGAGGCAATGAGTTCAGTGATGGCTTCTGCCGTTAATTCCTCAGTCGGTTTGATCGTATAAGAAGTTCCGAGTATAACAAAGCGAATCGGCTTATTAAGATCGTGTTCTTGCTGTTCCATTATGTGGTTATTGACCCCTTTCGTATACTTTATAGTTAACAGTTATCAGTACCGTTTTTCTCCGAAAAACCTTCAGTTTTCAGAAAGAGAGTTTCGGACGCTCCAAAACCTCTTACTTAGAACCAACCACTTATAACTTATAACTCCAAAGAGAGTGCTTGGAGCATTGTTTCGGTACACGGTGCGACACCTGTCCATTTCTCAAAAGCGATAGCCCCTTGATGCACTAACATTCCGATGCCGCCGAGCGTACGACAGCCGCGGGCGTTAGCGGCTTCCATTAACGGTGTCACCGGCGGCGTATAAACAATATCGTAGACAATGGTACGCTGTTGAAGCCAATCGGCAGAAATCAGTAGCGGATGGCTCGCATCCATGCTTGTAGTTGCGGTATTCACAAGGAGTTCACTCTCATGAACAGCCTCGGATAATCGGGCATCCGTAAGTCCCATCCCGTGCATAGGAACACCCGTTTTTTCTGCCATCTCCTCTGCCAATGACACCGCTTTTTCTACTGTCCTGTTCGCAATTGTGATAGATGCGACACCCGCGAGTGCCAACGCAACTACCACGGCTCTCGCAGCACCACCTGCCCCTAAGACGACAACATCTTCGTCTACCGGTAGAGACATATTCTCATTTTCTTCCAATGCTTTTAAAACACCCGGAGCATCGGTATTATCGCCACGGATCTCACCGTTCTTAAAACTGAGCGTGTTCACAGCACCGATAAGTTCCGCTTCCCGCGAGATTGACGTAAGAGACCGAATGACTGCCTGTTTATGTGGAAGCGTCACGTTAATACCGACGACATTAATCGCTTTAAAGCCCGAAATTGCGTCCGCCAAATCACCGGGTCGGACATGAAACGGGACGTATACATAATCGAGTCCAGCTTTTGCGAAAGCGGCATTGTGCATCTGCGGTGAACGGCTGTGTTCAACCGGATCGCCAATAACCCCGACGATACGAGTATGTCCAGTCAGTGTTTTTAATTTTCCTTGCGGTTCGATGAGGCATGTCTTAGGTTTCATGTTCCTTACCGTAGGGTTGAAGAAATACCCGAGCAAAAACCCTTCCACTTCGTTTCGTCTTAAAGTCCCCCTGATAAGGGGGATTTAGGGGGTTAATTCCTACTTTTTGCGTCTAAACGTCCAATATTTTCTCAATTTGCGTAAGTCCTAAAACTGTTATCTTTCAAGTAAACCTTCAACCGTTCTTTTCGCGGCTTCCATTTTAGGATAGCGAATTTCCCGATAGCCACGGACTTCTTCGACACATTCTAACGCTTGAAGATGTCTTTGATATGCTTCAGGATCCGTCGGAGCGAAGGTATCAATTACACGGGTAATATACCACTCTCGGAACGCCTTTTCCTTCGCATGCCATTCGGGAAGCCAACGTCTCAGAAACTTCATCCGCTTCATCAGGTTTAATTGCCAGTTCCGCGTGTCAATATCCGCCTCAAAATCAATTCCCATGACTCTGAAATGCGGACGATTGAGATGGATGTATGTAATCTTGTCGCCGTTTTTTGTATCGACTTTATATAATTCCTTGTCCCGTTCCAATTTCTCTTCGCTTGTGAGAAGATGTGCAACGTAGACTTCATCTTTAATCAACATCACCTTGTGGAGATACCGTATTGCGGCTTTTGTTGCTTGATAGTTGTATGTTTCCGAATCGTTGGCATGCACCCGTTTTATCTTTTCAACATACAGCCGAGCGTAATTAAGATCCTCAAACTGTACGAGGTCGTAGACGTAGCGTGCCAGTATCCGATGCATGTCGTCCGAACCGAGGTCTAAGGTCTCCACGGCACCTTCAACGAGTGCCATGTATGCTTGCGCCAACCGTTTGCCGTTGCGTTTTTTCTCAAGAATCCGTCGTTTCTCGGCAAGCATCTCAAAGCAAGTCAACTGTTTAGGAGCTTCATCCCCTATCTGATGAGGATCAAGCGCAAGCCGCCGTCCGACATTGAAAGCCTTCATATTCGTCTCCAAATCGGCATGTGGAACCATCTGCTTGAGTGCCAATTGGAGCGGTTCGAGTTCAAGAGGTATCAACTGCCGTTGGAAGGCAGTACCGAGCAGCATGATGTTCGCATATAATTTGTTTCCGAACAATTGTTCAGAGACAGTGAAAAGGTCAGTCCCGAAATACGCGTCGGTTTTGGTATGCGCCTGTATCGCATCTTCAAGTGTATCGGTCTCAAATTCGTCTTGACCGATGAGGGTGGATATTGTCTCAGTTTTCGCAGTATTCACCACAGCAGCGGTTCTGTCAGGCGATGCGACGCGGAAAAGTGAATGCGCTGTGATACCACGGACTGCCTCTAAAATGTCGAGTCCCAACAGCAAGTCCGCCTTACCATACGGGATCATCGGAGAAGAGTGGGTCCCGGGTCGCGTGTATGTAATATGTGTATAAACGCCACCGTTACGAATTGCCAACCCTTTCCGATCACAGAAGGTTACATCATAACCTTGGAGGTACCCACCAACGACGAGGACTTTCGAGATCGTACCGATCCCCATACCGCCGACACCTCCGGCGTACATGTTCCAACTCCGTTCAAATGGGATAAGTCGCGGGGGCGGTAAGGGATCGTCATTCAAAAGGTCTCGGTATCCCGCCGCGATTGCCTGTTCTTGAGGCGGACGTTTGCGTGTAACGATAACCTCTTCAAACGCTGGACAGGCGTATTTAATGCGCGCACACGCGCCATCGGTAACACAATTCGATTGGTCAATAGCGATCTTTTCGCCGTAATCGGTATCAACAACTTTTAGACCCGGACATCCTGTCTCTGTCGTGCACTCTCGACAGAATTCACAGACTTCAGGTGTGATATTGATATGTTTTTCGGACTTTAGGAACCCGTCTTTAGCGATGACGCTTCGTTGTTCGCGACGGAGGCGGCGATGATAGGTAATCGCGCACTCTTTATCAGCAATAACGATCTTGACACTCGGTTTAAGAATCGTTTTTTCCAAGTATTTCTTATAGTTCACCCGATCTTCAGGGTTGGTACGCACAATTTCTATTTCGGAATTACCGGCGAGTCCTTGAGCGACTTTCTCAATATCTTGCGCAAATGTCGGATTACCGAGTAAATCAAGTTCACCAGCCGGCGTCGGTTGATGCCCGGTCATCGCTGTCGTCTGGTTGTCAAGGATAATGTAAGTGATGTCTTGGTTATTTTTAATCGAATCTGAGATCGCAGCCATTCCACCGTGAAAGAAGGTCGAATCCCCCATAAAGACGATCTGCTTATTTTCAATAAACGGGTCAATACCGGCACCGGAACCACCACCTAACGCCATCGCGGAGAGGTTGTGCATCAGACGCGGAAACGGTTCATATTTGAGCATGGAATAACAGCCGATATCTCCGTGAAAAACGAGGTCCACCGCACCCGAATCGTGATGCTTTTTCATATACTCGGCATCCATAAATTGTCTCGTGATTTCGAGGAGGACGCTCGAAGAGTCGCGGTGTGGACACCCGGGACAGAAGGTCGGCGTACGTTTCGGGATGTCGATCTCCTGTTCGGAGACCGCTGCTTGGCGCGCTTCTTCACAGGCGAGATGGTCCAAATCAATAGCAAGATAGCTTTCGGAAACCTTCGGAAACTTTCGGCTTTCAGTAGAAGAGGGACTGTGTTCATCAGAAACCTCTTTGCTGATAGTTGACAAGTGTTTGAAAAGCGGAATGAGTTTCTGAATGAGAATAGAGGCATCTAATCCCGAAGCCGCCGGAATTCCCGCCAAACCGTCAGGGAACTGTTTACCCCAAACGTTTACGTAACGCTTGATGTTACCGTCTTGGTACATCTGCGTCAGGAGTGCTTTAATTTCGTTTTCTAAAAGTGGACGTTTCTCTTCGACGACGTAGACTTCGTTAACCTGTTCCGCAAATTCTCGGACGATGTCCGCATCAAGTGGGTGGGTCATACCGAGTTTAAGGATCGGAATATCGCCGTATAGGTTTAACTCGCCGAGAGCATGGAGCAGGCAGCTGTGTGCCAAACCCGTGCTAACGAATCCGAGCGGCGACCGTTTTTTATTGGAACCGTCCTGTCCAAATTGGATTTCGTTGAGTCCTAAGTCTTTTGCTGTTTCAAGTGCCTTCGGTAACCGTTCGCGTAAAGTTTCCGTCTCAATCTGGGCAGTATGTGGCGGTAAGACGACACGTTTATCGGCGTTGATAAGTTCAGTATCCAAGTTGACACGTTTCAAACCGGTAATGTCGGGATAAATGTTAGGTTGGAGTTCAACGTTACCGCCACCGCTCGCCTGATTTTCGGTGGTTAAGTAGCAGACATAGAGGTCCGCGGCTGCGGAAATTTCAAAAGCACAATTAACCCAATCTTTGAGTTCCTGAAAAGTACTCGGTTCAATCAGCGGTGTATAGACGTGTCGGGCAAGGAATCTGGAATCGGCAGGGACTTGTGTACTATGCGACCAAGTATCATCACCGACGACGACGACAGCACCGCCGGTTGTGCCAGCGAGGTTGCTAATCGCAAGGGCATCGGAGGCGACATGCAAGCCGACGCTCTTCATGAAGGCAATCGCCCGGAGCTCTGCCATCTGCGAACCGTTCAGCCGTGCGATACTTAACGCTTCATTGTTGGCTATCTGTGCGACGATACCGTTGTTTTTCAACAACTCGGCATTGCGCTGGATTACGTCAAATACTTCAGCAAGTGGCGAGCCGGGATACCCTGTGAGAAGGCTGACACCACTCTCCAAGGCACCCTTGACCAATAACTCGCATCCAGTATAGACATGCGTTCCGTTGGCTTGTGTAAACCTATCGTCCATATTTTTAACTTTCCTTGCGGTTCAGTCAAGCAGGTTCGTTGCTTCAAAGGCTATAAGTTAACAGTTATAAGTTAAAACGTGAGTTTGATAAATACTTGAGGCAGACACATTTTCTCTTAAAGTCCCCCTGATAAGGGGGATTTAGGGGGTTGTATTCCTAAAAATTACCGCTTTTTCAGGGAATATATTGTTTTTTGCTCAATTTGCGTCCACCTCGAAAACCTCTAATATTTTTTTCAAACTGGCGTAAGTTAAAAGAAAAAGCAATGTTTTTGATAGGGTATTTCCCCGTGGGGCACCTAAGCCTTCTTATCTTATAACCTACCACCTATAACCTACCACTATTCCACTATTTTTCACCCAATAACTCTCGTGCGTGCGCGAGACCTATTTCAGTGGTTTTACCGCCATACATCCGAGCGATTTCATCGACCTGTTCTTCTGCGGTTAATGCTTTCGCTGTAATAAGTGTTTGCTCACCGACAACCTTTTTCTCTACCTGAAACTGTTTATCAGCGAAACGGGCAATCTGTGGGAGATGTGTAATACAGATCACTTGGGAAAACGCGGAAAGTTCCTTTAATTTCCCACCGACGACATCTGCGACTTTGCCGCCGATACCGCTATCAATTTCATCGAACAGTAGTGTCGGCACCTCGTCTACTTGTACCAGCACCGTCTTTAGTGCGAGCATGATACGCGAGATTTCACCACCGGACGCGATTTTAGCAATCGGACGCGCTTCAGAACCGACGTTCGGGGCAATCAAGAATTCAACAGCGTCCATCCCGTCAGAACGGAATGCGTAGGACTTGCCGTCTATCTGAAACGCTCCACGTTCGTCCGGCATAAGCTCGACAGATGCCTCAAACTCCGCTTTATCCATTCCGAGCGTGCGGAGTTCCTTCTCAATCCGCTCCGAAAGATGCTTCGCAACGTGGACCCGTTCCGCAGAAAGCGCAGTACACAGATGCTGCGCCTCTCCGACTGTTTTGCGAATCTCCGCTTGGATCGCCTCCTGTTTTTCTGAACCGAGTTGTATTGTCTCTAATTTTTGTTCCGCTTGCGCATGGTAATCTAATATTTCAGAAATAGTGTTGCCATAACGCCGTTTGAGTTTCGATATGAGGGCAAGGCGATCGGCAATTTCATCTAAGCGCCCTTGATTGAATTCCACAGTGTCTGCATACTGCCGGATCTGCGCAGCAATATCTTCCACTTCGTAGATTGCCGATTCCAAACGATCTTGCAATTCTGAAAGGCTGCTATCAAATTCAGACAATTTGGTAAGTTCCTTCGCGGCACCTTCTAAACGTTCAAGAGGGCTACCGAGACCGCCCGTCCCCGCTCCATCACTCCCAAGTTGTTGATACGCCATATTCGCCGACGCGTGCAACGTTTCAGCGTTTTTGAGAAGTCGGGCTTCGTCCGCTAATTTTTCGTCTTCACCTTCTTCGAGATCTGCATCCGTGAGTTCCTTGATTTCAAATTCAAGGAGCTCTTTTTCGCGTTCTGATGCCGCCAAAGTGTCCGCAAGCGACGCTGCCTCTTTTTCTAAGGCTCGGAGTTGTGTATAGATTTTCCTGACCTGCTGGCACATCTCACTGCTCCCACCGAAATCATCTAAGAGTTTAAGATGCGTCTCGGTACGAAACAGAGATTGATGCTCGTGTTGACCGTGAATGTCAACCAGCAAGGCTCCGAGTTCTTGCAGCTGCTTTAAGTTCACTAACCGCCCATTGATATGGCAGCGACTCCTACCGTTCGCACTGATCTGCCGTGAAAGGATCACAACATCGGATGGGTCTAAAAGATCGCTAAATGTGAAGTCGGTGTGCCATATTGGATGCGTGTCGTCTGGCGCGACACTCGCTTCCACTTTCGCGAAATCGGTACCCTCGCGTACAATATCAGCGGAGGCTCTCTCTCCTAAAACCAAACCGATGGATTTGAGGATAACCGATTTACCGGCACCTGTCTCGCCGGTAAAGATATTCAACCCCGATGTCAGTTCCAATTCGAGTTCATCTATAAGGGCAATATTGCGGATAGAGAGTGTTTCGATCATTTTTTAAACATTCCTTTGACCGAAAACGCGATTTTCCAATATTCAAAAGATGTGGCGCGCGTTTTCGGTCAAGGTTCGTTCAGGAAGTATGTAGCAAAAATAATCCGATCCGTATATCCGGTTCCCCGCCCGTTGGTTGGGCTTACAAACTTTGGCTGATGCAGAATCCTGTCAGGCACGTTTAATGCCTTCACCCAACATCAATTTTTCGCGCAAGGCTCTATAGTAACTATGATGTTGCGAACGGATCAATTGAATTGTCCGTTCCGCTTTCTCTACTTTTATGACTGCTCCTGCGGTAAGGCTGTGTGTCTCACGTTGACCATCCACAAAAACATCTACGTTCTGATACGCGGCACGCATCTTCACAGTTATCTCGGCAGCGCCATCGGCGATGAACGGACGCACCGTCAAACTATGCGGTGCGATAGGCGTTAGAAGGATCGCCTCCAATTGCGGGGCAACGATAGTACCAGCACAAGAGAGCGAATAGCCAGTAGACCCGCTCGGCGTTGCGATTATGAGTCCATCGGCGTTGTACGGTATAAAGAGTTCGCCATCAACGTAGGCATCTAATTCGATGAGACGCGTGTAATGCCGAATAACAACATCGTTAAGTGCGAAGGCACGAAACGGCTGTGGGAACCCATCTCTATCTACAACAACTTCTAACATCATCCGATGCTCTATCCGATAGTCACCGGCTAAGGTCGTTTTCAAAGTCGGGTAGAGTTCATCAAGTGACGCATCTGTCAAAAATCCGAGCGTTCCGATGTTGATCGCCAAGATCGGCACATTCTCAATGTGTGGTGTATGTGCTGCACTCAGCAGTGTTCCATCTCCACCAAGCACAAGCAGCATATCGGCTTGTTCGACCATCTCTACCTTGGAGATACCGGTTTGGAGATGCCCTAATTCAACCGCCTGTTCTTCTGGTAGCAGCGGAACAATGCCGCGCTCCTCAAGCCATGCCGACACGCCTTCGACGATACCTGCCGCGTTTGCTTTGGTAGTATTGACAAAAAAACCGACGCTTCTTATTTTTTTCATCTCGCTCGCCATCTGGAACAGTAAGCAGGAACCATCAATGCGACATTAATTCCACATCTCACCTCGATTTATAATCGATGAAAATGCCTACCTCGCGACACCACGCCTTGTAAGTCGCGTAATTCTTAGAAATACCGAAATCACGACACCACTTTGAAAATTCGCTCCCTTTATCGCGGACAGCATCAATAAAAGACACCGGATAAGGCGGACTCGGTGTCGGAACACGACAATCGACGATTATCGCAGGTTCACCCGAAAAAGTCGTACAATGCCTAAATTCTTTAGATTTTTCCATCTCCGCAAATTCTGCAATTTCAAAGTCATGACCATAATCATCTTCCATAATTACACCCCTTTTACCGAGGATGCCGCATGCTAACACCCCCAAATCCACCTTAACACCTACGTGAAAGGAGCAGCTTCTAACGCTCCAGACGTGTAAACAAAATAATAACACCACCACCGAGAAGAAATGCCCCGACAGTGATAGCCAGATTCATATCAAATTGCGGTAAGATGTGAGCAGTATCTATTCGTTCTCCATCAACCATTGCGAACTCCCGAAAGGGCCACAATCCGTAAAGTGAACCCACCATCAATCCGATGAGAAAACCGATTGTCAGGTTCCGATAGCGTTCCAAGAGATAGTTAAGCAACCGTGTGAATGCAAGCAGCCCAAATAGACATCCGAACGCGGCACACGTCAGTATCAAGGTCCCTGCTGCCATCGCTTCGGTTATCGTTCCCTTGAGTAACCCCGGCACACCTTCAACAAGCGAGTTTATCGCTGTCAGGAGCGGAAAGTAGACACCGAGTGCAAGCATCAGAAACGAACCGCTGATGCCGGGTAAGATCATCGCTGAGACCGCCAAGGCACCGCTTCCAAAAAAGAGTCCGAGTTCCCAATACGTCGGTAGCTGCGTCGTCCGTTCGACAGGAACATCTATCTGCGTCTCATTCCCGCTTTTATAGGCGACCCGTTCTAACTGCTTTTCACCCATACCGACCGATAAACCTAATATTAAGGCAACGGCGATCAACAGAACCAACGTCTCCTTCCAACCGAACCCCTTTAGCATTCGCATCGGTATGAGAATAGATATCAGAATCAGTCCGCTAAAAAAGCCGTAAGTTGCGTCGTGGTGCTCGTTGAGTAGGTAGACAATTAGTTTTGACGTGAGCAATAGGGCAGCGATTGCACCGATACCCAAGAGTGCGAGAAACCCGAAGTCGATACGGCGAAGTTCGGCTCCCGCTTCCGTAAAGGCGTGCCGCTTAAATCTCAGGACACCAAGCAATTTTTTGACTGTTGAAAATCCGATACGCCGTAATGCACCGATGAGCCGTTCATAAATGCCTAAAACGAGAGCAAGGGTCCCGCCACTCATGCCGGGGATAATATTGGCTATACCTATCAGGAAACCGTCAACAAAAAGCCTAAGTGAATTCATAAACTCCGAAATAATAATTTTGTAAAAAGCCACATCTCTCGAAACGGTTTAATATAGCTAACCTCATTGCCGTAACAGGTCTGGATCGGTAAACTTTCAATCCGGAATCCGAGCCTTCCCGCCTTTATCAGGAGTTCGGATTCGGTCTCATAACGCTCCGTTTCTAAATGCACCTGTCGCAAAACCTCTGTGCGAATGAGCCGGTATCCCGATTGAAAATCTGGCACCCGTTGTCCGCACAGTTTTGAACCGACATAAGAGACGAGACGGTTATTAACACGCCGATGCAACGGCATTGATGTCTGCAAGTTTTCTGTATCCCTTGCCCCGATGAGTATATCTGGGTGTGTGCTATGAAAATGTTCTAAAAAGCGTGGTATGTCTGCCGGTTCATGTTGTCCGTCACTGTCGATTGTAAAGACGAATTCGTACCCGTGTTCAATCGCATAAGCGAAACCTTTTTTCAGAGCGTTTCCCTTGCCACGATTCGTGGCGTTTGCCAAACAGACGACACCATAAGCGGATGCGATCCCTGCCGTCTCGTCCGACGAACCGTCGTCAATAACAACAATCTCGCCGATAAATTCAGATACTTCCTGAATTATCCGCCCGATTGTTTTGGATTCATTGTAAGCCGGTAGCAGCACACAAACTTTCATAGTTGTTGGATAAATTATACTACAAAAACATTTTTCTGTCAAACGGTTATCTATGAAGTGCCTAATTTTTATTTGCGATTTACCGTCAATTTGTGTATAATAAATACTTCACATGAATTTATACAAACCTCTTTGCAGGCGGGGTTTCAAACCCCGCCTGCAGTGCCTTTTGCTTCGGACTGGTGAAGCAAGAGCAGATTATCAAACTGCATTGGAATTAGCTGAACAGCAAAATGATACGGCACTCAAAACTGACATAGAAAAAAGACTTCAAGAATTCAACAATTCAGCACCGCAAACTGATAAAACATGATAAACAGAGATAGGAGTAACGTGAGTTTGATAAATACTTGAGGCAGACACATTTTCTCTTAAAGTCCCCCTGATAAGGGGGATTTAGGGGGTTGTATTCCTAAAAATCGCCGCTTTTTCAGGGAATATACTGTTTTTTGCTCAATTTGTGTCCACCTCGGAAACCTCTAATATTTTCAAACTGGCGTTAGGAGTAAATAATGTCAACACTCAGATTTGCAAAAAATAATCTTTTACTCACAGATATAGCACCGAATATGTCCCAGTTGTTAGATAATTCCAAACCGTTGCAGACACGCACATCACAACCTGCTGTCCCTCCGCCGTATCCCGAAACTGCCTACCAGTGGCTAACAGAAGTATTAGACGGATTAATCGACTTCGGAAAACTGCACGGGCATTACGGGACCATCAAATTGACCGAAGATGAGTATCAGTGGCTGGACGATGTATTAGAAAAGTTAATCTATTCGGTTGGCGAGAATGAAAACCACCCGTTAGACCCGCTGATGACCTTTATTATTCGGATCATTGCCAACTATGAAGATGCCTATGTTCCAAAACTCACCGAACGGTTTCCAGAATTGGCAGAGGAAACACCGGTTGCCAAAACACACGAAAACAATAAACCGCCACCTTACGCCTCAGAACTGAGCGATGGCGAACTTGCTGCACATGCCTTTTTCGCGATCGGATGCCTCCTCTGGGAAGGAGGCAAGGCAGAAAAAGCCCTCTCGGCTTACGACACGGCAATTCGGTTGCAACCAGATTATGCCGAAGTTTACAACAACCGAGGCAATATTAAAAATGAATTAGGTGCTCAAGATGCTGCCCTTGCCGATTACAATGCGGCGATTTCTCTCAATCCACATTTCACCGAAGCATACTACAATCGGGCGGTTCAGAAAGTTTTATGTGAAAATTTTGACGCCGCTATTGTTGACTTTACCGAGGCGATTCGTCTAAATTCTGACTATGCCGAAGCGTACGCTCATCGTGGTATAGCAAAGACTGAGTTGGGAAATATTGATGAAGCAAGATCGGATCTCCAGGCCGCTTTGGTACTATCAGAACAGCAAGGAAACGCTAATTTCAAAGTCCTCGTTGAAAAGTGGTTACAACGACGCGAGCAGTTAGACGCAAAACAGAAACGCGACAAGCAACCACGCAGCGGCGGACAGTGGAAGGGAAAAGTGAAGATAGCCAATGACTTTGATGAACTCCCCGAATCTTTTATAGCGGTCTTTCGCGGGGAGGATGAATGAACTTACCGCTGTGGTTTGCTGCTCTACCTCGCAACCCCTAATTTCCAGTTGAAGGCGTATAATGTTTCCCTCCTTGAAACCTAATGTTCTGTCACATCTAAGTTGATGGA
>JAAXHL010000061.1 GCA_012270865.1 Candidatus Poribacteria bacterium | reverse complement strand
TCTTTAATTCTAATGGTCACTATAATACGTATCAGCGGCGGTATTGCCGAAAACTAGAACGAGAGGGGACGTATGAAATAGAATATGAATTCTCTGAATTAAAGCGGTATTCGGAGATTTATGCAGAAATGACCGATTGCGACGATTGCTCAGAGATAGGGCGCAGAATGAAGTTTTATCAGACATTCAAACTTACAACGTTACATCCATTCATATTGTTTATTATATGTGAAGTTGGACTCGTTGGTAATTCGATGAACCGCGTCTTTGATATTTTGGAATCTTATACACTTCGACGGATGCTCTGTTGCGGCGGTAAACGATCCTTGAAGAAATTCAATATTTTCTTTTCTCAACTCATTAGTGATTTGAAAGATGATTTTACCTTAGAAAGATTCATAGACCGGTTGTCTTTGGAATGCTCAGATACACACAGATATCCGACTAATGATGAGATTAATCCAGCATTACATACAAGACACGACGCACATTCTACACTTTTCCCTGATGATACTACCATCGTTTTTCCAAATAATCTAACTGTCCAGGCCGCTTTGCATGGACTTTGGGTTAACACCGCTGGGCCAATCAAGCAAAGTCTTATTCGTTATATCTTGTATCGGATTGAGTTGATGAAGCGAGCGGAAGATCAATTCACTGAATCTTTGGTTTTCAAAGATAGGTTTACTACATTAGAACATGTCTTACCGCAGGCATGGATGGACAAGTGGAAGTTACCTTTTTCACAGGGGGCGATAATCTACGACGATTCTGGCGGCACTTACCGGGTCCTTGAAAATAGAGAAGAGAAAAATGAGAGTATGCTTTATGAAGAACTATTTTCTAATGACTACAAAGCAAAAACCGCTGGTTGGAAAAATCAACCGTCGAGAGACGGATTAGCCGATGAATCCTATTCCGATGCATATAACCTCGCATTGGCAAGGAATCATTGTTTGGAAAGTATAGGAAACTTAACGATTGTTACAAGGGAGTTGAACTCTAAATTGAAGAACCGGACTTTTTCAGAGAAAAAGAAGGATTTAGAGGCGCATTCAAAACTTATACTGAATGCTGAGATTTGTGATAACGGTACATGGGAGGTCAATGAAATTTATAAGAGAGCCGAAAGATTAATCGAAGATGTTTGCAAAATATGGCCATCCCTTGACGTTTTTAGGGAGAAACAATAGCATAAACTCCCCTTGAACGCATGACATCTTTGATTATCTGGAATTTCAGCAATACTATGGTGAATTATAGAAATAAGTAGGTTGTGTTTACATTGTCGAAGTTATTGTAATGTATAAACTTTTTTTCAAACTCACGTTTACATATTTCCCACCGAAACTTGCTATTGCCACAATTTGAATGCGGATAACGCTACAATTTTGTCTTCAATGTTGCCCAGACAGTTGACAATTTTCCTTTAGGCGCGACGTTATAAGGTTCGGTTGATTCAAAATTTTGGATCACTTCATCCGCTGTGAGCGGACGATCGTAAAACCGGACTTCATCAATCATACCCATGAAGTAACCGTTTGCTTTCCCGGGAAATTTCCTTGCGCCAAGATGGACAGGGGCTGTAAATGGCAAAAACCCTCTTTTACTGCTCCCCGCAAAACTACCTCGGCTTATGGTCTCGGATACACCGTCTATATAGATAATTATTTTGTCGCTTCCGCTCGTGCCGCCTTCATTTATTATAAAGTCGTTTGTATAAACAATGTGGTGCCACTCGCCATCAAAAATATCCATACAACTTACGCTAACAGAGCCAGTACATCCTATTGGTCCTCTAAGGCTATAGGAATAATGAAGCGTTCCCTTCGTAATCTCAAATTCGTTTCTTCTATTAATGCCATTGATTTCTACGCCCCAGCAAGGGTGTTCCGTACTACGCGTATTAATGAGCGTCATCCAATCCTTCTTATTCCTGGTTTTGATCCAGACTTCAAACGAAGATGTACCAATCTGTCCGCCGAAATCCCCAAGCGTGGTTAGGTTTACAAAATCGTCAATACCGTCAAATTCAAGTGCCTCGCCTACCTGACCGGGGACAATTTTAGGATTTCCGATGAGTGTCCCGTTGTTGTCACCCCACACATCTTTTACTGTTTTATTAACAATGTATCCTCTATCAAAGGTCCAATAGCTGACAAGCCCATCTGTTACAATAGATGCAGGTGCTGCCCGTGGTGTGAACATACCGATTATTATCGTAAATGTCATAAAGCAGATTCCGTGTTTCATTGTGATGGCTCCTTTTCAAAGCGTGTTAACATCATCAATTTTTATGGTGGAAGCAAACCGATCTACACTTTGGCGTTGGGCTCACGTTATCTATATGTAGCAAGTTCCGTGCCAATCTGAACAATACTGTCCGAGCGGAGTTTTCTACATAACGCAGAGAAGGCACTGCACAAAATAGGGCATTCTTTAGACTCGACTGCACGCAATGGGGCGTGCTTGATAAAAAAATCTTGACATTCCCGAATTCCTGTGTTAGTCTGAAAGGGTATGAAATAGGTTAAGAAATTTCACTTCACATAAAACTATCCTAAAGGAGAAAACTTTTTATGATATATCGGATATTACTTTCGCTTTTGATCCTCGCTGGTTTGGTGCTAATGCCTTTCACCACCAACGCGTTGGACATTAAAGACAAGGAATTGCTGCTCTATCTGCCTTTCAACGAAGGCAATGGTGATGCGATGGAAGACCTGTCGCCACACGGAAACGATGGAGAACTTAACGGAGACGCTGGTTGGGTTGATGGGAAATTTGGAAAAGCGTTAGAATTCAGTCAAGCCGGAGAGGTAAAGTCTCCGTATATTGAGTTGAACGAAAAGAGTTTTACGGTGACAATGTGGGTCAAGCCAGCGTTAAACGGCGGAGATCAACAGTGTGTTTTCACACAGACACAGGTCAACGCGCAGAATACAAGCCTACACTACCGTATCTACAACAACGGCACCGTCCGCATGGGGTTTTATGGCAATGACCTTGACGCTCCGGCTGCGGTTGAAGCCGACAAGTGGGCACATATCACTTTCTGGTTGGATGTAGACGGTAAGTCACGACAGATTTACATTGATGGTGAGTCTGTGGCGGAAGACGCAGGCAAAGCCGGGATTGAATACCTCGGAACCGCGGGCGATACAATCGTCGGATCGTGGGGGAATACGGGTCAGAAGTTCAACGGTATCATTGACGAGGTTATGGTCTGGGATCGCGCTTTGTCGGAAGACGATATTGAGCAGAGCATGGAAGACCTAACGGCTTTCGCTGTAGACCCCGCTGATAAACTCGCAACCACTTGGGGAAGTGTCAAAGCGTGGCATTAGATTTCCGTGCTTATTGATGTCCTTGTCGTATGCCGATGTGTATTTATATGGCACTCCGCGATAGGGACCCGACATTACACACTCATAGGGGCTGGGTTATTTCCCACTTGGCTTTAGAACAAGTAATATATGTACCCGATATTACACACTCGTAGGGGCTGGGTGACCCAGCCCCTACGGTCCCTATACAATGATGCCCCTACTGTCCCTATACAACGACTATAGAGACAACCCTCCTAAAGTTCCTATCCAAAGCGTTATATCCTCAAGCATCTCCGAACTGTTTCCGAAACAGTGAGACCGTATCGTGATCGGGATGATTCGGGAGTTCAGCGGGTGCCGTCCACTCTTCGGCAACATCCGTGAGTTTTACAGGCTTACTCTCATTTTCCAGCACCGATTTCCAACCTGCCAGAAAAACGTTCGTTTTGTGCATAATCTGATCGAAGGTCTGCGGCATTTCGTTATGTAGTGCCATATTCTGGAACGCCCAAATCGTCGGCAACCAGATTTCTGTCTTGTCAAACGGATAGCCTGTGCCGGTGTGAATCCTAAAGTTCTCGCCGCCGTAAGCCTCTTGTGTATGGATTTGCACTGTTCCCCAAGAACCGCTCACCTGATGGAGTGTGCCATAAAATTGTCGTCCATTGCTGTCAACATGCTCAAGCGTGACGACACCGGGTGGACTGTGCCAACTATCCGCTCGGTACGCAACGGACACGACAGGATTTCCAGCTTCTGCAACTGCTCTACAGACCATATAGACACCGTGAATCCCGTGTGTTGGATAGTCGTCAAACGAATTCGTTGCCGTATAACAGACGATCTGTTTATCGCTTGCCCATGCGTTGGCGCGTGCAATAGCGTCGTTATGTTCATGACTTGACGGCACAAGTATCGGTGCCCCGCTCTTTTGTGCGAGTTCAACCATCTGTTGCGCTTTGGCGAGCGAGTTTGCAAACGGACGGTTGATTAGGTTCGGCAGCCCTGCTTCCAAATACGGCTCATGGAGGATGTGGTTCCACGGATGATTGTAGTAGCCCCCAGAAATTATGCCGTCTACCTTTCCCAACATATCGTCGAAATTCTTGACGGCTGTGCAACCGTAAGTTGCAGCGATGGCTTGTGCCTTGTCGTATTCAATATCCCAGCAGTGCGTAATGCGCATGCCTGTAAACGGGGTGTCTTTCTGACCCGCACGTGGATTAATATGCGGTGCCCACAACGGCATGTGCGAATACGAGTCAACGTTCAGAAACCCGACGCGGAAAGGTTCAGTGTTAGGTGCTTGCATACCTGTCTCCTTTTATAGTTGTCGGTCATCAGTACGATTTTTCTCCGAAAAAATCTTTCAGTCATCAGTTAAAGAGGTTTGCTGTTGCTTGAACAGTAACCTCAACTGCCACAAGAATTCTATTAACTGATAACCGATGACTGATAACTTTTCTCACATTGTGACCCAAGTTGAGCCGTTCTCACAAGACTCAACTGCTTTGTAAATGAACTGCATGCCCCGCAATCCATCATAGACTGTTGGAAAATCGTAAGCCTCAGTTTCCATCGGGTTGCCGTCAATGTGTCGTCGGATGGCTTCGACAACACCGACATAAATCGTCGCGAATGCCTCCAAGTATCCTTCGGGATGCCCGGTCGGAATCCGTGTGCCTGTCGCCGCTACCTCGGAGAGGTACCCCTGACCGCGAGTAAGCGTCTGCCGCGGTTCACCATAGCGATAGAGTTCAAGGTAGTTCGGATTCTCTTGCGCCCATTTCACCGCGCCCTGTTCGGCGTAGACACGGAGCGTGAGTCCATTTTCCTCTCCAGTAGCAACCTGACTGATGCTTAAAACACCCTTTCCACCGCCTTTGAAACGGAGCAGGGCATTGACATCCTCATCCAGGACCCTGTCTGGAAGGAAGGTGCTTTTATCGGCACAGAGTTCGGTAATCGGATCGCCAGTGACGTATTCGAGCAGGTTAACGCAATGCGTACCGACATCGCCCATCGTGCCGCCGATACCTGATTGCGCTGGGTCAACGCGCCATGCAGCTTGCTTCTGACCGAGTTTTTCGTGTGGCACCATCAAGAAGTCTTGGAGGTATTCCACGATAACCTTACGGATTTGTCCCATTGAACCGTCAGCGAACAACGCGCGCGCATGCCGCACAAGCGGATGCCCCGTGTAGTTGTGTGTCAACGCAAAAACAAGGCCCGAAGTTTCCACGCACTGAACAAGTGCCTCAGCTTCGTCAAGACTGTAAGTCATCGGCTTATCGCAAACAACGTGGAAACCTGCGTCCAAAAAAGTTTTCGCGATCTCAAAGTGGGAGATATTTGGCGTAACGATACTCACAAAGTCGATACGTTCATTTTCGGGAAGTGTTGCTTCGGCAGCTGCCATCTCTGCGTAGCTGTTGTAACAGCGGTTCGGGTCGAGGTACAATTCCGCACCGGTGATCCGTGTGTTTTCTGTGTCCCGCGAGAAGCATCCGGCAACGACTTCGATTTGCTGATCGAGCGTGGCAGCGATACGGTGAACGCCACCAATAAACGCGCCCTGCCCGCCACCGACCATACCCATTCGTAATTTCCGTTTCCAAGATTCCATAGTCCATCACTCCAGTTTGGTTATCGGTTATCAGTTGTCAGTTAAGTTCCCTTCTGATGCCTATCAGCCCTCTTTCTAACCGAAAATCGAGAGCCGACAACTATCTTCAATTCAATCCAAGAATGTCTCGATTCCGTTTCACGTCTGTCTCGCCACCTGCGAAATCATCGAAGGCGACATCGGTTGTTTCAATGATATGTTTAGCGATAAACGGTGCGCCTTCTGCCGCGCCTTGTTCTGGACTTTTGACACAGCATTCCCATTCCAGTACTGCCCAGCTATCATAGCCTGCTTCAGTGAGCAGTGTGAACACTTGTGTGAAATCGACTTGTCCATCACCGAGCGATCGGAATCTCGCCGCACGTCCAGCCCAGGATTGGTAGCCACCGTAGACCCCGACCCGCCCTGTCGGACGGAATTCAGCATCCTTTACATGGAATCCCTTGATGCGTTCCCCATAAAGTCGGATGAAGTCGATATAATCGAGTTGTTGGAGAAGAAAATGGCTCGGATCGTAGTTGAGACAAGCCGCGGGATGGTCGTTCGTATAATCCAAGAACATCTCGTAGGTTGCGCCGTCGTAAATGTCGGAACCCGGATGGAGTTCATAAGCGAAGACCTGACCCTTATCGTGTGCTAAATCCAGCAGCGGGGACCATCGCGCCGCGAGCTCTTTGAACGCCTCTTCGATAATGCCGTCGGGACGTTGGGGCCACGGGTAGACGGTATGCCACGCAAAACCGCCTGAAAGCACGGGGATAACATCCAGTCCCATATTCACCGAGGCGTGGATACATTTCGTCAATTCGCCTGTTGCCCATGCTGTTCTTTCATCTCCGCGCAAGCCGGGCGGGTGAAACGCTTCAAACATAACTTCATAAGCCGGATGCACAGCCAAGACCTGCCCGGCGAGGTAGCCTGCCACTTCTGTTGCTTCAAGTCCCATCTCGTTGAGCGTTCCTTTAAAATCGTCGCAATAGGTTTTGGATTCAGCGGCTTTTCCGAGATCAAGCACGCGGTCGTCCCAACCGGGCAGTTGAACGCCTTTATACCCTAAACTCGCAACCCATTTCCCGATATTTTCCATCGTGTCGTACGGTGCCTCGTCCCGCATAAATTGGGCGAGGAAGATAGCTGGACCTTTGATTTTCGGCATTGTTCCTCCGCTCTTGTATCTGTGTAAGTCCTAACAGTATAAGAGGTGTGGGTGTTATTACTAAGCACACTGCTCTGTTTCAAATCAGGAAAAAATAAATTACCAAATCTTCACGAACTTTGGGTATAATATATAAAAGTCTTTATGAAAAGTCAAGGATTTTGGAGAATTTTCTATTCCATTTTTCTAACACCTAACACGGAGAAGTTAATGTCAGGATATTATAGAGCACCAACAATTTGTCAAGATACCATTGTTTTTGTATGCGAAGACGACTTATGGACAGTGCCGGTTGAAGGCGGGATCGCTCGACGGCTCACATCGAACCTCGGAACCGTCGGCTCCCCACGTCTATCACCCGATGGCGAGCAACTCGCTTTTTCGGGACGTGAAGAAGGTCCCGCAGAGGTCTACATCATGCCTGCCCTCGGTGGTGAAGCGAAACGACTCACCTATCAGGGCGGCAATGCTTCTATCGTCGATTGGGATGCCGACGGAAAGCATATTCTGTATTCAAGCAACGCAGGGATAGCGTTTGATCCGTGGCTATGGAAAATTAACGCAGAAGGCGGAGAACCGAAACGACTATCCTACGGTCCCGCAAACCATATTGACTTTGCTGAGACTGGCGGCATCGTCATCGGTAGACTGACGCGGGAACCCGCACGTTGGAAACGCTACCGTGGCGGCACAGCAGGCCAACTCTGGGTAGACATCGAAGGCGATGGACAATTTCAACCGCTCAATCCCGTAGATAGCAATTACACGACACCGATGTGGATCGGCGAGCGTATCTACTTCATTTCTGACCATGAAGGGGTCGGTAATATCTACTCCTGTCTGCCTACCGGTGAAGACATTCAACGCCATACACATCAAGAGACCTACTATTGTCGTACGGCACAGACAGACGGAAAGCGTATCGTCTACCACGCTGGGGCGGACCTGTTCGTTTACGATATTGAGAACGACGCTGAAAACCATGTCAATGTTGACTTCAGAAGCCCGCGCATCCAACGACAACGAAAATTCGTCAATGCGGCGCAGTACCTACAAGAGTTCGCTCTCACGCCAGACGGTCACGCTTTGGCATTGGCAGTCCGCGGGAAGACCTTTACGATGGCGAATTGGGAAGGCGCGGTCCTCCAGCACGGTGAACAGGACGGAATCCGCTATCGCTTAACGCAGTGGCTCAATGACGGTAAACGCATCGTTACGATTTCGGACGCTGCGGGTGAAGAGGCACTCGAAATCCACACCCGCGACGGAAGTACCGAAGTTGCCCGTCTCGACGATCTTGATATTGGACACGTGCGTCAACTTGCCGTCTCTCCAAAAACTGGAGACGATGAAAACGATCAACTGCTGCTCGTCAACCACCGTTTAGAACTCTTGTACATCGATTTAGAGACGCGCGAATGCCGAGTACTCGACAAAGGTCATTATGGCGGTATCCGAGATGTTGCATGGTCGCCTGACGGTAAATGGTGCGCCTATAGTTTTTCACCCACTGAAACGACCCGTTCAATCAAACTCTGTAATATCGAAACCGGTGAAACGTGCCTCGTTACCGAACCTGAATTCAACGATTTCGCACCTGCATGGGACCCACAAGGAAAGTATCTCTATTTTCTCTCTTATCGAGAATTCAATCCGGTGTATGACGCACTCCACTTCGATCTCGGCTTTCCGACGGCGATGCGTCCATTATTGGTAACCTTACAGAAGACGTTAGGAAATCCATTTGTACCAGAACCGCACCCGCTTGAGGAGGAGAAGGAAGATAAAGACAAAGACAAAGAGGAAGAGAAGGAGCAGGACGGCGAGGATAAAGCATCTGACGAGAAATCTGAGAAGAAGGATAAACCGGAACCGATTACCATAGACTTAGACGGTATTTCGCAACGCGTTGTCGCCTTTCCGTATCCACGCGGACGTTACGGACGGATTGCCGGTATCGAAGGCAAAGTGATTTTCACCTCCTTCCCAGGTGAAGACGCTGTACCAAGGGACGATAGCGAAAATAGACCGAGAGGCACACTTCACGTCTACGATTTCAAGGAGCAGAAGAAGGATACGCTGGTTTCGGGTATCGACGGTTTCCGGCTCTCTGGTGACGCGAAGACGCTGGTCTATTCATCTGGCAACCGTTTACGGGTTATCAAGGCTGGCAAGAAGGTGGAAGGCGAAAAATCTGGGAGCAGAGGCGGTTCAAATCGGCAAACCGGTTGGATTGATCTTAATCGTATCAGAGCCTCCATTGTACCGACAGCCGAATGGCACCAGATGTATCGCGAGGCGTGGCGACTTCAGCGCGATTTCTTCTGGACAGAGGATATGTCCGACGTAGATTGGGAACACGTCTATCAACGTTATCTGCCGCTCCTCGATCGGATCGCAACGCGCGGCGAGTTTTCCGATCTGATGTGGGAGATGCAGGGAGAACTCGGCACCTCGCACGCCTATGAGATGGGTGGCGATTATCGGGGTTCACCGAATTATGCGCAAGGGTTTCTCGGCGCAGATTTCGCTTACGACGCGGAAAGCAACGGGTATCGCATCACACACATTCCGCACGGCGATGCGTGGGAAGCGTCGAAAGATTCACCGCTCAACGCACCCGGTGTGAACGTCACGGAAGGCGATATTCTACTCGCTATCGGCGGACAACCTGTCAGCGAGACCGTTTCACCGGGAGAATGTCTTGTGAACCTTGCGAATCAGGAGGTACAAGCGACTTTCCAGAATGCAAGCGATGGTGAAAAACGTGTCGTCACACTCAAGATCCTCGGAAGCGAGAGGGAGCTGCGGTATCGTGAATGGGTATCAAACAACCGACGGTATGTCCACGAAAAAACGGACGGTAAAGTCGGGTACATCCATATCCCTGATATGGGAACGCGCGGGTATGCGGAGTTTCATCGCGGTTTTCTCGCAGAGGTGAGTTATCCGGGGCTGTTGGTTGACGTGCGTTACAATGGCGGTGGACATGTCTCACAACTGCTTTTAGAGAAGTTATCGCGTCGTCGGATCGGGTATGACGTGCCGCGCTGGGGGACACCGCATCCGTATCCGGACGCTTCCGTCTTGGGTCCGATAGTCGCCGTCACCAATGAGAATGCAGGTTCTGATGGCGACATCTTCTCGCATTGCTTCAAACTGATGGAGTTGGGGCTGCTGATCGGTAAGCGAACATGGGGTGGTGTTATCGGTATCTCGCCGCATCATCCGTTTGTAGATGGTGGTAGAACGACGCAACCGGAGTATTCGTTCTGGTTTGTTGATGTCGGTTGGAGTGTTGAGAACTACGGTACGGACCCGGATATTGAAGTGGATTATCGTCCGCAGGATTATACCACAGAAGCAGACCCGCAGCTTGACCGTGCAATCGCGGAACTCCTGAGACAGATGGAGGAGAACCCACCGCAACTCCCCGATTTCGGTGAACGTCCGCGTTTAACATTGCCGACCTTGCCGAAAGCGGAATAGGAAATATTTCGACAATGCTTGATAGGCGCGCTTTGTAAGCGCGCCTTTTCTTCTGAATGTCTCAAATCATTGACACAAGTCGATGGCTGTGCTATTATGTTTAGGACAACCTATTGTCGTCTTCAGAGGCGCGAACCGTAATAGAAAAAGAGGATTTCACAATACTTGGGTGTTTTATCATAAAATTTTGAATGCATGAGGGAATAGGTATGGCAAAGGCAGAAGTTGAAGTCCAATTCAAATTTACACTTCCGATTGACGAAAGTTTCTTACAACACAAAAGTGATGCGGGACGTAAGGCGAAAGAGGCTTTTGTGCTTGAACTGCTTCGGCACGGAGATATTAGTGCCGGTAGAGCTGCAAAACTTCTTGATATTTCTCGGTGGGACCTCTCGGATTTAATGTCTGAGGCTGGAATTTCTCCTTTTGCTGAGGTTACCGATGAAGAGTTAGCAGCTGAAGTTGAAACTGCCTTGAAGGTTTGTAATAAAACAGACAACACCACTGCGCCACGATAGCACGTAGGTTGGGTTGAACGGTTATTTTACGAAAGACCTTACATAGAAAATAGCTTTCAAATTCACCGAAAAACCTGAAATTACCAAAATCCGAGTGAAACCCAACATATTCTTGTGTTGGCAGCGTTTGGGTGTTGGGTTTCGCTATCTCAATCTAAACGGCACCGAAAATCAGAATGCTCGGTATAAACTGACGCATTCTTGTGCTTTTACCGCTCAACCCAACCTACGGAATACTCGAATTCTAATATTCAATTCGCGTTAATATGTTTTTGTTTGGGGAGAGAAACGAAAATACTATGCATATACTCTGTGCCAATGTAGGCAGCACCTCGTTCAAATACCAAATTATTGATATGGAAACTACGACTTCTTTGGTCAAGGGAGGCGTGGAACGTATCGGCAATTCGCCGTCTGCTTTTACGCATGCCGTGCCGGGGAAACCTACCCGCGAAGGCGACATCGATGCACCGACACATACCGCCGCGATCGCACACGCCATGAAGTTGATTACCGATCCCGAAGTCGGTTGCTTTGAAGACTTAGGGCAGTTGGATGGTGTCGGTTTCAAAACGATTCTTGCCAGAGACTATTGGCGTTCTGCCCGGATTACTGAAGATGTAATCGCTGCATTGGAGACATCCACACCGCTCGCACCGATGCACAATCCCGCGTATATCGCCTCTATCCGCGCCTTTCAAGAACTGCTCCCGACGACACCGCTCGTCGCAGTTTTTGAGACGTGGTTCCATCAGACGATCCCGGATTACGCCGCCGAATTCGGTGTGCCTCGTTTCTGGGTCGAACAGCACGACATCCGTCGGTACGGCTATCACGGCGCGTCCCACCGGTATATCTCTGAACGCGTGCCGCAACTGCTTGGACAGGAGACAGGAGAAGGATTACGCATTATCTCGTGTCATCTCGGTGGCAGCTCATCTCTCTGCGCTATTAAAGACGGTGAATCCATTGATACCTCCATGGGAACATCGACGCAATACGGAATGATCCAGTCCACCCGGTGCGGCGAGTTGGACGCATTCGCAGTGTTGTATATGCTCGACAAAGAGGGGTTCTCTACCGACGAAATTCGTCGGCAGTTGGTTGAAGATTCAGGATTAAAGGGAATTTCTGGCACAAGTGGCGATATGCGCGATATAACGGCAGCAATCGCAGCTGGCAACGATAACGCTCGTTTGGCATTGGATACTTATGTCTACGGTGTAAAGAAGTATATCGGTGCATACATCGCTGCACTCGGTGGTGTGGATGTGATCGCTTTTGCAGGTGGTATCGGTGAGAAAAGTGCCACGACACGCGCGAAAATTTGCGAAGGACTTGAGTGGTGCGGTATCCACTTAGATGGAACAAAAAATGAAAATGCAACTGGCGAAATGGATCTCTCCGCAGATGACAGTCGAACCAAAATTCTCGTCGTCGCTACGAATGAGGAACTCATCGTGTCACGTGAAACCGCACGCGTTCTGAGTTTGTAGCACAAACTGTTAGTTTGTGTAGAATTCTGGCATTTTGGTATGCGTTAAGAATCGCGAGCAAAACTCGCTCCTACAGGAAAAGGTGTAGAAATCGCGAGCAAAACTCGCTCCTACAACAAGAATAAACCTACCTCACATCAAATACTCTCGTTCGCGAAAGATTCTGATCGCAAGCCACAGCAAGCCTACCGTCAGAAGGCAGAGGACAAGGAGTGCTACCCATTCGGGTGGTGGCGATTCACCTAAAAGTTCCGAGATTTGGCTACGAGGCAGCCTATAGTGAGGGTACAGTGTGAGGAGGTAGTGCGATATAGAGAGCCGTTTAATACCCATCGGCATGAACTCAGATGCCGTGATACCTTCCCATCCCATCACAAACACTAACCCCCATAAAATAGGATGCTTGAACTTCGCTGCCAGTACGGCAAAGAGGGCACCATAGGTTAATAGTGATAACGCCATTGATGCACTATAGCGCACGCTCATACCTAAGTGGAACAGGATGTTTTTATCTAATCTTGGGTGTGTCGCGACAATAGCCGTTAAGATCAGATGAGACACACTTATGATGGCAAGGCTACCGGTAAAGTAGGCAGCGAACTTACTGAGCAGGATCGTCGATTTATGAATCGGGCGCATCTGAAGGTACGTTAACCCTTTACCGTCTATCTCATCGGAGATAATAGCCGTACCGTAGAAAATTGAGCAAAGGTTCACTAAAAGTCCGTACAGAAGGAGTGTTATCATCGGTATGAACCTATTGACCACACCGCTGCTCCCTACTGTGAACCGGAATATGAGCGCGATCAGAAGTGATAAACCGCACCCAAGTAGGATCAGTACAGTTCGGCGACTCCAGAACATTTGGCGCAGTGTCACCTTGAAAAGTGCGAGATGGGCAGGAAATGTGTTGGCGTTGATGGGCATCTATGACCTTTAGAGCAAAATGTGTTTAAAATAATATTAACATTAATTTATAGATTTAGCAAATTTTTAACTTGATTTGATTTACACATTGATTGCAAAATTAAAGATAGATATGCTATGTTACATTTCCGAAGTATCTTCTTCTTCGTCTAAGATCGCAAACTTGTAATGAAATGGAAGGGTTTTGCTTAGGGTGTTTTTGCTTGGGTGTTTCTGCGGATTTCTTTAGCTCTTGAGCGAAAAGCGTCAAAGCACAAACCATGTCGTTTAACCGCAAGGAAAATAAAAAATGAATCAGCATGATTTTACCCTCACCGATTCGGAGATCAATTTTTTCAAGACATTCGGTTATCTCAGTTTTCCACAACTCATGGCAGACCGGATTACCGCGATTCAGGACGCTTTTGAAACCGTCTGGGAAGAGAGAGGCGGCGGACACAACGGTAAACCGCACGAAGGCACAGCCCGCTCCTGCATCGTCCCGTTCATAGATCAGAGCGAAGAACTGTCGTCCTTATTGGATGATCCGAGGATTTTGGCGATTGCCAAAACACTCCTCGGCGATGATTTCAACTACATGGGCAGCGATGGCAATTTCTACGTCGGCGATACAGGATGGCACTCGGACGGCGGACATAAACTCGAAGACCCGATGCACATCAAGATTGCGTTCTATTTGGACCCGCTAACCCGTCATACCGGTGCCCTCCGCGTCATTCCGGGGAGCCATCTCTTCGGCGATAACTATGCGGACGCACTCGCGCAGCAGGTCGGTAAGAGCCAAGAACTCTGGGAGGTACACGGAAAGGACGTACCCGCAACCGTCTTTGAAACAACCCCCGGTGATCTCGTTTTGTTCAACCACAACACAAAACACGCCGCTTTCGGGGGTAGCACACGCCGACGGATGTTCACGATGAACCTCTGTCAACGCTATCCTGACGACAAACTCGAAGCACTACAGGCATATATCGCTGGGTCCGCGCGCTTCTGGATTGACCGGAAATATGGCGAAAAAATGATACGCACAGCCACGTCGGAACGGTGGATACACCTCGAACAAGTCAGAGCAAACGATAGTCATCTTGCGGAACTTTCGCGTCAAGCCCAAGAACGGATGAGTGAACCGTCACGCGGCTGATGCTGCAAAGTGCTACAGACTAACAACTTATGGCACAAAGACCACAGGCTAACAGCCTATGGTACGAGGGGTAACGCCTGTTCCCAAGTATTTCGGACATAAGCGATTGCCTGCTCAAAGCCTTCTTGTCCTGAACGGCTAGCTTCTTCAATGCTGAGCCAGCCATCATAGCCTGCTTGTCTGATGCGCGAGAAGATTTGCGGGATCGGCGAAGCACCCGTACCGATACGGACACTTTCAAACACGCCGACTTCTCGCAGGTCGAAGATATGCACGACGACGATGCGATGGACAACCGCCTCCAGAAGTGCGAGGACATCTTCACCGAGGACAAGCGGGTTCGCGGTATCGAAACAGACACCGAGCGATGTATCGGAGAGCGCGTCTAAAATCTCTAAGAAAATCTCTGTCGGTTGTGAGAAATCCCAATAATCCCACGGTGCACCTTTGGTATGATTTTCATAAGCGAGCGTGATACCGTGTTTTTCCGCTGCGTCGATGGCGTGTCGGAACCCATCTGTCACCCACTGTACGCCTACTGCGCGTTCGGTGCCGGGATGGTTCTGTCCTGCCGTCACACGAATAAATTCTGCTCCTAACGCCTTCGCCAATGCGATGTCCGCCTTTAGGTCTGTTAATTCTTGTGCGCGTTGCGCCGGATCGGGGTGCGTGAAGTCAGCGTAACAGGCAATCATGCACGGCGTTATACTATATTTTTCGAGAGCATCACGCGTCCGCTTTATCGTTTCCGCGTCCCGTTCAGGAAAGAATTTGATACTGAAATCGACCGCATCTAAACCCAATTCCGCACCAAATCGAATCCAATCGGTGACGCTGCTTTTTCCACTGAAGATGTCATTGTAAAGAGAGACTGGAAGGCAGCTAAGTTGCATTGTGTATTCCCTTTATAAAAATTAAAAAGATCGTCCAGAAAATGTAGCCCGTAATGAAATGGAGGGCGGATATACGGAGAAGTCCGCTAATGTCCGCAACCCACCTGACCGAACCGCAAGGAATAATTAAAAACTAAAACATGAACCGATACATTGGACGTTCTAAGGCGATGCCGATCAACGTCCAGATTGCACCGACGAAGAACTCACCGATAACCAAGCCGATAAAGAACGGCATCGCACGGCGATAGGTCCGCAAACCGCCTGCCTGAAAGAGAATCGCTTTTATCCCCCACGACAAGAAGATCGAGAACCAGTACCAACTCGTATTCCAGAAACTGAGCGAGAGCGCGTAGCCTGCAGGATGGAAGGGCCACCAGATAAATCGGCGACGTAACACCATCAGGAGCGTTGTCAAGGCGACCGCACCGCCGGAGGCAGAGACGGCACCAACGTCTATGGATTGTGGATTGATGAGCCACTGCTTTAACTGCTCGTAAGTCCAGCGGCACTGTGCTTGCTCACCGTAGACTGCGCCGCCGTAGTGATAACCTTGTGCGTAGTATGCCCACGCTGACGAAATCGTTCCGACGATAATAACCAAAACAACAGCACCGATAAAACGGTTGTGCGACAATCCGCGCACCTGCGCCACCTTAAAACCTTCCAACATAATCGGCATCGGATGCGAACGGTAGGAGCGGTTGAACCCGTGAAACATGCTGAACGTTGTTAACCCCTCCGCTCCGATGCGACGTGTACCGAGGAATGAGACAAGCACCTTATCCGGCCGCCACGGTACATCGTGTGCTGGCGGTCCCACTTCAGCACGGATACGCGTAATCGCGACAGCCAACGCAAAGAAGAGTATGAAATAGCCGAAGATACCAAAAATCGGGGTCCCTGTACTTTTAAAGAAAAAGAGGATAAAGACACTGCCGAGGATCAAACCGATAATCGCGTATCGGGTATGTGTTGACGGCGTGTCGTCTGTCTGAAGTCCGGTATCGTTGCCTCGGAAGGCGTTTTTCACCTGTTTGGCAATAAATTTCCGAGTGAGCCATATCGCTGAGATGCCTAAGCAGAACCATGCCCCGAAAGATTGCGCATCAAGAAACGGAAATCCCGGCAGATGCCCGATGCCTGCCATCGTACCCCAAACACGCGTCATTTTATGGAAGAGATAGAAGAACCAGATAGAGAACGAGAGTTCCAGCGGTATAAAGAAACTCATTCCGACCGCAAACGGATAGACAGCGATAGGTAGCCTACCGATGGCGTTCAACGGCTTCGTCTGGAAGTGCTGCCCTAAGTTATAGAGACTCCCCCCTAAACCCGGTACCACTGGAAACAGGAAGTGGAGACCGTTTAGTAGGTTCATCCCACCTGCAAGGACAGCTGCCAGTAGAAAGAGTCGGTTCCGCAGGAGGGTGCGCCCGCCGTTTTCTGTTAGATGCAGCGGAATCTGAATAACGGGGTAGCTCAGTTTTTCGTGGTTTACCCATTGGTGTCGGATGAGAATCGTAATGCAAAGCATCATACCCGTTAGCACGATAATCAACGCAGACCACCAGAGCACAGGGGTTATCCACAACTGTAGATGTTGGAGGGTATGGAGTGAGGAATCGCCTTGGTAGAAAGCCGCCAATGCATTCCGATCTTTAATAGTCAGCCAATCCGGTATATGGCGGTGGAACAATTCGCCCCATTCGTTCTCTGGACTCGCAAACCAGATCGGATACGTCAGCAGGGGCCACAATATCTGAAGTGTATCATGACCAGCGATGGAGGAGGCGATAGACACAAGTAGGTAAACCACCATCAATTCGCCATCGGTAAAACTTGAACTTTTCCGAATTGAACGGAGTAACGGGTTTAGTGCCATGAGAACCAGCACGACAAAGATGACGTTAAAATAGACGGTTGAGACGGTAGGGAAACTCTGACCTGTACTATAACCACTGGGGCCCCAGTTAATCATGAGCCAGTAGGAGTTCGGGATAGTGATGAGGAGCGAGAGGACAACAGCGCGAAGGCTGACTTTTGGCGTAGCTTGCGAGCCAAAACCTGCTCTACGAAAATTGTTTGACATCTTTTGAATTCCTCATCTTATTATACAGAAGGCACGGGAAATTGTCAACTTTCGTATGTAGGAGCGAGTTTTGCTCGCGATCCCTATAGGAGCGAGTTTTGCTCGCGATCTTTCGTATGTAGGAGCGAGTTTTGCTCGCGATCTTTCGTATATAGGAGCGAGTTTTGCTCGCGATCTTGTTTGTATCCCTAACTACAGACGTTAAAATAAGAAGTCCATGCTGATTGCATATTGACATAATCTGAAAGTCAATAATACAAGCATGGACTTTTCTACTTACCTAAAACAGTGTGGAAGCCTATTTCGACAACGCCTTGAGGTCACCCCAAGTGGTCGCTAATTTACCACTCGGTTCGACAGCGAAAAAGGCAGAATTTTCGCCGAGATAGTTCAGGACGTTCGCTGTGAGATTTCTCAGGTTCTCACCCTCTTCCGATTTCGCATCGGTATAAACGCCGTTGTGGTGTCCAAGCGTAATAATTACACCGTCTCCCACCTCATATTCAACAAAGGGACGTTCTCCACCACCGGCACCACCGCCGCGTGTCTTCGTGCCGAGGATTGTACCCTCTGGGTCTTGTCCGAAATTAAAAAAATCTGACGTAAATCTGTCTTGCGCCATACTGGTGAGAAAGACCGGTTTACTGGTATCAAATCCCTTAAAGACGGGATGGTTTTTACCGTCAGCAGTCGGGATCACGCCGATTTCAGGCGGTTCCTTGCCGAGGGGACCAAAGACACGTGGGTCTCCGCCTTTTTCAACGTCAAGTTCCATGACATAGCGCAATGCTAACGCTGAGAGAAACACACCGCCGCCTGCTTCTACGTAATTAAGGACTGCTTTCTTCGTCGCATCAGCGAGGAACGGGTCTGGCAATGTATTCGTCTCTGTGTAGAACATCCATAACACAGAAAAAGCCTCCGGTTGCATCGCGGTACCACCGTTGCTCTTGAAATTGCCGAGCTTGTCTACGAGAAGTGTTTTCGCTTGGAAATTGTCCTCCGCCCACTCGTAGGCGGCTTCTTCTACTTCACCAAGATTGTTACTGCCTGCAAGTAGCCCAACGGTTACATCTGCCGAATACGCTGGCGCGACGAACCACGCCGAAACCAGAAGCGTTAGGCACAGACAGTGGACTGTTAGCCAATGTTTCATGGTGTTTAACCCCTTTAGTATGGATATTTGTGTTCGATAGATCCATCTACGTTGACTATATATTAACACACGCTGAAGTCGTTTGTCCATAAAGATTCACACTTTTCATAATACTCATAAATTTGTTTGATTTTAAGTGTTTTCGTAGTATAATAAAGGGTAAATACAGCGCGTGAATTCGCGCAAACTACAGTATATTCTAAAATATTGATTTAACATTTAACAAAGGAGTACAAAATGTTTTGCGAACTATCACGTCTACGTATCGGGAAACTACAAGTGGTCTTTGTCGTTGTTGCGATGGTCATAGCCTTCGCGGCTTCAACGGATGCCGATCTCAGCGACCCGACACTGTCCGTCTACTATAGCTTTGATGAAGATGGCGATACCGTCAAAGACGGTTCCATTTACGGAAACGACGGGACAATTGAAGGAAAATCTATGAGAGAAGATGGCGTTATCGGCAAAGCCATCGTTTTAGAGCCAAATACCTACGTGGACTTGAACGGCCCGGAATTTGAAAACGCACCGGTTGAAGGTTTCACCCTCGCTGTCTGGGTCAATCATAACGATTCACCCGATCCGCAGAGCATCTTCGACGCGATTGGTACCGACCACGGAAGTGGTCTCTTCCACGTCGAAATTCGTCCCGCCGGCTTCAGATGGTTCCATCGAGACGGTGCCGAGGCGGAAGTCTTCAATATCAACCCCGGACCTGTTATTGACGGTGGAAAGTGGGTCCATTTCACCGGCACTTATGATAGCGATAGCGGCGACGTGAAAACTTACGTTGATGGAAAGATGACGCACGAGGCGAAAGGTGATGGCGAACTTTCGGACAACTGGGGTGTCTCAGCAGCGATCGGACACCATAAGAACGGTCGCTGGTTCGATGGTCTGATGGACGAGTTCTATATTTTTGGCCGTGCACTGTCCGAAGATGAAATTGGACCACTGATGAATGGCGAACTTTTGGCGGTCGAA
The DNA here is from genome assembly GCA_012270865.1 of Candidatus Poribacteria bacterium. Classification (GTDB taxonomy): domain Bacteria; phylum Poribacteria; class WGA-4E; order WGA-4E; family WGA-3G; genus WGA-3G. The sequence continues at coordinate 77,121 of JAAXHL010000061.1, read as the reverse complement.
CCCGCGGATAAACTCGCTACAACCTGGGGCAGTCTTAAATCACAACGATAGTCTGTAGAATGGATAATCGTTGCCCTGTTACAAACGACAACGGGCGATGAATCACCCTGCTACAAACGAAACTATAAACGGCTCGAACACAATGTTTTCCTGTGTTTGAGCCGTTTTTTTCTGCCGATCTATCGATGCGGTGCATATTCCCAATCGAAGCGTTGTCGTCCGTAAAGTGTGCCATCAATTTCGGTCTGATGGCAGATGAGGCACCGATGCGCCTCCGTAACACCGTGCAGCTCATGTGCTAATTGAATCTCTTCTGTGTTATGCACGTGGCATTTCAGACAGGTGTAACTCCGATAATCATTATCAGCGTAGATAGCGATTTGATCTGCGACCTTTCGGAGATGATAGGTATGTCCATCTTCGGTATCGGTGACTGTCCACGCATTTCCGGGTTCCTTGGTTGCGATAGGCGCAGTTGTCGGGACCCTGTTTTCGTTTTGTAAGAACCACCAGTGCAAGTCTTCAGGAATCGTGTCCGAAGTATCCAAATCTTCTGGAAAAGTTGTGCTGACATGGAAGAGTAGACGTTCCGGTGTATGGCACCTTGCACACGGTACATCGTGGACCTCGGTGAGCGGAAAGAATTCGTCGTGTTCTAACTTCTGTTGCCCGTGAAGGACGATGCTGACAAGTAGGATCGGTGCGAGGATGAGGTGGCATCGGAGCAGAACCTGACGCGTCTTGCGGGCAGTTAGACTCACACCGACACCGGTACCTAAGTTCGATAATGCGAGTAGGAACGTCAGCCATGAGTGCCACACGAGCGGTTGGAACGCTGAATGGTATAGCACCAAGCATAGACCCATGGACGCGAGGCGTTGATGGTATTTCAGCCATATTTGGCGGCTCCCCCACCGAATCCACCGACTTCGCAGAAGGTAGAGACTTGCAATAGCGATAATGATAGCACCGATGATGCTAATTGTATGTCTCGCTTCACCGAAGCTGCCTGCCTGCCATATACACACCCCTGAAATGACAGCAGCACCAACAATGCCGTGTCCGATTTGGATAAAGACTTTCATGCTGTCAGTTTAGCACGGATATAAGGTGGAGGCAAGAAAAAACCTTTACTCTGGGGAAGGGATCGGTTTCGGAGTAGACCGTTCTGGCGCGTGCTGCTTTTCTGCGGCTGCCTGTCGGATTTCCTCAAGTTCATGGATTACCGTTTGTAGCACACGCAAGTCCTTTGGTAAATCACCGCCATGCAGTTCTTGTAGCACTTCAAGCCGCTGTTGCATGTTGGAGCGAGCGGGCGGTTCGGATGTCGATAGCACTTTAAAGAGTGAATCGTGATCCGAGATAAGTTGTTCGATATACGATTCTGCGACTTCAAGTGCTGCCATCTGGCGTTCATAAAAACGAGGCGCAGCATCAGCAGGTAAAGGAACGCCTTTTTCATCCGTATAGACAACCGTTATTCCCTTTGGTGCAATGCCGAACATCGTGAGATTGTTTTTCTGTTGTTTAGAGAGTTTCGCTCCCTTAAATGTAGACAGTGATTTATCTTTGGACATACGCACATACACCGTATTTGGCGTAAATGGCGTGAAGACACCATCAAGATTGGTAACGCCACCGTAAACAGAAGGGTCTACATCTTTGGCACGCTGCAGGTTGAGTTGTGAAACAATATCAAACTTAATACGGACATCTTCCACCTCTTCCCATGTCGCATCTGTAGGTAATCTCAACCCCGAAAGGAGATTCGCTCTTGTTTCAGGATTATCGTATTTGTCTTTTGCCATGAGGGCTTGGTCTCTTGCATTGAATGCAAAGGTGTAGTGGACAGGACGAGAAAAGGTAAATCCGTTATCCATGAGATGTTGGAGCCATTCTTCTCTTGGCCAGTACGTCTCCAATCGTTCAAACCTGTTTCGTGATTTCTGGTTACGATAGGGGCGTTCAAAGTTCATATACCCTTCATGCCATTTTTCTATTATTTCGGGAACAGTGTAAGGTTGGTAGTCTCTTTTGATGGCGGCGAGATCAAGATTTTCCCAGATACGTAGGATTGAATGCTTGGTATCGGACTGCGATGGATCGTTTTTTTCGGGTTCCATTGTCGGTGGGCGGATAGGCGTGTGTGTATGCTCAACGACATCTCCAGCAGGAGAGACATGTGAATGCGGTTTAGAAGCAGGGATACGTTCAAGTAACGACTCTTTTGCTGCGTTTCGCAATACCGCCAGATAGAGGATAGCACCGATGAGGACAACAGCAAGTGATATAATAAGGTAAGTCATCTGTTTTTTCACAATTTTTTTTCTCCCTTTCGTCTTTGTTAAAGCTGTAGAGATGGCTTATCCCTCACTTTATAGAAGGGACACACCTGACTTAGCAATAATAGCAAATTTCATGCCAATGCATCCAATAAACCCTATATTCCATCTAAAAATAGCGAAATTCCAATGAGGTTCTTACATTGAGGCACCTAAAACACAGGTGTACAGTAGGTTTATCGGGATATATAGAAATACAATAAAAAACGATAATACTGAAAAAAACGATATTTGTATCCTCCTATTAGGACAACAAAATTAGCATGATAACATTCATAATTTGTTTTTATTCGGTGATTTTATGTTCAGTATTGTAAATGGAACGCGTGAAAATTATGTTAGTTGTGTGAAGAAATGAAAAATGTATACATTGGGATCGCATTATAAGTAACATGATACCTATAAAGCGCAGCGGATGTAAACTTTTTTTAATCTTTTCTCGTATAATATGTTATAATTGACGCAAGATTCATGGACAGGAGGAGAAAAAGTAATGAAGCTGCAGTCTATTTTCTTGCTATTGCTGCTTCTCGCAGTGGTGGCGTTTTCCGGATGTTATACGCAACTCGGATACCATGCGTCTTCAAACTTTGAACATGGATATCCCTATAGAGGTGTGAGAGATGCTGGCGCGGAGCACGCTTCCGAAACAGAATCGGAACATTCCGAGCATGCGCATGACACCGAGGCAGAATCAGAAGAAATTGAACAAGAACACACAGATGCTGAGGAATCGGAGGCGTATTACGGACGACGGAAACGGACTTCCCGTACCGTCTATGTTTATCCTGATGGATACCATACCCATTGGGCACCTTACACCTACGCATATCCATCCTTTCTTTATTACCCCTACCACCCATTTTACGGATACCGGTATTATTATTCTGGGTACCACGCACCGTATTACCGTTACTATAGCGGCTACTATCCGTACAGAAACGTCTATCGACGGTATCATAGTGGTAGTCGGTATACACCCCTTTCACGACGGACTTACAAAAGAGGTGATTTGCGACTCAACAATCGACGTTCTCGCAGTTCACGCAGCGTAACTTCACCGAGATCAAGGTCCGAGCAGCCGCGGCAACGCTTAAGAAATCGGAGCAGAGAATAGTAAACCTAATCGAACCGCAAGGAAAAATTAAAAAAATGGAGGAATTAGAGCAATGAAACGAGTCGTATATACAAGCCTAATCTGTTTATTTTGCTTGGCGTTCTTTGTACCTCTCAGTATGGCACAAGTAGAAGAGATGGCGATCGGGAATACGTTCGGTGTCGGAGCGCGGACAATGGGGATGGGCGGTGCCTCACTCGCACTCGCTGATGATTTCACCGCACTCTATTGGAATCCAGCAGGGATGGCACAAATCCAAAAATTTGAGTTTTTTAGCAGCTTCTCACACAACAGAGCAGGTGCGAATACATATTTCACCGATGACGATATAACGACGACGAGTCGATCACAGATGCGTCCGAATGCTATCGGGTTTGTTTATCCACTCATGGCGGAACAAGGCGGCTTGGCTATCGGTTTCGGCTATAATCGTCCCCAAAACTTTGATTATCAGACTGCGATTACCGGTATTGATCCGAGTTCGGGCACCGATTTTAGTGGACTCTCTGTTGATGAAATTGAGGCGAACAGCGGCGGCATCGGAATATGGAGTTTCGGCGCGAGTGTATACGTCACAAAACACGTCCTGCTTGGTGGTTCGTTGGACTTTTGGACCGGTAATAGCCTGAATCACTTGGATACAACTGCTACGGACATCGTAAACATAGACAGCGAATTATCACGCTTCAGATACGACGACGAGATAGATCGAGAGTATTCAGGCATCGGTGGACGGGTTGGGATTCTCGCACATCTGACAGATAATATCAACCTCGGACTGACACTCGTCGCACCTACTGAATTAGTCGTTGATGAACTCTGGTACCAATCGACTGTAGAGGTCTATGATGACGGAGAACAGTTGTCGGATTCCGCAAGCGGGTCTGAAATCTACGACATTGAGCGTCCCTTTGAAGTTGGTGCCGGAGTCGCTGTGAAGTTGTTAAACGAGCAGCTGATCTTGGCAGGCGATGTCCAACTCACAGACTGGACACAGACACGCTATGACCCAGCACCAGCAGACGACATTTCAGATGATAACTTTCAAGAATACTATGCGACGACGCTTCAACTGCGAATCGGTGCGGAGTATCGGATACCTGTTGTTGACACGCACATCCGGGCTGGCTATTTTCGAGACACAGTGCCCTTCACAGATGCCGAAATTGAGAACGCTCGCGATTTCTTAACAGTCGGCATCGGCAAGATCTTTGAGGATGCCATAAAATTTGATGTCGGGTATATGCTCGGTACATCGCAGCGGAGCAGAAATGAGTTAACGACGGAACGATGGACGCATCGGATCTTTGCTTCTGCGGCGTATCGATATTAGATTTACGCGAATCCGTTTGAAAGCGGGGTTACAAACCCCGTCTGCAGTGCTGCGTTTCAGGTATAAAAATAAAAAAGACACGGGCAAAGTGAAAAATCTGCCCGTGTCTTTATTTTTAATTTGTTAACGAATGCCATCAAACGAGTTGGATGTAACCCATCTGTGTGCCGTCTCCTTTTCGGAGTTCACCTCTGATGATACGCGTATAACCACCGTTCCGGTCTTGGTATCGCGGACCGATATCATCAAAGAGTTTACGTAGCACAAAATGCTTGTCAAGGGAGGCGGCTTCCTCACCTCTTCCGGGTTTGTAATGTAAATCTGTCCCGTAGAGCATTTTTGCGGCTTGTCGGCGTGCATGCAGGTCGCCGCGTTTCGCAAGTGTAATCAACTTTTCTGCCACCCGCCGAAGTTCTTTGCACTTAGGCAGTGTTGTTCGGATCTGTTCATGTTCAAATAGTGCGGTGGCTTGGTTGCGAAAGAGAGCCTTTCGATGGCTTGACGTTCTTCCCAATTTCCTGCCGCGTTTTCTATGACGCATCATCTTCCTCCATGTACGCGTTGTCGTGAAGAATTATATCGGCGGTTGCAACGGAACTTGCGCCATATCATCTTCACCGATGTCCACGTCATCCATATCGTCTAAATCCATCCCGAGGGTAAGACCCATGTTGGCGAGTTGTTCTTTGATTTCGTTCAACGAAGTACGTCCGAAATTCTTGTATTCCAACATATCCTTTTCCTCTTTTACGACGAGTTCCCGTATGGTTTTAATGTTTGCGGTTTCGAGGCAGTTGCTCGCTCGGACTGAAAGTTCGAGTTCAGAGACAGGTTTCGCTAAATAGCGGTTTCGCCGTAACTTTGCCTCATCAATTTCCGGTTCCGGTTCAACATAGTATTCATCGAATTCTGTAAAGAGGTCGAGCTGCTGTAGCAAAATAGTCGCTGCACGTGTGACAGCCTCTTTCGCCGTGATTGTCGCATCTGTCCAGATTTCGAGGTTGAGTTTATCAAAGTTCGTCATATCGCCGACCCGCGTCTCTTCGACCCAGAAATTCACTTTCTGAACCGGTGAGAATTTCGCGTCAACCGGAATCAACCCGATGTCCTGTTCTGAGGACCTATGTTCTTCTGCAAAAGAGTAGCCTCTGCCAGTCTGCGCGTAAATCTCTATATCCAAACCCTCACATTCGTCGAGCGTCGCGATATGTTGGTCAGGGTTGATAATCTCGACACGTGAATCTGTACGGATATCGGCGGCAGTAACTTCAAGAGAACCTTCCGTTTTCAAAGTCATCTCTATAGGGTCATCTGTTTCTATCTTAAGTCGGATCTCTTTGAGATTGAGAATAAGTTGTACGACATCTTCTACGACTCCTGGAATCGTAGCGTATTCGTGTTTTACCTGCTCAATTCGGACTGCCGTAATCGCTGCACCTTTGATTGAGGAGAGAAGGACTCGACGAAGTGAGTTTCCGAGCGTCATTCCAAATCCGCGCTCGAAAGGTTCAGCCGTATATTTCGCATAGTCGGGACGTAAGGTTAGTAGATCAGTTTTTAGACGCTCAGGCATTTCTAACTTGGATCTTATCACCGATTTCCTCCTATAGGGTTAAACTGAGTATGAGAACACACGCGAACTAAACAGCACCCTGCACTGTATGCAACATCTGCTGCTTAACTTTCTGCCGGTGCCGTATGTTTGGACATCCCTTAATTTCCGAGAGCATTTTAAGATACGCATTCCACAGTACAACCTGTTGTACATTCATAAAATACTCAGGCTTGATAACGCACTAAATATAGAGATGTGCCTATCGGGAGTAAAGTTCAATGATGAGTTGCGTTTCAAGGTCCACAGCGATCTGCTCTACGACAGGTGCCCCTTGAACACGTCCTTCCACTTTATCCGCGTCAATTTCGAGCCATTCAGGTGCCCCGCGATGCTGCGAATATTCCAATGCTTCCTGAATAGTCGCCAGATTTCGGCTCCGCTCACGTGGCGTGATGACATCGCCAATTTGGACGATATAGGAAGGAATATTAACACGTTTACCGTTGACAGTGAAGTGGTTGTGCTTCACCAATTGGCGCGCTTGATTCCGAGAAGTAGCGAAGCCGAGCCGGTAAACGACATTGTCTAAGCGACGTTCGAGAAAACTAATTAAATTCTCGCCAGCAATACCTGATTGGCGTGCGGCTTTGAAATAGTAAGTCCGAAATTGTTTCTCAAAAACACCATAGGTACGTTTGACTTTCTGTTTCGCACGTAGCTGCCGACGATAGTTGTCCCTACCCCGACGCGGGGGAGTCTGCCCGTGTTGACCCGGCGGATAACTCCGACGTTCAAACGAACATTTTGGACCATTACAGCGCCGACCTTTCAGAAATAATTTTTCGCCTTCGCGTCGACATAATTTACAAACTGAATCTAAATATCTGCTCATTCGATTTCCTCGGTATTCTCAAACCCGTCGTCTCTTCGGGGGACGACATCCGTTGTGCGGAATAGGTGTCACGTCTTTCATCAAACTGATTTCAAGACCTGCAGCGGCGAGTGCCCGTATAGAAGACTCGCGCCCGGATCCAGGACCTTTGACTCTTACTTCCACGCGTTTCATGCCGTGATCCATTGCCCGACGCGCGCACGCCTCCGCTGTCTGTTGTGCCGCAAACGGCGTTGACTTCCGCGAACCCGTGAAAGTCATACCAGCGTTCGCCCAAGCAACGGTGTTACCATTTAAATCTGTGATCGTTATAATCGTATTGTTGAAGGTCGCTTGAATATGCGCGATACCTTCTGGAACGTTCTTGCGTTCTCGTCTTCTACCACGCAAAAGGTTTCTCCTTTTAATAGTTGTCAGTTAACAGTAGTCAGGTAACAGGTACAAGAGTGCCTCGCAGTGAGAGCGATAGTTCCAAAGTCTCTTACTGAAAGATTTTTTCTAAGAAAAAATCGTACTGAAAACTGTTAACTTCCTCTAACTGATGGCTCTTTATCCTAACCGCTCTTACGTGCTGTCTCTTTGGCTTTTCTGCCGACAGAGATCGTCTTCGCTTTCCCTTTACGGGTCCGCGCGTTCGTATTCGTACGCTGACCTCGAACCGGTAACTGCCGACGGTGACGTAACCCTCGATAACTGTTAATGTCCATCAAGCGTTTGATATTCTGATCAATTTCCCGCCGAAGGTCACCCTCAATTTTGTAGTTTTGAATCTTGTCCCGGAGTAGACTAATCTCGTTTTCCGCGAGGCTATCAACTTTTTTCCCCGGATCAATATCAAGGTCGTTGACGATTTCGGAAGCAGTGTAACGACCGATACCGTAAATTGCTGTCAGCGCAATATCTATCCGTTTGTCTCGGGGTAAATCAACCCCAGCTATCCTTGCCATACGTCGCCTCCATTTTCTGGGTTTCTCTGGGTTCTCCAACCTCTCCTTGAAAATATCAGTTTCCGCGGATTAAGGTATAACGGAGTGTCCGCCAGAGCAGTGAACACGTTATCCTTGGCGCTGTTTGTGCTTCGGGTTTGAAGAACAAATGACGCGGACAACGCCTTTTCGTTTGATAATTTTACATTGGGCACACATCTTTTTAACAGAAGGTCTGACTTTCATAAGAACCTCTTTCAGGTATAAGTACTTAACGCCGTCTACCTTTAAGTTTGCGGTCTTTTAGGAATCCTTCATAATGTCGGACAGTCAAGTAGGATTCGATTTGTGACATTGTATCCAATACGACACCGACAACAATCAGAATAGAAGCACCGTCCACCATGGTTGCTCCGATATTAAGACGTGCTGTGATAATAATCGGAATCACGGCGATAGCGGCAAGAAAAATCGCACCCGGCAACGTAATCCGAGTCAGGGTCGTGTTGATATAATCTGCCGTCTGTTTGCCAGCACGAATACCGGGGATAAAACCACCATATTTTTGCAAGTCTTCAGCCATTTGGACCGGGTTAATTTGCACTGCTGTGTAAAAATAGGTGAACCCGATGATTAATAACGCATAGAACGTGAGCCACAACGGTGTACCTGTTTCAACCAGAGCTTGCGCCGTTGCCGTCCATCCCCAATCTCTTGGAAGGAAACTAATTGCAGTCTCTGGAAACTGAATAAGCGTAATCGCAAAGATGATTGGAATCATGCCTGCAGCGTTAACTCGCAGCGGGAGATGTGTTGATTGACCGCCAATCACTCTGCGTCCACGTATCTGTCTACCGTATTGGACTGGAATCTTCCGAACAGACAACGTGATAAAGACAGTTCCCGCAATCGCTACAATAATGAGTATAACCAAAATCGCGAGGTGTGAGATCCCAAAATCCGATCTCGTAAAAAGATTGGTTATAACCGTAGTAACACCGCCCGGCAAGCCGGCGATAATCCCAACGGTAATAATCAGCGAGATACCCTGTCCAATCCCACGTTCCGTGATCTGTTCACCGAGCCACATAACGAAGGACGTTCCGGCGGTAAGCGTCAGCACTACAAGGAAATGCCACCATAAATTCGGATTCCGAACGATCGTACCTGCTTGACCGATAATCGCTTCTGGGTTCCGCAAAACGATACTAATCGTTATCCCTTGGATAATGCTGAGGATAACAGTACCGTATCGCGTATACTGTGTCATTTTCTTTCTGCCATCGGGTTCTTTGGAGAGTTTCTCCAGTGAAGGAACGATGACACCGAGGAGCTGCATAATGATTGAGGCACTAATATACGGTTGTATACCGAGTGCGAAAATCGTCATCTGACTAAACGCACCCCCAGAAAACAGGTCTATGAACCCAATAACATTGCCCCCACGGTCCATGAGTTGTTTAAAAAACGCTTCAAGTGCCGCATCGTCAATGCCCGGCAATGTAATATGGGCACCGAGGCGGTAGACAATCAAAAGCAACGCTGTAAAAATGAGGCGTTTCCGCAATTCCGGAATTTTAAAAGCGTTTTGGAATGCCTTAATCACTTATTTTATGTCCTCCTCGTTTGCAGATTCTCAAGCAGCGCTTTCTGTATTGCCGTGTAAACCGAGCACTTCAGCCGTGCCACCCTTGGATTCAATTTTTTCAATCGCTGATTTTGAAAAACGGTGCGCTTGCACTTTTAGTTGTTTTTCGAGGTCACCATCTCCGAGGATCTTTATCAGGGCATTTTTGCGTTTGATTAAGCCTGCTTCGCGAAGGGATTCAGGAGTTACCACCGCAGTATCAGCGAAAAGGTTGAGTGTCTCTACATTGATAACATCATATTCGAGGCGTTTGTGTCCCGTCCGCCGGGGACCGCGCTTCGGAAGGCGACGCACGAGCGGCATCTGACCCCCTTCAAACCAAGCTGGAATCGAGCCACCGGACCTCGACTTCTGTCCTTTATGACCGCGACCACAGGTTTTGCCCCAACCTGAACCGGGACCCCTACCCACTCGTTTTCTTGAGCGTTTCGACCCAGGCGCAGGTTTAAGTTCATTCAATTTCATCTCAAAACTCCGTTCCTTCATGGCTATTGGCAAGATGGCTGTCGGTTCTCGGCTATCAGCCGTCAGTAAAAGAGGTTTCTGATTATGAGTTGTTGGTTATAAGTTAAGAGACTTTAGATACATCTACGACCTCTTACCAACAACCATTCCTCCAATAGCCTCTTTGCTGATTGCTAATGGGCTGTTTGCTGACTGCCAATCTTTAGCGTTTCTGGCGTAATTCTTCAACAGACAAATCGCGCAAACGTGCGACTTCGTTGATATCCTTGAGGCTCTTCAATCCGAGCATCGTCGCCTCAGCAATATTTTTCACATTCCGAGAGGATAGACATTTAGTCAACGCATCTCGGACACCCGCAAATTCGAGGATCGCACGCGTCGCATGACCGGCAATGATCCCTGTTCCCGGACTTGCCGGTTTCAGTAGAACTTTCGCCGATTTAAATTCGCAGGTGATTTCATGGGGGAGCGTACCGTTAACGATAGGCACACGCACCAGGTTTTTTCGTGCGTCGGCGAAACTTTTTCGGAGCGCGCCAGCAACTTCGCTTGCACTACCGAAGCCGATACCGACAATACCGGCGCGATTACCGACAACCGTGAGTGAGTTGAAACTCGGTGTGCGACGACCCTTACCGACCCGCATCACACGGTTAATTGTAATCATACGTTCCTCAAATTCAGATTCAAATTCATCTGGATTGATTTTTTCTGTAAGCAAAAAACTCTCCTATCCGATTCAGTCTCTGCACCGCATATAGATGTGGCGCAGGAATCGGGTTGCGGCGTATTTAGAACTTTAAGCCACCCGCTCTCGCTGCTTCTGCAAGGGCTTTGATACGCCCATGATAAAGGTGTCCACCCCGATCAAAGACGACCGCTTCAATTCCTTGCTGCTTCGCTCTTTCCGCAATCAGGGTACCAACGTTCTCTGCAGCCGCTATATTTCCACCGTTTGTTAAGTTCTCTTTGAGTTCCGGGGACAAAGTAGAGGCTTCAGCAACCGTCTCACCAAGCTCATCATTAATGAGTTGCACGTAGATATGTTTTAAACTTCTGAAGACGGCGAGCCTCGGTCTAACACCCGTACCACTAATTTTTAGGCGGACACGACCGCGACGACGTTTGTGGCTCAACCGTTTCTGTTTTATAAGTCTCAAGGGATCTCCTTATTACCGTAGTGTTATGTTATTAAAGTTGATGGGTACAAAGATCGCGAGCGACAAGAAGCAGAAACACGCCAAGCAAAACACTCGTTCCTACCTTGTTTACCGCGTCGCGTACAAGAGATAACACCACTAACCAACGGCAGCTTTTCCTTCTTTTTCGGGGACTCGCTCGCCATCGTAACGGATACCTTTACACGGTTTATAAGTGTCCGGTTTCCGAATCTGACGAATAGTCGCTGCGACTTGTCCAACAAGTTGTTTATCAATGCCACTGACAATGATAGGTGTGTGTGCTTGACCATTTATCGTCTCTGAACCTTCAACACTTAACGTTATACCTTCAGGCGGTGTGTAAGTAACAGAGTGTGAATAACCGACATCAAGCACCAAATTCTTCTCACGGTTGACTTCGGCGCGGTAACCTGTCCCTACCACTTGCAGTTTCTTCTCAAAACCGTCTGAAACACCGGTAACCATATTCGCGATCAGACTGCGCGCCAAGCCGTGTAAGGCTTTGTCCTGTTTAAGTTCACTCGCTCTTTGGACGGTTAGGACGTTCTCTTCAAGCGTCACATCAATCCCGTCTGGGAGCTCCCAATTCAGACTCCCTTTAGGTCCCTCGACGCGCACATCATTCTCATTTAGAGCGACTTGCACTTTGTCGGGCAGCGGAATCGGTTTGAGTCCAATACGTGACATTCTATTTCTCCAAGTTCGTTGAGAGGCATCTACAAACACAAAACCTTACCAGACGTAACAGAGTACCTCGCCGCCAATTTTCTCTTTCCGGCACTCTGGTGTGGTCTTTATGCCGTTGGAAGTCGATAAAATAGCGATACCCAGTCCTCCATAAACCCTCGGAAGACTATCAGATTTCGCGTAAATCCGTCTCCCAGGTTTACTGATACGTCTGAGGTTTGTGATGACCTTCTCTTTTTTCGTAGTGCCGTATTTCAAATAGATTCTTAAAATCCCCTGTTTACCATCATCAAGCAGGCGATAGTTTCGGACGAAACCTTCTTCAGTCAAGATACGCGCGATTTCCGATTTGACTTTTGAAGAGGGGATTTCAACGCGTTCATGTCCTGCCATATTGGCATTGCGGATACGTGTCAGCATATCAGCAATCGGATCGGTCATCGACATGAAAGATTCTCCTTATTTCATTCTCTGTTGTGGATAGCCATTCCAAGTTTTGTTTAGTTGTCGTCGGGTTACACAGGTTTCCGTTTACTACCAACTCGCTTTTCGGACCCCCGGGATCCTACCGGCGCGAGCGAAGAGACGGAAACAGATACGACACAACTCAAACTTGCGTAGATACCCGCGCGCCCTTCCACAATGTTTGCAACGGCTATATTGTCGAGTTCGGAACCGCGGGGTTCGCTTCTGTTTGGCAATCCATGCTTTGCTTGCCACAGTTTAAATGCTCCTTTACTTGTTTATCCAGAGCCTTATCATTGAAACGCCTGGATATTAGAAGTTAGCCGCGTGTCGAGTCCTCTGTATTTAGGCACCCATTGACTGATGCCTTCTACAGCAACACCGTCCTATTGTCGGAACGGCATACCCAGCAATCTTAATAATTCGCGACCTTCTTCGTCTGTTGGGGCAGTGGTAACAACTGTTACGTTCAACCCGCGGATATCGTTAACCTTATCGTAATCAATTTCGGGGAAAATTAACTGCTCCGTCAGACCGAGCGAATAATTCCCTCGACCATCGAACGCATCCGGGGACACACCCCGAAAGTCTCGAATTTGGGGCAGAACGAGGTTCACCAGTCTATTGAAAAACTCGTACATCCGCTGCTGTCTTAGCGTAACTTTACATCCGATAGCAAAACCTTCTCTGATTTTAAAAGCAGAAACAGCTTTTCTCGCATGCGTGATAATCGCACGTTGACCAGCAAGGAGTGTCAACTCTTCAACGGCATCTTCCAATGCTTTCGGGTTCTGCAGTGCTTCCCCAACACCAATATTCAGTGCAATTTTTTCCAATTTCGGAATCTGCATCACATTGTCATAGTTGAAATGTTTGAACAATGCTGGCATAACTTCCGTTTGATAAAATTCTTTGTATGGGCTCATGAGCCGTATATCCTATAAAAATAACTTAGACAGTGAGGTCTATTTGGTAACGCTTCTTGTATCAGTCTGCTTAACTACTCAACCTTTTTGAGGTTAGAAATATGGATCGTCCCTTCGCGTTCAACGACACCACCTTCTCCCATTTGGCTGGGGCGGAGATGACGTTTAACGAAGTGAACGCCTTCAACGACTGCGCGTTGCTTTTTCCGGTACACCTCCAAAACAACGCCTTGTCTCCCGCGGTCTTTTCCACTAAGGACTACGACCGTGTCATCTTTCTTGATATGCAGTTTCGCTCGTGACATCATCGCCCTCCTAAATGACTTCTGGTGCGAGTGAGACGATTCGTGTGAATGCTTTCTCTCTCAACTCACGTGCGACCGGACCGAAGATACGTGTCCCACGCGGTTGGTTTTGCGGATCAATGAGAACAGCAGCGTTTTGATCGAACTTAATATAAGACCCGTCCGCACGACGGTACTCTTTGGTTGTTCGGACGACAACTGCCCGGACAACTTCGCCAGCTTTGACCTGTGTGTTCGGTACTGCTTCCTTGATACTTGCTACGATCACATCACCGACGCGTGCATAGCGTCGCCGAGTACCACCAAGCACACTGATGCACATTAGCTGCCTGGCACCAGTATTGTCTGCACAGGTTAACCGAGTATATGATTGAACCATTTTTGTATCCTCTTCTCCCGTTCCCAAAACGTTCCGCTCTGGAAACGTCAGAGTTTGGATGAAAACCTTTCTTCTCGAGTGCCACACAGGCACTATCTATTGTCGCTTCCTCTGAGGTATCAAAAACGAGGAAGTACATCGGTATTCGCGCGACTTAAGCGGTACCGGTTTCTACGGCACTAATAACCGTTTGGACACGCCAACGTTTACGGCGACTCAGCGGACGCGTTTCAACAACCTGAACCACATCACCGACGTTACAATTATTCGTTTCATCGTGAGCCAAGATCTTCTTCGTTTTTCGGACGACCTTCTTGTAAAGGGGGTGTTGATACCGACGAACAATGGAAACGGTAACAGTTTTCTCCATACTGTTACTCGTCACAAGACCTGTCCGAATTTTACGATGTCTTTGTCTTTCTTCGTTCAAATTTAGTCTCCAAACCCAGTCAAAACCTGTGAGTGTGTACACTTTAGAGGCAGACAAGTTCTAAAAACGTGTGAATTGAATTAGGCTTCGGCTTCCGCCTGCTGCGTGCGCGCCCTGAGAACAGTTTTCACACGTGCAATATCTTTGCGAAGTTTACCGATGTGGGTCGTATCCTCTTGCTGCCCTAAGATGCGTCTGAATCTCTGATTAAACAAATTTTCCTTCAGCACCTGCAGTTCACTTTCCAATTCTTCGGTTGTTCTTCCTCGGAGTTCATCCGCTTTCATGTTTTTGCCTCCTAACATGTCCTGAAAACTACATTACACGTTTACAGGTACGTAATTTTAAGGACATCGGAACTGGAACCGGGATTACGCGTCCCGTGCAACGAACTTAGTTTTGATTGGTAATTTGTGGGCGGCTCGTTTCATCGCCCCTTTAGCATCTTCAAGCGAAACGCCACTTAGTTCAAAAAGCACTCTTCCGGGTTTCACGACAGCGACCCAATGCTCCGGCGGTCCCTTCTTGCCTTTACCCATACGCGTTTCAGCAGGCTGTTTACTCAGTGGTTTGTGCGGAAAAATTTTTATCCAAAGTTTGCCACCACGGCGTACATATCGCGTAATCGCAACACGTGATGATTCGATTTGGTTACTGGTAATCCAGCCGGCTTCCATGGCTTGCAAACCGTATTCACCGAAGTTAATCTGTGAACCTCGAAGCGGTTTTCCGCGACGTCTTCCGCGATGCACATAACGGCGCATCACACGTTTTGGCATTAACACCTTAATAACTCCTTAAAGTCAGTTAATTCGATGACGAATCGTTAGAAGGGTTCTGATTGTTTTGACGCCGCCGCCGGCGATTTCTGCTACCGGACTGGCTTCTACTACCGGACTGGTTTCTATTACCAGATTGGCGGGAACGTCCATCTTGAGAACCAGAACGTCTGTTGTTATTACTACGACGGCGATCGGAACGTTGAGACCCTGTGTCTTCGCGCCTGCCTGATTGACGACGCTCCGTAGTGCCTCCCTTTAGTTCGTCCGGAACACCAATAACTTCACCTTTGAAAATCCATGTTTTAACACCGATTTTACCGTAAGTCGTATTCGCTTCGGTGAAGCCGTAGTCAACATCTGCTCTGAGTGTATGTAGCGGGACCCGCCCCTCAATACTTGATTCCGTACGAGCGATCTCCTTGCCGTCTAATCTTCCGCTGACCATGACCTTGACACCCAAAGCACCGGCTTGTATTGAACTTGTAATATTGCGACGCATCGCCTGTTTAAAACCTGCACGTCGCTCTATTTGGGTTGCGACAGCCTCTGATACCAGTTGGGCATCGAGTTCAGGTGTTTTGATCTCGGAAACATTAATACGGACGGGGCAGCCGACCTCTTTTTCGAGGAGTGCTTGCAGCTTCTCTGCTTCCGCGCCACGGCGACCGATAACGATTCCAGGGCGCGCCGTGTGAATATTAATGCTACACCGATCCGCGACACGTTCCACTTCAACGCGCGAAATACCTGCACGCGCAAGCTGCTCCTTGACAAACTCCTGAATCTTGAAATCTTCATGGAGCCACTTGGCGTAATCCCGTTCGCTGTACCATTTTGAATCCCACGTCTTAATGATACCTAAGCGTAATCCACGGGGGTGAGTTTTTTGTCCCACGCAAACCTCCTGTCAAACTTTTGTCTGTCCCAGTGTGACGTGGAGGGAACGTAGCTCTCTTATTGGTGCCATAGAAGTGTATACACCTTTACTCACCATCTTCTGTACTCTCCTCGTCAACGACGACGGTAATATGACTGCTCCGTTTTAAAATTCTATTTGCCATACCCCGCGCCCGGGGACGTATCCATTTCCGCGTAATACCTTCATTAACTTGAATCTCTTTGACGTATAGATTCGCAACATCAATGTTAGGGTCCTGATATTGCGCATTCGCAGCTGCTGATTGAATCAGTTTGTAGATGATAGGCGACGCAGCTTTATGCGTAAAACGTAGTTGGTTTAACGCATCTTCAACGTATTGATTACGGACCAGATCGGCAACCAAACGCGCTTTACGCGGCGCTACCGATGCGTTCCTAATTTTAGATCGGGCTTCCATTAGTATCTCCCAATAAAAGCGATTTCTGGGTTCCATCGTTCACTTCAACAATGCAAGGGCAATTATGAATCCACGATGAATCGGTACGGTATAAATCTATCTTGGACCACCTGCATGAGAACGGAAGGTGCGAGTCGGCGAGAATTCTCCGAGCTTATGTCCTACCATGTTCTCCGTAATATACACCGGAAAAAACTTTTTACCGTTGTAAATTGCCAAGGTATGACCGACCAACTCAGGCGTAATCATTGACCGACGCGACCACGTCCGGATCACCCGTTTCGTACCGGAGTTCTCCATAGCAGCCACTTTCTTGGCGAGTTTCGGGTCTATATAAGGACCCTTTTTGACAGACCGTGACATTCTGTTTCTCCTCTATCTTAGGAAGCGTGAACTTCACTTAACGAGACTGTCGAGTCAAACTTATTTTCGTTTGCCGAAAATATAACGGCTCGATTTCTTTTTCGGGTTCCGCGTTTTATACCCTTTCGTCGGAACACCCCAAGGCGTAACCGGATGTCTCCCGCCCGAACTCTTACCTTCACCACCGCCGTGTGGGTGGTCAATCGGGTTCATCGCAACACCTCTCACCTTCGGACGTTTGCCGAGCCATCTTGAGCGTCCGGCTTTACCAATCACGATCTGAGTAACATTGCCGACTTGACCGAGTGTTGCCATTGATTGCACAGGAACAAGTCGGATTTCGCCAGACGGTAGACGGATACGCGCATATTTCCCTTCGCGGTCAACCAACTGTGCAGCAGTACCAGCACTGCGGACAAGTTGCCCACCTTTACCCGGTTTCATCTCAATATTGTGAATTGAAGAACCGAGTGGTATTTTTGACAGCGGTAAAGCGTTCCCGACCCGAATCTCAGCATCATCACCCGAATTAAGCATATCACCGACCTGAATACCGACAGGGGCAAGAATGTAACGTTTCTCACCATCAACGTAGTGGAGCAGGGCGATGTGGGCTGAACGGTTCGGATCGTATTCAATCGCGGCAACTTTCGCAGGGACCCCAAATTTATCGCGCTTAAAGTCAATCACTCGATAGCGACGTTTGTGACCACCGCCACGCCGCCTGACCGTCATACGTCCAGTCGAATTGCGACCCGCGTTCTGTTTGCTCCCTTTAACAAGAGACTTTTCCGGCTTACTCCGCGTAATCTCTTCAAAGGTATAACCCGTCATAAAACGACGGCTTGGAGTTACAGGTGAATATGTTTTAGGCACTTTGATTTCCTTTTTTTAGTAGCCATCAGCGGTCAGGGCGGTTTTTTCTCCGAAAAAACCTTCAGCCTTCAGATACGAGAGGTTTATCGGTATGGAGGAGACCTATTTGCTGATTGCTGACGGCTGAATGCTATTCCTATATAGTGTCAAACGCCTGGATGCTCGCGCCTTCTCTTAAGGTAATGATCGCTTTTTTCCAATGCGGTTTTCTGCCACGCTGGTAACGCAACATTTTACCTTTCGGTTTGCCACGGACGTGCATCGTACGCACCTTGAGAATGTCGCCTTGGATATCAAACAACGTTTCCGCTGCGCGCCGAATCTCAGGTTTCGTTGCCTTACGATCAACGATAAACGCATACTTATTCTCATCACGAAGGAACGTGCTTTTCTCCGTAATTAGCGGTTGCAGTATAATCTGATATGCATCTCTCATGAGTCTTGTCCTTCCGCTTCCGAACCGGTGCTCGCGAACTTGGATTCGAGTTTCTCCGCAGCTTTTTCCGTGATTATCAATGTATCATGCCACATAATCTGATAAACATTAAGCGTATTCCATGTACAACTATGAACTTGCGGAATATTGCGCACGGAAAGATGGATATTTGGACTATGTTCATCGAGGACCAACAACACCTTTCCATCAACGTTCAATGCCTTGAGAATGTTGATTATATCTTTCGTCCGGGGACGCTCAAGTGTAAAATCTTCAATGAGCAGACACTGCTGATTCTGGAACCTATCAGCCAATGCGCTATGTATCCCGAGCCGCCGAACTTTCTTCGGTGTGTACTGCCGATAACTACGCGGTTTGGGACCGAACGCGACACCACCGTGAACCCGATTTGGTGCCTTGGCATCTCCGACACGCGCCCTACCTGTCCCCTTCTGGCGATAAAGTTTCCTGCCACTGCCTTTCACTTCACTACGAGACTTCGTGGATGCGTCGCCTTGGCGTTGATTCGCAAGGTAGGCAACAACACACTGGTGAATGACGGGACCGTTCACCTCAACATCGGTGAATGTCTCCGATAATTCCTTCTGGTGAAGTACCTCTCCTGATTTGTTGTGTACGTCTAAAGTTGACATATTTGTATGCTCATATTGTTTTGGCATTCGCGCGATAACGATTGCCTATCTATACTTTCGAGGATTTCGCTGCTCTTTGAATCAGAAGCAGCCCGTTCGGTGGTCCAGGAACTGCTCCTTTTACGACCAACAAGTTGCGTTCGGGATCGGCTTGAACTACGGACAGATTTTGAACTGTGTGCCGTTTCGCGCCGTGTCGTCCTGCCATGCGTTTGCCTTTAAAGACGCGCGACGGTGTCGCACTTGCACCGATGGAACCGGGACGACGGAGGTCCTGTTCACCACCGTGGCTCTTCTTACCACCAGCGAAATTCCAACGTCTTACGACCCCTGAGAAACCACGACCCTTTGAAGTCCCTGTCACATCAACGAGTTCACCTTCCGAAAAAACACTCGCATCTACGACGTTGCCGACGGATACATCATCAAGGCTCTGGACACGAAACTCGCGAAGCACAAAGGTTGACTCAACACCGGCTTTCGCTAAATGCCCACGTTTGGGTTTATTGATGCGATTCTCTTTCTGTTCGCCGAAACCCAACTGAACAGCTTGGTACCCATCTTTCTCTTGCGTCTTGAGTTGGACGATTGGGCACGGGCCTGCTTCAATAACGGTAACAGGCACCGCTTCTCCTGAATCTTCAAAAATTTGTGTCATGCCGACTTTACGGCCTATAATTCCATTAACCATTTTCTCCGCTCTCCTCCTTTACGATTCAGAAACCAGAGGGTTTTTGACATATACACGAACCGCGTGACTTCCGAACCACCGGAGTGGAGAACAATCATCTCTCCGACTACAATAGCGTAATTTTAACATCGACACCCGCAGGTAGGTCCAAACGCATCAACGCATCGACCGTTTTAGGTGTCGTTTCTAATATATCCAACAACCGTTTATGAATCCGCATCTCAAATTGTTCACGGGATTTCTTGTCGGTAAATGTTGAACGTTGAACGGTATAGATGTGCTTCTTCGTCGGCAATGGAATCGGGCCTGAGACGACAGCACCTGTCCCTTTCGCCGTATCTGCTATCTGCTTCGACGAATGGTCTAACAACCGGTAGTCAAATGCCTTGAGTCGAATGCGAATTTTTTGATTGTCCATCTTTTCATATCGCCCTCACCAAACGAGTGGCATCGTTGGTTGACATCTTCAAGGATGCCCAAACGCCTCTGTTTTGGTGTTCTTATATAATATAAAGGCGGAGCTTACGCTCCGCCGAATCTCTTATTCAAGGATTTTGGAAACAACGCCGGCACCGATAGTTTGTCCACCTTCGCGGATAGCAAATCGGAGTTGCTCTTCCATTGCGATCGGTTTTGACAATTCGACGGTAATCTGTGCATTGTCGCCGGGCATAATCATTTCGATGCCTTCTGGGAGGTCCATCTTACCGGTTACATCGGTTGTTCGGAAATAGAACTGCGGTCTATATCCGGTAAAGAATGGATTCCAGCGTCCACCTTCCTCTTTGGTCAGAATGTACGCTTCGGCTTCAAATTTCGTATGCGGTGTGACACTATTTGGGACCGCCAAAACTTGTCCACGTTCAACGTCATCGCGTTCAACACCACGAAGCAATGCACCGAGGTTGTCGCCTGCGCGCCCTTCGTCAAGGTTCTTATGGAACATTTCGACCCCTGTGATAACGCTGTTTTGCGTTTCACGGAGTCCAACGATCTCAACGGGGTCGCCGATCTGGATGACACCGCGTTCAACGCGACCGGTAGCAACGGTACCACGACCACTGATGGTGAAAGTGTCTTCAATAGACATCAGGAACGGTTTTTCTGTGTCACGGACAGGTTCCGGGATGAAACTATCAACAGCCTCCATCAACTCAATAATCGACTGACATGCTTCGCTTTCCGGGTCTCCGTCAGCTTCCATCGCTTCAAGGGCGGAGCCTATGACAATCGGAATATCGTCACCCGGGAACTCATAATCGCTGAGCAATTCGCGGACTTCGAGTTCAACGAGTTCAAGCAATTCTTCATCATCAACCATGTCGGCTTTATTGAGATAGACAACCAGAGATGGTACATTCACCTGCCGTGCGAGGAGTACGTGTTCACGCGTCTGTGGCATCGGACCATCAGCAGCAGATACGACGAGAATCGCGCCGTCCATCTGTGCTGCGCCGGTAATCATGTTCTTGATATAGTCAGCGTGCCCTGGACAATCGACGTGTGCATAGTGCCGATTTTCGGTTTCATACTCTACGTGTGCAGTATTGATCGTAATACCACGCTCTTTTTCTTCAGGTGCCTTGTCAATGTCTTCGTAGTTTTGGACGTAATCTGCATCGGCAAGTTTAGAGAGCACCATGGTAATTGCCGCTGTTAGCGTTGTCTTACCGTGGTCAACGTGCCCGATCGTCCCGATATTAACGTGTGGCTTAGTCCTTTCAAACGTTTGCTTAGCCATTTTTATCCCAACTCCACTAAAAATTTATTTTTTCCGGAGTATAAGCACGGTTCTACCAACTTGTGCCTTCCGGTTTCTATAGGGTGCCTCAACGGTTTAGCGTTGAGGTTCGCCGTTTAACCAAATCTTATGTCCGCTTATGAGAAATGCTAAACTCCCACAGTTCGGACACTCCACAACTCTTTAACTTAACAATTACGAGTTACGATTCGTTGATGAAACGATGTCCTCCATCACGCTGGTAGGGACTTCGTTATAGTGTGCAAACTCCATAGAGTAGTTTGCTCTACCTTGTGTAAGTGACCTAAGAGTTTTGACGTACCCGAACATTTCTGAGAGCGGGACATCAACCCGAATAACCTGAATGCGGGATTTCGCCTGCATTTCTGTCTCACGTATCTGTGCACGACGCGCATTCAAATCGCCAATAACTTTACCGAGGTACTCGTCCGGGACGATCACCTCAACTTTCATAATCGGTTCGAGAAGTTTTGGCGTACCACGTTTCAATGCATCTTTAAACGCCATTGAACCCGCAATAGAGAACGCCATTTCTGATGAATCCACTGCGTGGTATGAACCGTCAATGAGCTTCACCGAGACATCAACGACTGGATAACCAGCAAGAACACCAACATTCATCGCGTTTTCAATGCCTTTTTTCACCGCTGGGATGTATTCTTGCGGGACTACGCCACCTTTGACTGCATCGATGAACTCAAAACCACTCCCTTTTTCAAGTGGCTCAACTTCAATGACGACATGACCAAATTGACCTCTACCCCCCGATTGACGTACAAATCGCTCTTCCGCCTTAACAGGTTTACTGACCGTTTCCCGATAGGCAACTTCTGGGTTACCTACATTCGCTGAGACGTTAAACTCGCGGACGAGTCGATCAACGATAATCTCGAGGTGAAGTTCACCCATACCTGATAGTAAAGTTTGCCCAGTATCGGGGTCTTGATGTACTTTAAAGGTCGGGTCTTCTTCAGCGAGTTTAGAGAGAGCGAGGTTAAGTTTATCAATATCGGACTGTGTGCGAGGTTCAACTGCGATCGACATGACAGGAAGCGGGAACACCATAGTCTCCAAAGTGATATGTGCCTTCGGATCACACAATGTATCTCCGGTTGAAAGATTTTTCAAGCCGATTGCAGCGGCAATATCGCCAGCATAAACGGCTTGTATCTCTTCGCGTTTGTTGGCGTGCATCTGCATCAAGCGACCGATCCGTTCGTGTTTTCTCGTTTGCGTGTTATAGACAGTATCGCCTTTTTTCAGTACACCGGAGTAGACCCGTAGATAGGTGAGTTTACCGACGTGTGGGTCCGTCATAATCTTGAATGCCAACGCACAGAACGGTTCATTCTCATTCGGATGACGTGTTACCTCTTTCTCCGTTTTCGGGTCTGATCCAACGATCGGCGGTACATCTGTCGGTGCTGGTAGGTAGGAGACAATCCCATCTAACAGCGGTTGCACACCTTTGTTCTTCAGAGCCGTGCCGCAAAGAACAGGAACAATTTTACCGGCGACCACAGCGTTACGGATGCCTGTTTTAATTTCTTCTGGCGAGATTTCGATACCGTCTAAGTATTTAAGCATGAGACCTTCGTCGCAATCGGCGATCGCCTCTAACATCTGCTCACGGTATTCGAGTGCCATATCCTGTATTTCTTCAGGAATATCTGTCTCTTGGATAACGGTCCCGTCACCACCAGCATCTTTATCGACATCCCAGATTTGACCTTTCATAGAAATGAGGTCTACGATGCCTGTGAATTGTTCTGCTGAACCGATAGGAAGTTGTACGGGGACAGCGTTGGCACCGAGTCGCTCTTGCATCATTTCGACGGTACGGAAGAAGTCGGCACCGGTTCTGTCCATTTTATTAACGAACGCGATGCGAGGGATGGTGTATTTGTCTGCTTGTCGCCAAACGGTTTCAGATTGCGGTTCGACACCGCCGACTGCGCAGAAAACGGCGACCGCGCCATCAAGCACGCGAAGTGAACGTTCAACTTCAACGGTGAAATCAATATGCCCCGGCGTATCAATGATATTTATATGGTGTTTTTTCCAGTGACAAGTCGTCGCAGCACTCGTAATCGTGATACCGCGTTCCTGCTCTTGAACCATCCAGTCCATAGCAGTCGTCCCGTCGTCAACGTCACCGATTCGATAGAGTCTACCGGTATAATACAAAATACGTTCAGTTACAGTAGTTTTTCCGGCATCAATGTGTGCCATGATACCGATATTTCGCATGTGGGGCAGTTCTAAGCGTTGTGGGATGCTATTTTTCGTATCTGCCACGATTGAACGACTCCTTTTTACTTTGTGTATATTTCGGCAGTAACCGCACCTAAACTTTTACCATCGATAATGCGCAAAAGCACGGTTGGCTTCTGCCATTCGATGCTGTTCCTGTTTTCTACGGATCGCGCCACCCTCGTTCCGCGACGCTTCAAGTATTTCACCCGCAAGGCGTTCTGCCATGCGTTTTTCACCACGTGCGCGGGCGGATTGGATAATCCACGTGAAAGCCAAACGTTGTTTCCGTTCAGCCTTAACATCAACCGGAACCTGGTAGGTCTGGCTACCGACGCGTCGAGGACGAATTTCCAGTACCGGTTTCACATTGTTAATGGCTTGACGGAACACGGAAAAACCGTCTTCACTCGTCTGGTCTTCAATGATCTTGAAACTCTCATAGAGGATGGATTGTGCAGTACTTTTCTTGCCATCTAACATGAGGTTGTTGATAAACTTTGATACCAATTTACTATTATAAGTTGAATCAGGATTGACATCCCGTTTATTGATATTTCCACGCCTCGGCATCCGATGTCCCTCCCTAATTATTCAGGTTTGCGCGCCCCATACTTTGAGCGTCCTTGACGGCGATTCTCAACACCTGCTGTATCCAACTGACCGCGAACAATATGATAACGCACGTTCGAGAGGTCCTTCACTCTACCGCCACGAACCAAAACGACCGAGTGTTCTTGAAGATTGTGATCTATCCCCGGAATGTAACACGTCGCTTCGTAACCTGTCGTGAAACGCACACGCGCCACTTTACGCAGTGCCGAATTCGGCTTTTTCGGTGTAATCGTTTTCACCTGTAGACAGATACCACGCCGCTGCGGACACTGTTCCAGAACCGGTGATTTCGTTTTCTTCCGGGATCTCTTGCGAGGCTTTTTTATTAACTGATTAATCGTTGGCATTCCATACCTCCGGGGTAAAATCTCTGTTTTCTGTATCTAAGGGCTTTCGACATTAAAAAAAGCCCGCGCGGGGCATTACAACTTTAGCAGAACACATTAACGTAAGATGTCAATACAACGTTAGAATGTTTTCCAATAGTCGCCCCTTTCTCTGAAAAAGATTTAATAGGGTTTCCAAAGTAAATATTATACACTCCGAAAGTCGGTTTGTCAAATTTTATTTCAGAAAAACGCAAAAAAATACCAAAATTTTCTTAATTTCTTAGTTTTTTAACATTTTTCCGCCTAAAATAACCGTCTGGACGCTCAAATTCGCATCAACAATCACAATATCTGCCATCTTACCCGCTGCAAGTGACCCGACGGACGCAGCGACACCTAAATTTTCAGCAGGTGTTAACGTCGCCATTGTTAACGCGTCACTCAGCGAATTTCCCCAATTGACCACGTTTCGGACACCCTCCATGAGCGTAATCGTCGCACCCGCGAGACGTTCCGTCGGTTCGCCGACATCAAGCCACATTGCGCCGTCGCGGACGTATTTCTCCGTGCTACCGGCTTCAAAAGCGGTGTCGTTCTCGGAAATCGCACCTTCATTAAGACGGTAAGCGTCGAGTTCTGGAATGTATGTCGCTGATGCCTGCCAGACTTCTGCCGGAACACCTGCCAACTCTGTACAATCCGTAATTAAACCGACCGCCTGAACGCCTTTCTGTTGAATGAGGTGGTTACCCCAAAAAGGATGGACATGATGTTCGTCAACAATGAGTTCGGCATGGATATTGGGATGGGAGAGTACGGCTTCAATTGCCCCGAGTTCGCGATGATGCATTCCGCTCATACCGTTGTAAGCATGTGTCGCGCGTGTTATACCAGCATCAATGGCTGCCATCGCTTCTTGATATGTGGCGTTGGTGTGTCCCATCGCGATGACGATGTCGTTGTAAGCATCAGTCTTGTAGGTCGTAAGGTGCTTGATGAACTGGAAGTTCGTATCGTTTTCTGGGGCAACAGAGATCACTTTTAAGGTCCCGTCAGAGGCTGCCCACATGGCGTGGAATTCTTCAAAGTTCGGTGGCGTAATATACTTCGCATTCTGTGCGCCGTTTTTCGCAAGACTCCCGAATTTCCCCTCAACATAGGACCCTAAAATCCGTGAACCGTCTGCTACAGGTTCATCGACGACGTGTGCAATCGCCGTTAAAGCACCGTTAATTTGTGCCATGCTCCCCGACGAGATGCCTAACACTAACGAAGTGACACCGCTGCGAGCATGTGCACGCGCGATAGTCGCGATGTCTTCGACTTCACCTGTCATCGTATCGCAGCCGCCGCCACCGTGTATCAAGCCATCAATTAATCCGGGAATCACAAGACAATCAGCGGCATCGATAACCTGTCCTGACGGTTGATCCTGCGTCTCTGTCGTTATTTCTGAAATTGTGTCATTTTGAATAACGATATTCCCTTGTCCGAAATGTGTCGGGGTATAGATATCGCCATTCACTATCGTAAGTGTTTCCATCGCTCCAAACGTGCCTTTTTTAGTTAAATTTTCGGAATTAACGTGAGTTTGAAAATAAAAATTGAAGCGTCCTGTAGGTTGGGTTGAACGGAAACCTACTAAAAAATCGCACGTAGCACAGAGTTTTCAAGTAACCGAGAAACCTGAAATCACCAAAACCGAGTGAAACCCAACGCATCATGATACGGTTTGGGGATGTCGGGTTTCGCGCTACACCTATCTACCCCAACGGTTCATTGAAGAACGCAACGCTGTGTATAGTGAAATGCACATACTGCTTTATCGCTCAACCCAACCTACGGGAACTATATAATGTATCTATATCTGTTCCGATACCCATAAAATACTTTGCGCGAGAAATTGCAGAAAGGGGTCCACTTCAAAGTCCTGTTGGTGTCCCAATGAAGTATAACAGACGCGACCGCCGTTATGCAAGCGTGTCCACGCGACCGGTTCTGAATGTTCATCTGTGTGTCCGACCAGCAGTAGGGATGTATCCTCACGAAGTGACGGGTTTTTGTAAAGACTTCCATAACAGTCAAACGCGGGGATACCCTTAAGAATCGGGTGTTCCGCCTCAACTATTTCTACACGAGTCATCGGTCCGTGACCGTAATGTCCTTGATAGTCGCCACCGAGCACCTCTTTATCGAATGCCAACCAATTTTGATACGCGTGGCTGGCTGTCCGAACACCGACAAGCGGTCTGCCTTGTTCACAATAGTCTTGAAATCGCTTCAGGGATGCACCCTCGGTATTGAGGCGGCGCGTAAAAACCAACAAGGCATCTGCGTCATCCAACGCTGCCAGAGATGGATCGTCGTCCTCTGAATTGTAGATGATGAGATCGGTTTTGATTGGATAGTGTTTTTCAGCAAATGCTTTGAACGCCTTTAAAGATATTTCCGAATCATATTCAAAGGAGCCAGAGAGCATACACAGGTTAATCACGGCTATTTTCCTCTCTATCTTCTTTCTAAAAACAGGAAACTGTATGGATGCGGGTTTTTCTCGTCGGGTTCATTATCAATCCGTTTTACTTCTTGCCAGGCTGCAGTGTCAAATTCTGGGAAATGGACATCCCCTTCAAACGTAGCATGAATCTGTGTCAGGTAGAGCCGATCTGCGTGCGGAAGAAACGCTTGGTAGACCGGTGCGCCGCCACATATCATAAGTTCTTCTGTTTCTAATTCTTTGCAATGTTTAATAATATCGTCTACTGTGTGTGCAACAATACAGCCTTCCGGTGCCTTGTAATCTGTATTTCGTGTGAGGATAATATTGAGCCGTTTTGGTAAAGGATTTTTGAGGGTCTCGAAAGTCTTACGTCCCATAACGACAGGTTTACCGAGTGTTATATTTCGGAAATGTCGCTGGTCGGCAGGCATCTGCCACGGGATGTCTGGACCGTTGCCGATAAGTCTGTTTTTATCCATCGCAGCGATCATTGAGATCAGCATTTTACGGTTCTACTCCTTCCTGCTCTTTTCGTCCGGCTTCTATGCCACTCAAGACTTTTTCAGCAAAATTGTGTACGGTTTCTTCGGACATGCGAGGGATGAGTTTAATCTTATTTTTCTCGTGCCATTCTATATCAAAGTCCCGTATTTTTACGAGTTCATCGATTGCGTTTAGAATGGTTTTGGCATTGGTATCAAAGTGTTTGGCGAGTTTTCTGATGCTCAGGGGTTCCTCTATTTGAAAAGAAAATACTTCTATCCAGAGCCACATCCCTACCCGTCGTGCGAAGTGTGAGACTTCTGCGGTTGTGTCGGCGAGACGGGTGATAGCTGCGAAGCAGTAGGCTGCGTGATGCGGATAGTTCATCAAGATGTCTTTAAATCCGCCCTCCTCACTGCCTTCCTCAAAAACGATGCGGATAAGAAGTGCGGCTTCCTCTGAGAGTGTCCATTCTTCTTCGAGAGGGTTACCGTTTTGTCCTGGTTCCGCGAAGTTATTTCCGTTCTGTTTTTTGTATTCCATCATTTCCTTACATGAGGTTCACTCGTTTGTATCAACCGTGTGTTTAATGGATCCACTCTCCTTTGGAATGACCTCCAAATCGGCGATAAAAATTTCCTCCCCTAAATTCGTTATCTCCTCAATACTGACCGTTTCATGATCTTGCAAATCTTTGAGCAGAAACTGCAGTCGCCGAATCATTTTCACTTTGTGCGGATCTGTGGCATCATAGGTTTCTATTGTTAATATATGATTCTTATTATTATCTCTATCAATGTTGACTTCTCGGTATGTTTTATATGTAATTCCAGGTGCTTTAGGTCTATCTACATCATCTTTTTCAGAGAGGCAATAAGCCGTGATCCTGTCACCGAGTCGGAAAGCACCGGAATTTGTGAGCGTGTTTTTCTTGGGGATACCGCTTATCTTCCAGCCGCTGCTCACTTTGAATACGCCTGAGAACAAAGGTCCCTGTGGCATCTGTGCTTTCATTTCCGGATCTGGCTCGGTAATTTTTAAATGGACGACCGCGTATCCGTTTATTTTGTTTGTCCCTTGAATTTCAAGCGTTTCATAAGGTGCAGCAACTGGGAGCAGTTGTGGTTTCCCTATATTAATTTGCAGTGGAATCACGCGTTCCTCAACGGTGTCGCCGGTATCAATATGTAGTTTCAACGTGTTGTTTTCAAGCTTGACTTCTACAATTTTGGAGGCATCTTGCATGGTCGCAAAAACTATGACCCTATTCTCTATTCTGGAAATGGCATATCCGGGTGTAGACCTGCTACAACCGACGATCAATACCGCGAGGCTTATAACGAAGAATATGGATACTTTTGTTCGTACCATCAACCCACTTCTCCCAATCAGACAATCATAGGTGCGCGAATCGCATCGTGATGTTGGTAGTCCTCTAACTGAATGTGCTGCATCTTGAAAGCGTCAATGGACTTAATCTCTGGGTTCAGAACGAGTTGCGGGAGCGGATAAGGTTCGCGTTTCAATTGCATCTCAACGGCTTCAAAATGTGCGTGATAGATGTGAGCATCCCCTAACGTATGAATGAATTCATGCGGCGTTAAATCTGTGACTTGAGCGACCATGTGCAGAAGGAGGGCATACGAGGCGATATTAAAGGGGACACCTAAGAACATATCACAACTCGGTTGATACATTTGAAGCGACAACTTATCGTCTACGATAAAGAATTGAAAGCACATGTGGCAGGGTGTTAGTGCCATCTCATCTAATTCCGCCGGATTCCACGCTGTAACAATATGCTTACGGCTATGCGGGTTTGTCTGGAGTTGTTCGATGACTTTGGCGAGTTGATCGATCGTGCCTTCTTCCGTTTTCCATTTTCGCCATTGGACACCGTATATCCGTCCAAGATACCCATCACGTCCCCACGCGTCAGCGTTTGCGTTCCATATCTGTGTCCCGAGTTTCTCGAACTGCTCAGCGTGATCATAACCGCGCAGGAAACCTAAGAGCTCCGCCTTAACGGATCGGAATGCGAGTTTCTTCGTGGTTACAGCAGGAAATCCGTCTTCCATGTTGTATCGCATCTGCATCCCGAAGATCGCACGGGTTTTCCCGTTTCTGCCTATGCGATCAACGCCGGTATCCAATATCTGTTGAAGTCCTTCAAGGTACTGTTTCATCTGATGCCTACTGATTGCCAACGTTTCCTATTGGCATGCCTCCTATACGTAACGCACGTTATCTATCGGGGTTGAAAACCCCTCCTACAAGGGTTTTGTTACCGATCTGTGCTGCCGAACCCGCCTCTTGAAGCGGCGGACATCTGTTCAACCTCGTTCCATTCTGCCGTTCCGACCCGGACAAAAATCCCTTGTGCGATCCGGCTGCCTCTCTCAACATTCACGACCTCATCCGTGAAATTGTAGACCTGAATCTTCAATTCATCTTCCTCACCGCAGTAGTCGTTGTCAACAATACCGACACCTTGCGGCATCATCAGCCCCAATTTACGGGGTGTACTGCTCCGTAGACAGACCATCAGCATATAACCCGGCGGCGTTTCGACGATAACATTCGCAGGGATGAGGACAATAGACTGCGGCGGAATCTCCGCGGACTCTCGACAGATAAGATCAAAGCCTACGGAGCCTGCCGTCTCATATTTCGGCAACGGAAGCGTTTTATCTATGCGTTTGATTTTAATTTGCATTGACATTAGGGTACTGCGACTCCCACTGTTTTACATGCGACACGATAGACGGAGGTACTTGCCGTGATGAACAACGTTTTCCAATCATCGCCGCCCCACGCCAAGTTCGCCGCACGCTCTGGAACAAGAATAACACCGAGGTGTGTGCCGTCTGGCGCGAAGACCCAAATCCCACCAGGACCGGTTAGATAAACGTTCCCTTGAACGTCCACCTTCATGCCATCAGGTTTCCCGCCATCACCCTCTTCTTCACCGAAAATGCGATCGTTCGCGAGGGTGCCGTCAGGTTGGACATCAAACGCACGGACATGCATCCGTTCGGTATCGTTAATATAGAGGATGGATTCGTCTGGTGAAAAGCAGATGCCGTTGGGTCTGTCAAAGTCGTCAACGAGGAGGGTCAGCGTCTCGTAGTCTGGTGATAAGCGATAGACCCCTTGAAAATCGAGTTCCTTTTCTGATTCCTGTCCGTAGGCTGCGCTGAGTCCGTACGGTGGGTCCGTAAAATAGATGCTCCCGTCAGATTTCACGACGATATCGTTCGGGCTGTTCAGGCGTTTTCCCTGATAGTGCGAAACGATTGTGAGAACCTCTCCATCTGCGGTTGTCAGTGATACGCGCCGGTTGGCGTGTTCACAAGCGATGAGGTGTCCGCCTTTATCGTAGGTTAATCCATTTGATTTACCAGATGGCTCCCGAAAGACAGTCATTCCAGAGTCCGCGTCCCATTTCCGCATTTTATTTGCTGGAATGTCGCTGAAGAGTAGGAACTGTCCCGTTGCGTGCCAGAGGGGACCCTCTGTGAATTGGCACCCTGTTGCGATTTGTTCGATGTCTGCTGCTGCGTCAACTAAATCTAAGAGTCGTGCGTCGCGTACGTCAAGTGGCATATTTTTCCCTCGCGAAAATTTAAAATTCTTGACAACTATCCTTTTTAATGTTAGCATACTCTAAAGTGTAAGTATGGAATTTTACGTGGCGATGATGTACCTTGCACACCATCCATTAAAGCAAAGAAAGTGCCTGGGGCGATTCGAACGCCCGACCTTCAGCTCCGGAGGCTGACGCTCTATCCAACTGAGCTACAGGCACATAAGGATTCATCAAACGAAATTGGTGCTAATGTATGAATCTCTAATATTTTAACAGATTCAATATCTTTTGTCAAGTTTTTGAAAAAAATCCAAGGAGGCATAGGGTGAAACGTAAATTAAAACAACTATCAGTCCTTACCGTTTTAGTCGTCTTTCTATTCAGTTTGGCGCCGGATATTGTAGAGAGTCGCCGCGGCGGCCGGAGTTTCAGTCGTAGCAGGAGTTTTAGTCGCAGTTCAAGTCGGCGGAGTTATACGCCGAAACGCTCGAGTAGTAGTACACGGAGTCGAAGTAGCACGAGCCGCTCTTATACGAGTCCACGGTCAACGACGCGGACGACGCGCAGCACCGGTAGCACGTACAGCAGAAGCAGTTCAACGCGAACTTCCGGTACACGCGCCAGCACGACGGCACGTCAGAGACAGACCGCGACAAGCAGCGCAAGGAAAGCGACGACGCCGAGCTCGAGCCGCAGCACAACGGCTACACGGAATACTTCCCGCACCCAACAACGCGCAACGACTGCACAAAATCGGAAACAGGTCCGACAACTCAAATCAGAAAACCGTACCTTGAAACGCCAAGTCAGAACAGCCGATCGTCGCACCGCAAACGTCCGACGCAATCAACGTTCTACGATTAACATCAACAACTACGGTGGTTATTATCCGGTCATGGGGTACTCGATGTACAGCATGACAGCTTCGATGGCGTTTAACAACTTGATGTTCGGTATCTATTTCCATGACTACTACAACCACGCGATCCGACGGAGCTACCTCTGGCACTATCACCATCCGAAATATGATCGCTCCCATTGGAGTGCCGAAAAGCAAGCGGAATATGAATTCTATAGGGATTACTACGAGAATCAAGGTGTTGAACCGAACTCGAATTACGTCGATCCGGGAACAAATCGCGATGAGGATTATGTGGCAAGTTATGTTGAGGAGAATCCCGACGAATTTTATGGTGATAACGCCGAAGTGTTCACTGTTGAAGAACTGCCAGATGAGGCGGCATTGAAACAGGAACTCCTCGCAGCGGCTTCGGACACGCCAACCGTAACGACTACCACCCCGACGGCAACGTCAACGCGCGCACCACCGAAACCCCAGGTCGTTGTTGTCGAGAAAAAGACATCCGGAGCAACTTGGTTCCTCCTTATCTTTGGAAGCCTCCTTGTTGTCGGGGTTATTATGTTAGTGATGTATAATAAAGGCTACTTTTAGGTAGGTGATAATATGGCACTATTTGGTAGAAGTAAAAAAGAGGGGAGAGCCTTGTTCGGTAGGCGTAAGGATGATGAACCTAAAAAGCCCGTCCGGCACGAATTGGTTGATATTCCGATTGAAAGCATGATTGAACTCTCCGACATCACTACTTATGAGGAGACCGGAGATACGTCGCATGTCTTCAAACTTGTCACGCGAAAAAAGTATGAGGCGGACAGCCTTCGTCGCTATATGTATCACCTCCAAGACGTAGAGGAAGAGGTCATCCTGGGTGTTGACCATATCGCTGGAACAAAAGAGGAATACGAGGTTTCTCGATGGATCATTGACGACGAGTGCGAACTCGGCGATCCACTGCCCGATCATATAACGCTCTATTTCCCGGATCCGGAGAACGAAAACGAGGACGTTGCTATTGAGTACACTCGACAGGATGTTGTTCCGGCAGTCTTAACGCTTACCGATGCCGAGGGTGAAGAGAAATTTGACGTTGAATTACACGAATACGTCAGCGGCGATGAAGAGTTTATGTCTATTGAACTCCGCGGGGATTGGTTAACTTTCTATACGGGTGTACTCATCAGGCGTTCCGACATAGAGATTTATCCAGCGATGGAACCCGCGTCTAAAAGCAAATAGGTTTTGTTCTGATTTCTTCATAAGGTGAGGTTCTCATGCCTCGCCTTATGTTGCATGTACTTATAGGTGGTATAAATGAATATACTAAAAATGACTGATGAAAAAATATATAAACTTGGGATTAAAGTCCTGACAAAAAATTTGGGTATCACTGGAACCACGCGGTTTCTCGATATCTGCCAACCCCAGGATGCTGATACCGCCGTGGCATGGCAGGCACTTTCTCACCTCACAATGGAAAAGATTCAGAAAGAGGTTTTTCAGGCGTATGAGGCAAAACACCGAGTGCCTGAAAATGATTATATCCGAAACCTAAGTACGCTGCCCGATATGACGCTTTATAAATTCGGGCTTGATGCGATCTTGGACGAACTCGGTCTCGCCGGAATGGCGCGCTTTATTAGAATACGCAAACCAAACACTATAGATTGGACTGCTGAACGTCATAAATGGCTTGATAAACTTGATAAGGAGGCAATCCTGACAGAAATTCAACAGATTCAACAGGAATATTTGGTAGCGCAAACAAAGGACAAGCGATAAGTTGACATGTCAAGACAGCACGAAAACACTATTACAACGAAATTGGTAGACATCCTTAACCGGATGCGGAGTACTTGGACCCTTGAGGAGCAAACACGTCCTTTCAAAAACAATCAGAAATGTCCCGATGTCTTTGTAACTGAACTCGGTCGTGAACCTGTCGCTATTGAAGTGAAACTTGATGGTAAAAGTCCGAATACCCGTGGTGAAGCACAAGCCGCGCAACACCTCGGTGAAGAACTCTCACCTGCACCGAATATGGTAGCAGAGATACTCACCACCGCGATGGCACTCCGTATCCCGGCACGCTTCCTACACGTTGAGCGTCGGAACCTGGAAAAAGAACTCCGACAAGCCGAGGATATTCACTATGTTCTCCTCAGCAGAGATGAATCGGAGACCAACAGGTTCCCGCATGAGGGTTGGGCGGAAGGTACAATCGGCGATGTCGCGATGGCTCTCCAGCTTGGTGCAACGCCGAATTCGAGAATTCAGAAGGCTGCTGCACTGTTAGAACACCGCGTTAACCAAGCCGCGCTTCTATTAGAAGCTGCAATTGCAACGCGTCCTAGCATCGGCGCAGCGATTGCGAACATCCTGCACCAACAACCGGGCGAGCAAACTTTGCGGATGGCGATGCTGATTATTACCAACGCTTTCGTCTTCCAAAGTTCCCTCGCCGGTAAGCCTGAAATGGGACGGGTCTCATCGCTTGCTCAACTCACAGTAGATGACGACACGCCTATCAGGTATAGCGACGTACTGAAAGATTGGAATATTATTCGCGAGGTCAACTACCGGCATATCTTCGATGTGGCTCACCAACTTGTACACGCCATCGCAACTGATGACGAATTGCTTGGTAGAATACTGTCTACCCTCTGTCGCGCAGCACTCCAACTGGTCAGTGGAGGTATCGCCCAGGTCCATGAGTTAGCAGGCATCGTTTTTCAACGCCTCATCATTGATCGAAAATACATTAAGGCGAATTACACCCGTCCTGAAGCTGTGGTACTTTTGTCTACATTGGTACTCCCGATGTCCGCTCAAAATGGTGCTAATGTTCAACAGTTAAAAGTAGCCGATTTTGCATGCGGTACGGGTGCGCTTTTGAACGGTGTATACCAACGCATTCTCAACATGCATGAACAAGCAGGCGGTATTGGTGAAGACATCCATAGCAACATGATGGAACACAATATTGGTGGCTGTGATATTATGCCCAACGCGAGTCATCTCACCGCTGCACTCCTCACCAGCACTTACCCTGACAAGAAGATCGGGCGGACCCGAATTCATACGCTCCCTTACGGCAAACAGGCAGATGGCAGTTACGCCCTCGGTGCCTTGGATCTTCTCAATGAGCCTGAGCAAGCGCAGATATTTTATCTCATGGAGAGTGAGGCACGGCAAGTTGGAGGCGAAGGAGATACCACTGTCAATCGGCAAGAAGCGTTTCGACATCGCGAATTTGATATTGTGGTGAAGAATCCGCCCTTTAGTAAACCGAACGCGGATAGTGGCAGCAGCATACCAAAACCGGTGTTTGAAGGGAGCGAACGGTCCCAAGCCGATACAAACGCAATGCGGCGCATGCTCCGAACAGAGGACATCCGCGTCGCCAATGGACAGGCGGGATTAGCCTCTTACTTCGTTGATCTGGCAGATAGAATGCTTAAATCCAACGGAAAATCAACGATGGGTTTCATTCTACCGGCGACTGCCCTCGCTTCCCCGCATTGGCAAAAAGTCCGGGATATGTGGGCGACTGAATACCACGACGTGACTGTGATTACAATCGCGGACCCCCAAATTTCCAATTGCACCTTTTCCGCTGATACCGGAATGGCGGAGTGTATGGTCGTTGCGACGAAAGGTAAAGGTGATAACACAGGGCGCGGTAAGTTTATATCCCTACTACATCAACCGAGGAGCACGCTGGAGAGTGTAGCAATAGGAAACGAAATTCTCAGGATAGATAATACGCGAACAATGGAAGATACCGCAATCGGCGGCGATGAACTCAAGATAGGCGATGAAACTGTTGGTCATCTACTTAACTGCCCGTTACCCGTAGATGAAGCGTGGGCAGCATCCCGTGTAAAAGCGATGGAATTGATCCAATCGGCGCACCGTTTGGCAGGCGGAGAGTTGTGGTTACCATCCCAAATGACACCGATAGAAATCCCAATCTGTCGTGTTGAGGACATCGCAACTATCGGGATGTCACACTTAGATGTTTTTGGCGGTAATGGACGCGGTGCATTTGACATGGGAACCGGGTGTAGTGACAGTGACGACTATCCGTGCTTATGGAAAGTGAAATCTCCGCTCCAGCGCTCGATGCTTGTGCAACCGGATTCACACGGCATCCTTCGTCCTGATGGGAGACCGAAATTGCAGCAGCTCCTTGCACGGAACAGCCGTACCCATTACAACCTGGGTTTGCAATTTAATGCGAATTCCCTTCTTGTTCTCTTCACAGAAAGACCTACGTTGGGAGTGAGTTTAATCAAAAATGTTGCTTTTGAGAATCCACGTTATGAAATCGCGTGGACGCTCTGGTGCAACACGACATTGGGACTTCTCTGTCATTGGGTACATAGTAATAAACAACAACAAGGGCGTGGTATGTTATCACAGTTGACACTATACACCTTGCCTACATTAGATGTGCGGAGTCTCTCTGCGGATGCGTTAGAGAATGCCGATCGAATTTTTGACGCGATGAAGCATCAGCGGATGTTGCCGTTTAATGAGTCTGACCGGGATCCGGTGCGTCATGAATTGGATCGGTGGTTTCTGAAAGCAGTTTTGGGCATTACGTCTGAAGATGTACATGCAGCGGTGGGTCGTCTCCGTGAAAAACTCTGCGCGGAGCCGAGTATTCACGGAGGTAAAAAATCGCGGTGTGATTTGGCAGCAGAGGCGCGGAAATTCGGTTGATGTTTGGCTTGAAAATGTGTTAAAATGTTGGTATGAGAATTGGAGGAGGTAAAACGAAATATGAAAAGCGAATTTGGCAAAGAACAAGACTTATCGCAGACTCCAGATATTTTCCACAATCAGGATCTAAGGATGTCTCCCCGGCAGGTTGAAATTTATCGGAATTTGGAGGCTATCGGTCCCGAAATCGCTGCGTTTTATCTATCTGGTGTGAAAGTGCTACAAAATGAGGATATAGAAACTTCTTCCTATCTTTTAGCACATATCGCTCGGGAAATTGAGGGCGGTTTAAGGGATGTACTGTCAACGGATGAGGAGAAACGGCAAATCCAAGGACAATTGAAAAAAGCAGATTTGGGTAACTTCAGCGGACGCAGAGGGCATATTGCTTCAATTCTGGCGGCATTGGGCATTGATGATTTAGTCGACCCACTTGCTAAGAAGTGGATAAGTGTTGCCACTCAATTTCATGAATTTGCCCATCGGCACGGTGTGTGGGAAGCCCCACGAGCAAAGGAGGTTTTTGTTCCGCTGTGGCATGAATTTGAAGAGGTCTTGATGGATTTGGTAGGAAACCATTTTAATTTCCTTAACAGAGTAGATCGCCTCCTTGCCTACGAGAAACCAACGAAAAAAATAATAAAAACACTGCCTAATCTATTAAAATCCGAAGTCAGATACGCCTATTTCTTTAATAAACTGGACTCTCCGGTCTGGCTGAAAGACCTAAGAGATACGGGATGGTTCGATCCCAAAAATAGATCTACTCGTCCAGATGGTCCTGATCAGTCTGAATACTACCGTTCTTCTGTTTGGCATGCTTTGAAGTACGTCGAGAAGGTTGCCACTCACACCCAGGAATCACCTTGTGAGGAAACTGTCAACATTCTTGCTGACATTGTTGATACCATAGTTGATTACACTAATGACATTGGAGAAAGTATAGCGAGTGATCACACGGATTGGCGAGTCATCCAAATTCTTTGTGCCCTTCCTATAGAGAGAATAGAACCTCGGCACATAACGTTCATTGGCGTTGCATTAAAATCCAGAGTAGGGACCACATTAGTACACTCTGCAATCGGTGAAACAGTCTTGCCAAAACTTCTTAATGGAAATGCCAAAGAACTGACTCTCCTGCTGCTTAAAGATATGCTTGAGGCCGAAGTTATCCATCGTAATATAAGATCTGTTATGGATGAGTACTGGTTATGGAATTCCCTCCAGAAAAACGAACAAGCTATCGAAAAATTATGTGGAATTGAAACTGTGTGGATTGGATGCAAGCGAATCCGAGCACTTATCAATGACGGAGCATATTCATTTAA
Source organism: Candidatus Poribacteria bacterium (assembly GCA_012270865.1). GTDB lineage: Bacteria > Poribacteria > WGA-4E > WGA-4E > WGA-3G > WGA-3G. Next base: position 38,889 of record JAAXHL010000061.1, on the reverse strand, counting down.
TGTTATAAACAAGATTGACAACGACCTGTCCGATTATCCTCACCGACGTTATGCTGAGCTATTGGTTGGTTTTATCGCTGGTTTGCTACGGTCTATTAAATTTGATAATAGCATTGAAGAAATAGTAAAGGATTTGTTACAAGAGGGATTGGCCGTAAATTGCGATGAGCCTTTGAAAAGAAAAGCTCTATCTATTTTCGGGCGGATTGCGCTCAATGCTATCACACACCGTTATGAGGATTTGAAACATCTATTTTGGGATTGGCAAGGTAACCCGCTTAACGAAACACCTCTGAAACCTGAAATATACCAGCTGCTTCAAGCCAATTGCCTCGTTTTTAATGAAGGCGAGCTAGGTAGGGTCCTGCATTGGATAGAATCACAACAAGATATGGAAGTTACTGAGGGTGATGATATTCGTACTAAACAAGTTGCTTACAGAAAACGTGAGTGGTTATCTGCTCTTTTAGAAACAGGCAACGCAGAGATTTTATCTGCTTATCAGAAGTATGAGCAGATAAACCCAGCGAAACTTGAAAATCCGGGGTCTCTTTTCAATATTGAAATTTGGGCAGGAAGTTCGAGTCCACTAACTGTTGAAGAACTGTCTGCCCTGTCAAATACGCAAATTGCTGAATACCTCGTTGAGTTTAAGGAACACGAAGTCATAGTCAGAAGATCGGATCCAACTGAAGAAGGATTAGCAAGGACACTAAAAGAGTGTGTTGGGACAAATCCACAGCGGTTTACGGATGACTTACAATCCTTTCAAGAGGTCAAGAATTTTTATCAACATTCGTTATTATACGGATTTCTGGATGCATGGCGCGATAAAAAGGATTTTGATTGGGCGGCGTTGCTGGAATTTATCCATCAACTTCTTTCTTCAGAACGGTTTTGGGGTGAACAATACGAAACCGGCTTAAACTATAGGGATTGGGTTCTATCTGTCGTAGCTGATTTGGTGACAGCTGGAACAAAAAATGATAAATATGCATTTGATGTGCAGCTCTTGCCTCTTGCCGAGGAAATCCTTTTAATACTTGTAGGAGAAAATGTTAAATCCGAAGGTGTTGTTACTGCAGGGCATACTGTAGATTTACCTCTCACTTTTCTGAATTCAGTCAAGGGTAAAATGTTCACAGCGATGGTAGACTACGCTTTACGGTTTGCCCGTACTAACAATATCAAACAAGGCAGTCGTTGGCCTCTTTCTATCAAAACGGAATTCACCAATAGACTGGACAGAAGCATTGAGCCTTCTATTGGATTTTCTTTTGCCCTTGGTGCTTATTTACCAAATCTCCTATATCTTGATAAAGAATGGGTCATTAGCAACATAGACAACATTTTTCCTCAACAAGAAGAAAATTATTGGCGAGTGGCTTTTTCGGGATATTTATTTTATTCCGACATCCGCGAGGAGTTATATCGTCTACTTAAGGCACATGGACACTATCAAAAAGGGATAAACACTGATTTTACTAATACGGAAGTACAGGAGAGGCTTGTTGCACATGTCTGTACAGGTTGGATAGAGGATAGTGAAACTTTACAGGACAAAAATAGTCTCATTTATCAGTTGATAAACAGTGACAACCCAAATTTCCTATCATATTTAGTTCATTTTTTCTGGCGACAAAGGGATGACCTATCAGAAAAAATGAAGGCAAAAGTCAGACCGACGTGGCGTGCTTTATATGAATCCCTTTCCCAAAAGGACGATGTAGAGAAATACGGAGAAGTTTTATCTCGTTTGTCGGGATGGGTAGCACTCGTTGACAAAATAGATGGGGAGGTGCTGAAATGGCTAAAAATGTCTACGCAGTACATCAGAGGACTTACCGATTCTGCATTTTTCGTTGAGGATCTGCTGCCGCACGCCACCAAAACCCCAGCGGAAGTGGGAGATATTTATTTGGGAATGCTAACGCATAACGTCTATCCGTACCACGATCATGAACATATTGAGGAAATCATCCGTGCTCTGTATAGAACAGGGCACACGGAAGTTGCTGACCGAATTTGCAATCTATACAGTGCAGCCGGGTTTGACTTCTTAAGGGCTCTTTATGATGAAAATCAGAATTGAGATAATGAGGAGCAGCCCGCGTGATTTATTTTTGGTTAGATGCGAATGCTATAGCGAAACAGTACGTGACAGAAAGAGGCACCCCGATTATCAACCATCTTTTCAGGCGCGTTTCTGCGGAGCGAATGATTTGCCTTTTCGATAGTATGGACGAAACTCGCTTCGTCATCGTTAAAAAAAGAAATAGAGCAGAAATTACCGTATCAGAATTCAATCAAGCAATTCAGCAATTTGAGGCGGAAGTCGTTAATAGTACCGAGATAGTGCAGGTGCATGCCACCATTGATCAAAAGGAGGCTGCTAGACAACTCATTCACGATTACCCTATTAACAGTAGTGATGCATATATCCTCCAATGCGCATTGGATAAAGCGAATGAACTGAGGGTAGATGGACATGATTTAATCTTGGTGAGTAATGATCAGGCTCTGTTGGGAGCTGCAAAAAGTGAAAGGTTACGGACATTCGATCCTAATGCTGGTAGTCAAACGGCCTTAGATGTTCTTATCAATTCGTAATTTGAAATTCAGCAATGAAACCTGTCTGCGTCGTCGGTGTCAGCGAAGATCTCCGGGAACCGATCGGCGTAGTTGTTGACATCATCGGTCGCGAACTCAATACTCCCAACCTCGGCATCGAGGATCAGCTCGAACATGTGCCTCCGCTTCACAGAGACCGGGTTGTAGTCGGCATCGTAAGCGTCGAAGACCCAACAGACCCCATTCGGGTGCATGATGCCCTGATGGAGTGTCGCGTCCGAAAGCCGTCGAATATGGAAATAGACACTATTTTCTCTGCGTACCTCAGTCTCCTTTTTTTTCAAATCAACCTTATCATCGGAACCCTCTAATGTAATGTGTCCGTCCATCTGTGTTTTCTCCTATGTCTTTCGGATGCAGGGGTTTATGATAGCAGATGATCTAAGCCTATCAACGTCGCATATTTACCAAATAAATCCCACCTGCCACGAGAACTGCACCGATGAGCAGACTAATTGTGAGTTCGTCACCTAAGACGAGATAGCTGAACAAGACACCCGACAACGGCGTTGCAAAGAAAAGTACCACCAGTTTACTCGCACTATATCTTTCCAATATAGCAGTCCACGCCAAGAAACAGTAACCAGCGATAACACCGCCTTGATAGAGGAGTGCGATAGCACTTGAAAGTGTCAACTGCATCGGGGCACCCCGCTCGAGTATCAAATTCATTGCGGCATAACACGGGAGACTCAAACTTAAATACCAGACGAGAAGTCGGTAGGGATGAATCGATTGGACGAGGAGTTTTGTTACCACCACACGCAGCCCCAAGAAACAACCACTAATAAGGACAAGAATATCGCCGAGGATACTTGTTTCGCCTTCTCCGAGATTCGGGGCAACGGTTATGAAGACACCACTGAAAGCGACAATAATACCCAATGTCTTTGGAACAGAGAGCCGTTCACCGGGAATCCAGAAATGCGCAAAGAGGGCAGTGAAAAACGGATAGACATTAATAAAAATCGTTGAGCGCGAGGCTGTCGTGAGTTCCGTGCCGGTGTTTAAGCAGATAATTTGGAGTATGAAAATTGCCGTCAGGAGCAGCAATCGCGAAAATTCACCACGGCGCAGACCGAATGAGACACGACGATAAAACGACCAACCGCTGACAATCACAAGACCTATCACAAAGCGAAAGAACGCCAATGCCATCGGTGGGAAATCTTGTAAACCGACTTTTATTGAGGGTGAGTTGCCACCCCAGAGAAAAGCGAGGAGGAGACTGAGGGCAATTATCTTGCCATGCGGCTCCTCGCTAATAACGTTTTGTCTTGGCGGCGTTTCAGTCGTCTCGTTTCTATGCAAAGGGTACTGTTATCCTCATTGAGAGTTGATGTGCTTTGGGGGATCGCACGATCAATCGTAGGCGCCCGGGCGATGGTTACCCATCAGACGTTGTTGACGTTCCGTCGCCTGTTCCAGGATCGCTGTATCAAACTGAAACCGGTTCAGGTAGGGCGGGAATTTCTGTGTTATCATTCGGTTCGCGTAATGGACTTGTAATAGGTAGCGCGTCTGATTACTACGGTTTGCTGTGCCGCGATGCCAAACCTCACTGCGAAAAAGCACGACATCACCGGCATTACAAAGGATACTCTGTGCTTCAGCACCTTTCCATTCCGTTTCGCCATCGGGTCGCTGTCCGGATAGATGACTGCCCGGAACGAACTTCGTCGGCCCGAGGTCTTCGTAGAGGTTATCTAAATAATAGTGCGCCGTTGTGATAAAAATGGGGACCTTAACGCGCGGGTCTTCTAAAATATCTGCAGGCAGCGAGATCGGAAGCCAATCAGTGTGCAGCCCTTGGTCAGGACGCCCCGGCCCCGTTATCCAAGCCGTCATGCCGATGACGTGGCAATCGGCACCGTGAACCGCCTCTGCCAATTCGATGACTGGCGATTTATCTAAGTATCGCAGAAAGACCGGGTCCCGGTTGAAGGCGTTATTGATATGCTTGTTAAGAAAACCGCTTCCGTTTTCTGGGACACTGTGCCGATCAAAGCTTTCTGGGAGTGCTGTTAGCCGATCCATCGCTGCGCGAAGTTCGGCAAGTTCGCCAGCGTCAATAACTTTCGGAAGATAGGCGTACCCATCATCTTCCATCGCTTTCACGCGGTTTTCGAGGTCCGGATAGGCAACGAGAGGTAAGGCTTGGCTCATTGTCCTTGTTTTCCTCCTTTTATGGAAAAAGCCGAAATAGATACTTCCATAGACGTATTTTACAACTTTCAACGTCTCATGTCAACTTTTTTCTGAATAAAACGTTAGTTAAGTGCATCCAAAAGCGTGTAAAAGTAAAATAACATTTATTAAAAAAGGAGAAAATTCAGATGAAAAAAGAAAGAACATCCCCAGAAACTCATGAATCTCTTAATAAAGACACTGCAATCCGCGTCTTAGGGATCGTCATGGAATCCTTACCCGGTAACCTCTTTCATGTTAAATTAGAGGAGAACGACCACAAAGTCGTTGCGTACCTTGCAGGCAAACTGATGCAGCACAAAATCTGGGTGCTGCCCGGTGATCATGTGACCGTTGAACTTTCTCCGTATGACCTAACGCGCGGCCGTATTGTCTGGCGGAATCCCGGCACATAGGCGATCGCTTGAGGGTGCGCAGTTTCGGTCAACCGCGCGCCCTTTAACCCCGTCTGTAGTGTAAAAACTTCCGCAGGTGAATCTAATGATGGAAGGTATTGTCATAAAAGCGAGAGGTAATGCTTATGAAGTACAGGTTGGCAACGATTGCTATGCCTGTACTGTACGGCACCACCTGATTGAAGAAGAGAAGCGTCGTCTCGATGAAACCAAAGAGATGCCTTACGTCGATCTCATTGCAGTCGGCGACCGCGTCCGTATTTCGATACCGGTACCCACCAAGGATAACGGTTACATTGAGGAATGTCTCCCGCGCGAAACGCAATTTGGACGTATCCGCATGGACGGTTGGCGACAGGTCATCGTTGCTAATTTAGAGATGCTGCTTATCATCTTTGCCGCCCGGCACCCAACGCTCAAACTCCGGATGCTTGATAGATTCCTTGTCACTGCCGAGGCTTCTGATGTAGAACCGGTCATCTGTATCAACAAAATGGACTTGGCGAAATTGGAGAATGTACAGCGCGAACTAAAATTATATGAAGAATTAGGCTATAAGGTAGTTTATACAAGTATCGTAACGGGACTCGGTGTTGACGAGTTAAGAGAGACAATGCGAGATAACATTTCCGCGATCGTCGGTTCATCTGGGGTCGGGAAATCCTCTCTCCTGAATGCGTTACAACCTGGGCTCCAATTACGTATCGGTGAAGTCGATGCGCGTATCCACAAAGGACGGCATACAACAACAGAAGTTATGCTGCTACCGCTTGCGTTTGGCGGTTTTGTGGCAGATACGCCCGGCATCCGAACGCTCGGATTGCTTGAAGTCGATGACGAACAAGGTTTAGATATCCATTTTCCTGAGATGCGCCCCTATATTCCAGAATGTAAATTTGCAGCATGTACACACCAGCACGAACCGGCATGTGCTGTCAAAATGGCAATTGAAACCGGTAATATCAATCCACTCCGGTATGAGAGTTATCTCCGGATCTCTGGATTCAAGGAGGGGAGATATGAACGAAACTCAGATAAGAGAAGATCGGACCGAAACACGAGAAGACGCAAACGCTGACCTTCAGAAGTGGGCGGATGCGATTAACAACTTACTACGGATTATTGAGCGGAGTGAACGGAAACTCGGATACTTTCAGAATAGAGTGAAACAGGCGAAATTCATGGATCGTCCGAACCAACGTAGGGTTCGCACGGCTGGTGCGCAAGTTGGGGAACACTCAGCGCAATTGGAAGGACTCCGCAGTGAATTGCGGCAACTCGAACGCCTCTACAGCGGCGGCATCCGCCTCCGTGAGACCACAGAGAACGAACTTCGCCAAATTTGGGGGTGGATCAACCGACCCGGCATCAGGAACTTTCTGTATACAGCACGGGTCTCGTTTGAAACATTTCTCGACGATTGGCACCGTTGGGCAGCCGATGCGGAAACGCTGCCACTCGCTATTGAAATCCGAACGACCCGTTTCCTCATCGGGTTTATCCTTCTTAAGCGCGACGCTGACACAGTTACGATCCGGTTCGTTATCATTCGACCAGACTATCGCGCTCGCGGCTACGGCACGGACGCACTCATTGAGACCGTCCGGTACGCCTTCGAGGTACTCGATGCTGAACAGGTCACCTTAGAAGTATTGGTAGACAATGGCCCCGCGCTCATCTGTTTTGAGAATGCAGGATTCCAGTATCTCAGTTACGCCGATACTGCAGGACAGGTGTACACGATGGGGATTGAGCGCAGCGAATGGGTCGGCGATAGAGTGGTAGATGAACAAAGTGTTACACCCCAGTTGAGCGCACCGCTCGGATTATTCTTTGATTCTGAAGAGTGATTTTCTCGCAAAAACTGAATGTATATCGGATGCCCAGCGTATCGCTTCAATTGAGAGGGACAGGGATGATAAATCTCTGTCCCTAATTTTTTTGTAGAATGACTTACACATTCTGCTTGCTTAAGTTCTATAATTATTGTAATCCTACCAAAAGTGCATCCAAAAGTGTGTTATAGCAAAGCCCATAATTATTTAAACACATCAAATCGAAGCAATTCCCATCTTATTCCCCCCTGATAAGGGGGNNTATTTTCGGATTTTACTATAAAACGATCAAACTGCATACCTCATCACCTTACATTTTTATTTTTTTACGACTCCAAAAGTAGAATAATACGCAGGTAATTATTAATATGAAAACAACCCGATTTTTTTCCGCGATGTTCGTTCTCTTGTTAACGATCGTTCTATTTTTATCAAGCGGCTCCACTCAAGAATACACTCGGTGGCGACTGCCTGAGGGGGCTATTGTGCGCTTTGAGAAAGGCGGTATCGGCGATTTCGCGTACCTTCCCGATGGCAATCGGATCGCCATTCGGAGTGCAATCGGTCTCTGGATATATGATCTTCGGACAGGCGAGGAACTCGATCTATTCACAGACTTGGGGACAAAACAGAGGTGGAATCTCATGGTTCTGAGTCCGGATGGCAAGACGCTTGCTGCTGCAACGGATCATGAAGTCGTCTTATGGGATCTCCAAAGGAACAAAGTAGATAAATTACTTGTGGGACATAAAGATAGGATCTACTCGTTGGCGTTCAGTCCGACTGGTGAGATACTTGCGGGCGGAAGTCGGGACAAGACAATCCGATTCTGGGATGTTAAAACCGGCGATTTGAAACAGACCTTCGTGGGGCACACGGATATGATCCGTCTGGTGGCGTATTCGGACGATGGAAAGACGTTGGCATGCACGAGTTGGAGGGACAATACAATTCTTATTTGGGATGTCGAGACTGAAGAACTCTTGAAAGCCATTACAGGACACACCGATAGAGTCTCAAGTATCACCTATGCTCCGGATAGTCGGACACTTGCAAGTGTTGGTTGGAAGGATCATACGATTCGCATTTGGGATATCGAGACCGGAAAGCTCCTGAAAACTTTTGTTGGACATACAGATCGTGTCCGTTCTATAATCTATTCGCAGGATGGTGCGACACTTGTGAGTGGAGGTGCGGATAAAACAATCCGTATGTGGGATACCCACACCGGCGGGACCATAAGGATTTTTAAGGGGCATACACAAGACGTTGATTCTGTAACGTATTCACCCGATGAAAAGACGCTTGTTAGTAACGGATACGACGGGACGCTGAGTTTTTGGAATGTTGACACCGGTGAACTCCTGAAAACCTTTACTTCACCGTTTGGCGCGGAATCATTGGCTTTTTCACCGGATGGTAAAACGCTTGCAATTGGTAGATCAACAGCTCATACAATTATATTACGCGATGTACAGAACGGGCAACTTGTACAATCTTTCAGGGCTCTCAGGGGACATACGGATCGGGTGCTTTCAGTCACCTATTCACCGGATGGTGGAACCATCGCGAGTGGTGGTTGGGACGGCAAAATCCGTTTTTGGGATATTAGCACTGGATCGCTTCTGAAAACTGTTCCGGCTCACGCGGAAGGCGCGCATTCTATCGCTTATTTACCCGATGGTAAATCCCTTGTGAGCGGGAGTTGGGACAATACAATCGGTTTGTGGTATGTTGACACCGGACATCTCCTGCAAACGATCACAGGAAATATAACGGACGCTGACCCAAGGAGCGGCGTTAGAGCTATGGCACTCAATCCTGATGGCCGAACGCTTGCCGTGGCGACTGACGAAGACGTGATTCGATTGTGGGATATGCCTGCAGGTAAAGTCAAATTAACCCTTACGGAGCATACGGATGGCGTTGATACCCTCGTATTTTCTCCAGATGGCACAATGCTCGCAAGTGGTGGTGACCTATGTTTGTGGGACGTGCGCACTGGAAATCTGCTACATAATATTGTAAAGGCAAGGGGGACTGTCTATCATATCGCCTTCAGTCCGGATGGACAAATAGTTGCAAGCACAAGTTGGAAGACGATCGAATTGTGGAATACTGCCACTGGTGAGTATATCGGGACTTTCACTGGGTATCCGGGTTGGATCGAAGCGGTAGCGTTCAGTCCAGATGGCAAAACGCTTGCCAGTGGGAATAACGGTACGGTTATTCTGTGGGATATGAACCAGATTCCGGATTAATAGTGTCTTGACAAGGAAAAATTATTGATATGGGAATAACAAGATTTGTTTACTTGGCATTTATCTTCTTGTTAAGCGTCGTTCTTTTTTTACCGAGCAGTTCTGCACAAGATTACACCCGATGGCATCTGCCTGAAGGTGCGATCGCGCGTTTTGGGAAGGGCATGCTCAGCGATTGCGTCTATTTGCCGGATGGTCATCGATTGGCTGTTTTGAGTTCGATCGGTACTTGGATATACGATAGCCGCACGGGTGAAGTGCTGGATCTTATCACAGAACCCTTCACTGAAGATATGCACCTCAGTCCCGATGGAGAGATACTTGCTGCTGCAACGGATGGCAGCGTTTATTTATGGGATCTGCAGACTAAGAAATTGAAAAATGTCCTTGTAGGGGACACACATAGAATCGGTTCATTAGCATTCAGCCCTACCGGAGAAACAGTCGCAGGCGCGACTTGGAACAACGCGATTCAGCTCTGGGATAGGCACACCGGTAAGTTGTTAAGGACCCTTATAGGACACACAGATCTTAACACAAGGTCTATGTCTATCCGCTTTATCGCGTATTCGGAGGATGGAAAGAGATTGGCGAGTGTCGGTCGGGAAGACAGAACAACAATACGTATTTGGGATGTGGAGACTGGACAACTCCTGCAGGCGATCACGGAGCTTCCCGAACATATCTATAGTGTCGCATATTCGCCTGATAGTCAGTCGCTGGTGGGTGGTGGTAGCGATTCCAATATTTATCTTTGGGATGTTGGCACTGGAGAACGCCTAAAAACACTCACTGGACATACATCTGCCGTTGGTTCTGTGACCTACTCGCGAGATGGCACGACACTGGTGAGCGGAAGTTGGGATAAGACAATCCGCTTTTGGGACGCAAGCACCGGTAAACTCTTGAAAACCCTTACTGGACATACGGAGGTTGTTAATGTTGTAATGTACGCACCAGATGGAAAAACCGTTGTCAGTATAAGTTACTATGACGGAACGATTCGTTTCTGGGATGCGGAGACAGCCAAACCTTTGAAGATGATCGCCGGGCATACCGGCTCTTATGGGAGATCGGTGGTATTTTCACCGGATGGTCAGATGCTTGCGCATAATGGGATGCCGGACAATACGATTCCGCTGCGCGACGTACAGAGTGGGCAACTTCTGAAAATCCTCACTGGGCATACAGATATTGTTAATTCGGTGCGGTTCTCACCAGATAGCAGCGTGCTTGCGAGTGCGGATTGGGACGGTAATATTCGTTTATGGGATGTCGCGACTGGGCAGCTCCAAAAAACTATCGCCGGACATGAAAAAGGGGTACCGTCTATTGTTTATTCACAAGAGCGAGCGACACTTATAAGTGGCAGTTGGGACAATACCATCCATATTTGGGATGTGAATACGGATAAACCCCTGAGAACCATTATAGCCAACATTACAGAACTGGAAAACGAGGGTGTCAATGCCATGTCGCTGAGTCCAGATGGACAAACGATTGCCAGTGCAACGGATGAGCCGATGATTCGGTTATGGGATGTGCAGACCGGTAAACTCAAAGACTCCTTGGTTGGACATAAAAACAAGATTGCTGCTGTCGCATTTTCCCCACGTGGAACCGTGCTTGCAAGTGGTAGTGAAGATGCTACACTGTATTTATGGGATGTGGAGACAGGTAAACTGCTGAACGCCTTTGAAGAGCCTACAAAAAGCAGTGTTTTATCCGTTGCCTTTAGTCCGGATAGCACTATACTCGCGAGTGGATGTTATGAAGTGATTCGTTTGCGGGACACATTCACTGAGCGAAGCACAGTTACACTCACCGGGCATACGACTTGGGTCCGGGCGTTGGCGTTTAGTCCGGATGGACGTATACTTGCCAGTATAGACGAAAGCGGTGTGGTTATACTATGGGATATGAACGAGGTTACATGGCAATAGCAATTTGCATCACTTTCCCACCCGAAAAAATATTTTTTTCCAAAAAACGTGCAAAAGTGCATCCGAAAATGTGTTTAGGTGAATCATTGTCATTTTTTAATGGCGATGGTATCCTAATACCGCTTTAGCGCGGTAGAGAGAAAAAGGAGGAAATTGTTATGTTAGCAAACCAGAGGAGGTGTGACACTTAGTGTTACGCCCTTGTGGTGTGGCACTGAGTGTCGCACTCTTTGGAAAGGGACGGAGGGTTTATACCCCTCTGTCCCCCATCTTGAAGGCTATCTTTGCATCGCGTATGCAGTCCTGATTCCAGATTTTTATAGAATATTTTTTGTATTTTTGATAGAATACGGTTTGCAAGTTGTTAGCGTTATCGCTTTCTTGATACCGTTTGAAACTATAAACACAAATAAAGGAGGAGGTACCTGTCATGTTAAAATTAAGTTTGAGCCACGCTATATTTCATCCGAACCTATCCGGTTCAAGGCGATGGTGCCTCTGCTCATTATCAACAGATTGATTGAAAATGGCATAGGCGCGATCGCCTCATATCTGAGGGAGTTGCTCTATCTATGCCCAAATTTAATTCAGATTTTTGGGAGATTCCGGTTCCACCAGAATTTTTTGACCAGCTCACTACCGAAGACTACTTCTGGTATCGAGCACCTGATGACGAATATATGGCGGCGCGTCGCGCAAAGCGACAGGCGGTCTTGGAACAGATTCGTCAGATTATCGCGAAGGAGTTAACCGAACGTCAAACCGAGTGTATCCATCTCTACTTCTATAAAGGCAAAACGCAGGAAGAAATTGGAGATATCCTCGGTATTTCCCGCCGTGTTGTGAGTCAACACCTCTTTGGTATCACGCGAAACGGGAAACAGATAGGCGGCGCGATTAACAAAATTCGAAAGGTATGTCGAAAATTAGGAATAGAATTTCCGTAGGTGCAGAACACAGAATCTAATGTAAATCCTATAAGTGCAATTCAATGCGAGAGGCGACCTTGAAGGCGACCTCTCGCTTGGAAGCACTTCACCAGCAGTCAGTAAGCCTCAAGATTTGAATATCCATCCGACACGAAAATTGAAGCCGCTCCTGTATCAGTCCTCAACCGGTTTCCTTGAACCGATAGCCGACCCCGTGCACCGTCTCGATATGCTTACCGAATTCACCGAGTTTGCGTCGTAGACGACTGACATGCGTATCCACTGTCCGATCAATCCCGTAATACTCCTGTCCCCAGATCACATCCATCAGAATATCACGTGTAAAGACGCGTCCGGGTGAGCGCGCGAACAGGGTGATTAACTTAAACTCTGTGGCTGTCAAATCTATTCGACCGTTCTCGGTAAATACCTGATGTTTGTCGAGATCAATTATGAGACCGTGTGTTTCAATCCGTTTCGTGTTTTCTGACTGTTTACCGGCTTGGAGACGGCGTAGCACAGCGGACACGCGTAACACCACCTCTCTTGGACTGAACGGTTTGGTGATATAATCGTCAGCACCGAGTTCTAACCCAGCGACCCTATCCTTTTCTGCCGTTTTCGCGGTTACCATCACGACGGGAATATTTTTGGTTCTTGGATCGTTCTTGAGTAAGCGACAGACGATCATGCCGTCTACTTCTGGAAGCATTAGATCGAGGATAATGAGGTCTGGCGGTTTTTCAACCGATCGGTGCAGCGCATCGGCACCGTTACGGACGTAATCCGTTTCAAAACCGGCTTCTTGTAGATTATATCGCAGTAACTCCGCGATATCGCGTTCATCTTCAACGATTAGAATCTTTGCATCCATTTAAAACTTCCTCGCGGTCGGTTTTGCTATCAAGTACTATTTTAGCAAATCATGCAGATATTGTCAATTTTTGAGGTATAATTTGCAGGGCTATTTAGTTCTCGGTTTTTTCGTCCAATTTTGAACACCCAGGGCCGGTAGGTGCGGTTTGGAACCGNNATTTGTTTAAAACTAAATCACCCTGGATAATTTGTTTAACCGAATATCACCAGATGAGAAACGAAAAAATAGTGAAAACAATCCGAGAATATGCTATTATTTAAGGTAGTTAAGATTTACGCAAAATAAAAAAATAGAAAGAGGTGACGACCCATTAAATTGCAAAAAAATATGTCTACGCTATTAAAATGGACTTGGAAATTCAGTTTTAGTTTCATCTGCCTGCTTATAGGACTCACTTGGTATCCTTACGACGTTTTCGGTATGCGTGGGTTCACAGCGGAAAATACGATGACACAGAAACGATATGAGACCGATTTTAAAGAAAGTCTCTCAGTGGAGAGAAGCCGCCGTAAATTACGCTACCTGACAGAGGAACCGCACCTCGCTGGCACCGAAAATAGCCGTAAAGTTGCGGAATACATTCGTGCCGAATTTGAAAGTTACGGGTTACAGGTTCAGACCTATGAATACCATGTCTACCTCCCATATCCGCTTGAGGTACATGTAGAACTCGTTTCACCGACACAACATCTCGCTGTTAACAAAGAATCCGGTTGGGCATGGGACAAAGATTCTTACGAGACGGAGATCGTTCCGGGATACAACGCTTACGCACCGGATGGTGATGTAACGGCGGAACTCGTCTATGTCAATAGAGGATTGCCCGAAGATTACGAAATCCTCAGTGAACGTGGTATTTCGGTGGAAGGGAAAATCTGTATCGCTCGGTATGGCGGCAGCTACCGTGGTGTGAAGGCAAAAGTCGCAGGCGATAACGGCGCAGTCGCGCTAATCCTCTACTCCGATCCGAAAGATGACGGATATATACGTGGCGATGTCTATCCGCGGGGTCCCTGGCGTTCAGCGGATGCGATCCAACGCGGCACAGTGAAGTATATCTTTCAACATGCCAGTGACCCGCTAACCCCAGGGTGGGCAGCCACGAAAGATGCTGAGCGGATACCGATCGCCGAAGCGACCGATTTACCGAAAATCCCTGTCGTTCCAATCGCCTATCGAGATGCCGAACCGTTTCTCAAAGCACTGGCAGGCTCTAATGTCCCCTCGGAGTGGCAAGGCGGTTTACCTTTCACCTATCACACCGGACCGGGACCTGCGAAAGTGCGCGTTAAAGTCAGTTGCGAACACAGCACCCGTCCGATTTACAACGTCATCGCGAAGTTAGAGGGTACAGAGTATCCTGACGAATGGATAATCTTAGGGAACCATCACGACGCATGGGTCTACGGTGCAGCGGATCCGGGAAGCGGTACGACCGCACTGTTAGAGGTCGCCGAATCTTTAGGTGAACTCGCCAAAGAAGGCATCCGTCCGAAGCGGACTATCGTTTTCGCATCGTGGGACGCTGAAGAATTCGGTATCCTCGGTTCCACAGAGTGGGTCGAAGAACTAAAAACCGAACTCCAACAGAAAACTATCGCCTACCTTAACGTAGATATTGCTGCAACCGGTGGACGGTTTTATGTGAGCGCAACGCCGTCACTACGAGAACTGATACGCGATGTAACCGAGAACGTCATTGACCCGAAAACGCTGAAACCGATCTATGAGAATTGGAGAACGACACAAGAACGGGAAATACCACAGATCGGAAACCTCGGAAGCGGTTCAGACCATTCACCTTTTGTCGGACATGCCGGGATTCCAGCTGTCAGCATGGGGTTCGGCGGCGCTTATGGGGTCTACCACGCGATGCAGGATAACTTCTATTGGATGGAACATTTCGGCGATCCGACCTTTCAATATCAGGTAACGATGTCCAAAATTTGGGGAACCCTGGCACTGCAACTCGCCAATGCAGACATTCTACCCTTTGATTATGAGACTTACGCAACAGACCTCATGGTTCCTGTGAAGTTGTTGCAGAATTCCGGTTCGGAAATCAAAATCTCTAAAGAGGTTAAAGTCTTAGATGACCTACTTACCGAGTGGCAGCAGGCTGCGGGTCTATTGAATCGCGGATTTACGCGTTATCTTGATGCGGGTGATTTTTCTGAAATCTCGGAGATAAACCGGCGGCTCTATCAATTGGAACGGAAGTTAATCGATGAAGATGGATTGCCGTCGCGCCCGTGGTTTAAGCATCTTATCTATGCACCCGGGCTGAATACAGGCTATGCAGCGGTCGTTTTTCCCGGCGTTTTGGACGCTATTGAGCAAGGCGACGGCACGCAAGTCCGAACAGAAATTGGGAGGCTAACCGCGGCGTTTAAACGGATGATTCAAGAAATTAATGCAATCCGAGAAATGCTGTGATAGACAAGACGCAAACTCCGTTGTCTCGACTGCGCTTCTAATTGCCTTCGCTCTCTATTTCACTGCCGGTTTCAGGGATAACCGAAACCGCCGTCGTTGCCATCAACACAACGATATCACCAACTTGGAAAGGACAGTTATAGTCTGTCTGGACGAAGTAGTGCTGTCCGTTCACTTCAACGCGATGTGTATAATCGTGTCCCTTGAACGCCTGTCCGACGATACGTCCCGTTTTTGCGCCGCTATTCCAGGAATCGGATGCCATCATTTTTAGACATTCCGGACGAATTGAGAGGAGCGCGTCGCCAGCGGCTTCACCGTCGACTTTTACACGTCCGAACGGTGTCTGCGCGAACCCGTTTTGCACGTATGCCTCAACGAAGTTCGTCTGTCCGAGGAAATCCGCAACATAAGCCGTTTTCGGATGCCGATACACCGCTTCCGGCGTACCGATCTGTTCAAGTGTCCCGTCTTTCATAACACCCAACCGTTCTGCGAAACTCAACGCCTCTTCTTGGGAGTGTGTGACGAGCACAGCACTGATACCCTCTGCCTTTAGAAGTGCGCGGACCTCTTCGCGCGTCGTCTGTCGTAACCCTGGATCCAGACTTGAGAACGGCTCATCTAAGAGGAGCAGTTTCGGACGTGCGATAATCGCGCGTGCCAACGCGACGCGCTGCTGTTCACCACCGGAAAGGTGATGTGGCAAGCGAGATTGAAGGGCTATCAAATCAACCATACGCAGGATTTCTGACGCGCGTTCCCGTCGCTCCCTTTTCGTTGCTCTTCGTAGACCGAAGGCGACGTTTTCAAAGACATTCTTGTGGGGGAAAAGCGCGTAGTCCTGAAACACGAAACCGATACCTCGCGATTCAGGTGGAACATAGATGTCGGCACCGGCGAGTATCTGTTTATCCATAACGATTGTGCCAGCGTCTGCTTGTTCAAAACCCGCAATGATCCGCAAAGTCGTCGTCTTTCCGCAACCGCTCGGACCCAAGAGCGCGAAAATTTCACCCGGATAGACACTGAAACTGACTTCTTTAACGACTGGCGGTTGGTTAACCCCGAACCGTTTTGTAACTGCATTTACTGTAAGTAGTGGTGTAGGCATAAAGATTTATCTCTATTTTGACTCGGAACACGTCTCGTTTTGTAAGAGCAACTATTTTTGTTTGCGGGTTTCTATAGACATATCACCCTTCTGACGTGAAGTGAAGTCCGAAAAAACGGGTCAAAATGCACAAAATCTGTTGGTAGTAACAATGATACGTGCCACAGAAGACTAACGGTTTCCTATGCTACAGTAAATTGTCCAAACTATATAGGACTTACGCATTTCGTCTTAAAGTCCCCCTGATAAGGGGGATTTAGGGGGTTAATTCCTACTTTTTACGTCTAAACGTCCAATATTTTCTCAATTTGCGTAAGTCCTGCTATAGTAGTATATAGTAATTGTATGCGCAAGTATCCGCGTTGTCAAATTATGTTTATCGCATCAATCTAAAGCGTGTGTCCGGCACCCGAGGAGGGCATATAGAGGTTCAACGCGAAACTAATAAGGCTGAGAATGCTGCGCGGAATGTAGTCCCCCAAAACGAGTCCAAGGAAAAAAGGGATCGCTTTGCGATAGGTCTGCCACCCCCAAAACCGAAGGATAAGAAACTTGATGAGCCAACTCACCATCACCGGGAACCAGAAATAGATCAATCCGCCCCAGGAGGCTCCTGAAAGCACGTAACCCGACGGGTGTAGTGTCCACCACAACAGGCGAGTCCGTAAGAAATGGAGGAGAAACACGAAACCGAAGCCACCACACATAAAAGTGACTGCACTGACATCCGGTTCTTTTGGGTGTTGGAGCCAACTCTGGAGCGGGTTAAAACTCTCCCATCCGAAACGTCCGACAACACCTTGACATTGCGCCAGTACGCCGTATTCGTAAGCGACCTGCAAATACGTCCAGAATGTCGCTAATGCGCCGACCGCAATAGCGAGTGCCATCCCCAAGATCAAGGTTTTGCCCGGCATCCCCGAACGTTCGCCAATCCGTAGCGATTCAATCTGGTTCGGCATCGGATGTGAACGGTTACAGCGGTTAAACGCGTAAAGAAAGGTCATAATCGTAAGGTTGGCGGATCCGAGTCGCCGTGTTCCGAACATGCTGACCATCATCTGCCGTGGATTGATACCGATAACCTCATGGTACGGCGGACCGAGTTCCGCGCGCACGCGTCCTATCGCTATAGCGAATGCGATGAACAGCGCGTAGAACACACCTATTGCCCATAGCGACATCCCCGCCGCATAACAGAACCCAAACACGAGTCCGATACTCAGCAGCGTCAAAATTCCCACTGTCCGATAAGAGAGCGGTTCGTTGCTATCGTCGCCTCGCTCGCGACCGATGACGTGTCGAAAAAAGCGGACGAAGTGGCGGCGCCCCATCCAGAGCGTCAACACTGCGATACCCACCCACGCGCCAGAAGCACGGTCGTTGAGATGTAAGACGCTGATGTTGGTGACACCGACGGCACTCGCGATGACACGTTCTGCACGCGTCAGCCAAAAGAAGAACCACGTTGAGAACGCCAGATCAAGCGGCATGAAGTAGGTCAGTCCGACAATCGCCAGATTAAAAGACATGGACGCATACCCGATGGCGTTCCATGGACGTTCCGTAAAATGTTGGTCGAGTCTATAGTTCGGGGGTAGTGCCGGAATGACAGGAAAAACATCGTGTAACCCAGCCATTACGCGTAGTAACGCAGCGATACCGAATCCGAACCAGAGGGCACGCGAACGGAAGAATTTGCGGTTCGTCGTCATCTGCAACGGCAGCTGCGTGAGCGGAAAACTCAGTTTTTCACGTTCCATCCACTGCTTACGGAGGAGGAGTCCTAAACAGAGCAGTGAACCGTAGAGGATAAAAATAAAGCCTGACCAGAGGAGTGCCGGTCTCACCCAGATACGGAGGTGTTCTATCCAATAGATACTCGATTCACCTTCGTAATAACCTGTGAGAAACTCGAAGTCGTGTACAGTCAGCCACGCTGGGATATGGTGTAGAAAGAGTTGTGCCCATTCGTTTTCCGGGCTGGCGAACCAGAACGGATGCGCAAGCGTCCCCATTAGGATCGCCATCATCGCGTGCCCCGAAATCGTGGACACCATCGTTACCATGATATAGATGAGCAACAATTCTGCTGGCGTGAACGCAATACGTGGCGAAAATTTGCGGAGCAGAACGTTAAAGGCGATGAGGACAACGAGTGTGAAAACGGCGTTGGAAAACGGTGAAACCAGCGTGTAGACCGCATACCAGAGTTCACTGGCGATTCCCACCCAATACGCGTTAACAATAACTAAGATTAATCCGACAACGAGTGCCTTTTTTGTGACGACATCCGGTGGGTTCGCAGTTCTGGAGTTCATATTCAGAAAATTATTCTTCAGCCGTCACGTCGGGTTCTATAGGTGTATCGGCGTGCGTCGTTGAAGGCGGCTCCGTGTCCTCTGGTGGGTTGAGGTACTTCGCAACTTCATTCATTTTAATGATACGGATTGCCTCCTGTAGCTGCCGATCATACGCTAAGTCGACGACCTGTTCGATGCCGACATGGAGATTGAACACCTGTTCGACGCTCTGCTTCAGCCATTTTAGGCTGACATAGATACGTTCTTCTTCGAGTTGCTGCTGGAGTGTGGGGAGTTCGGTTTCAAGCAAGGCGAAATCTTTCGGAATTTCACCCGGACGTGTGTGGTGGTCATCAATCCATTTCGTGATGAAATCCCTGAACGTGTCGCTCGTCTTCGCCTTTCTGAGCATTATCGCTTCTACGTCGTCGGGTTCATCGTCAGCAATGGAGACTTGCGGGGTGATGCCGGTCTCGTTAATTGAGGTGCCGTTTGGCGTATAATAGGTAGAGATCGTCAGCGACATTGCACCGCCATCTGGAAGTTCATACCGTTTTTGGACGACTCCTTTACCGTAGGTTGTCTGTCCGACGAGGACACCACGGCGTGTGTCCTTGATCGCACCTGCCACGATTTCCGACGCACTTGCACTATATTCGTTGACGAGGACAACGAGCGGAATATCTGCCGGACACAGTAGCTTCGGTGATGCTGGGTATTCCTCATCAAATTCGCTTTTTCTCCCTTTGGTTGAAACAATAAAACCCTCATCAATAAAGGCATCGGCGATGTGATATGCAGCGTTAAGCAAGCCGCCCTGATTGTGCCGTAAATCTAAAATAAGTGCCTTCATATTCGCATCTTTATGTGCTTCAAGTGCGTTGTTAAACTCTGCTTCTGTACCTGTACTGTCTGTCCGTCTACTACCGATAAAACTTGTAATACTGATATAGCCGATGTCGTCTTCAAGCATCGTGGACTTAACACTATTGATGGAAATCCTACCACGGGTTAACGTCACATCGAAAGGATCAAGAAACTTGCGTTGCACAGTGATTGTTACATCCGTATTGAGTCTACCTCTGAGAATATCAACGACATCCTCGAGGGTCATACCCGTTTTCTCACTGAGGTGTATCCGTTTGCCATCAACTTTGGTGATATAATCGCCTGCTTGTAGATTCGCACGATCCGCGGGCGTATTCGGAAACGGTTTAGAAATTTTGATGAAACCTCGATGGTCCCTATAAATCTGAATACCCAATCCGCCGTATTCCGCATTGTAGAGATTTTCAACCGCACGCCGATGCTCACGCCGTGAGACGTAGTACGTGTATGGATCATTTAGGGCTGCCAGTGCGCCCTTAACCGAGCCGCGATACATCTCATTATTATCTTCTATCGGTTTATAGTAATTCGATTCGGCAATTTGGATCGCTCTTGTAATCGTCGCACTTAGGGTATCACGTGTGATGCGTCCGTCCCGACTCATCGCAGCTTTTTCACTCGGATTGATAAGTAGAAGTGGGATACCAACCGCAATAAGCAGGACAATGAAGGACAATGTGTATCTTTTCATGGCAGTTTCCTCAGTGTTTTCGGATTTAGTTATTCAAACTATTCTAACACAGATTTAACATTCATGCAATGTATTTTTTTTATTCCCGTTTGCAGGCGGGGTTTGTAACCCCGCTCTTCCTACCGATCCTCCGTCGGTTGGGTTTTCCAACGGTTGTGAAGCCACAACCACTGTTCTGGGTATTTATGGATGTACGTCTCCAATTGTTTGAGCATCAGTGTTGTGTAGCGTTCCACATCACGTTCAAAATCGTCTGTCGGTTTGGGCTGAACTGCGGGTGAAATATAGACGTGGTGTCGGTCATCCGGTTGGCGGATACAGAGCGAGAAGATTAGCGGGGCACCCGTTTTCAGGGCAAGGACAGCAGGACCGCGGACCGCTGAAGCCGATTTCCCTAAGAAGTTAACGAAGACACCTTCTGGACCGGCGTTTTGGTCGGCGAAAAACCCAATCGCTTGATTATTTTTCAACGCACGCAATGTCTCACGGACAGCCCGATTCCGTGGAATCAGTTTCAGACTCAACTGCTCACGATGTCGCCATAAGTAAGTGTTGAGCAGATCGTTTTTCAGCGGAAAAGCGATCGCCTTCGCACGGTCCGGAATCAGCGCGCCGTATACAAGCGATAGGAGTTCCCAGTTCCCGAAATGTGCGAGAAACACAATCGCACCTTTCCCGTCTTCTAATGCCGTATACAGGTTTTCTCTACCCTCTACGGTGACGTGATCCCAGATATTCTCAGCGTTAAGTTTCGGAAACCGCAGGAATTCGACGCAAGTTTTGCCGACATTGGTGAAACTCGCTTTACAGATTTGTCTGCGCTGCAGTGTCGTAAGATCGGTCCCGAACGCAATCTGTAAATTGCCTAAGGCGATCTCACGTCGTTTCTTGACGAGATAGTAATATAGCAACCCTATGCCTTGTCCGACCCGCGTTGCCCACTTCTTTGGAAGGCAGCGGCACCACCCACCGAAAGCAGCCACTATCCAGTATATACATCTATCTTTCCACGTATTCCGCTCACTTGACATCCTATATTTCCTTTGTCTGTAGTATCCGATAATAGATAGAGTATACCATATCCGTGCGTCTATGGCAATGCATTCGTCAGCAGATAAACATCAATGACTTGACACAGCAACAGGATACGGATAAAATTACGTAAAACCGAAATTTGCTTACCGATAACTGCGCGCTAACAACCGATATAAGTCGAGTTCATGTTATGTTAAATTCAATCAACGCGTCGAAGACAAATAACCGGCAAATGCCGACATTTCAACCGATGGGATTTGGTGGTATCCTGGATACCACGTTGAGTCTTTACCGAAATAATTTTCGCTTGTTCTTAGGGATCGCCTCCATCTATTTCATCTTCGTAGCATTGCAAGAATTTATAGTTGTGTTTTTGTTGGAAAAATCCAGCACGCCAAATCTTGACAGTTTTATTTCTGATGTTGATATTATGTTGGACACACTTGTCGCTATGTTAGTCGCTGGTATGTTAGTTATTGCATGCAGTGAAATTTATTTAGGTAGATCGGTCACAATCCAGATTGCCTTACGACGTTTCAGATCTCGATTTTTAGTGTATCTCGGTGCTTCGTTGATCTATTTACTCGTCGGTTACGTGTGGATGATGAATTCATGGGGAAATTCAATTCTGGTAAGTCTGGCCCGAATTGCCTATTTACCGTTTTTGTGTATCTATTTGGTGAGTTGGATTTTCTACGGTCCTGTCGTTTTGCTTGAGGAGCCTATAGCCGTGCAGGCACTGGAACGCAGCAAGAGATTAGTTCAAGGGACCTGGAGACGGGTCCTCGGAATAATACTGGCGATTACACTATTTTCTCTCGCAATTGATTATATCCTTGGCAGCTCCTTTGGTGTTATTCTCGCTCTGTTTGGGGTTGTTCGGGATGGCAGCCTAATGGAAACGGTTACATCGCTATTCGGGTTCAAATATATTGTTGATAGACCGACATCGACAGTATCGCTGATTATGTATTTAATTTACCGTGCTGCTGAAACCTTTACGCTCCCAATTGAGGCGATCGGTGTGACGCTGCTCTACTTCGATTTACGCATTCGGAAAGAGGCTTTCGATATTGAGATGCAAGCACATAACACACAAAATTTGATGTAAAGCGCGAAATGTGATAGAATGATGTATATACAACGACTTTTCTTGGATTTGGAGGAACTATGAACGAACACAACAATTTAACACAGTCAGATGACAACGAAACTGTTTCTTCTTCGCTTCAATCGATGTCTCTTGTCGATATCCTTGATGGCATGTTCAGCCTCTATCGGAACCACTTTCGACTGTTTTTCGGAATCGTTGTGATTTATATCGTGTTCGGATTTGTGCTAAACCTTGTTTCTGTGTTAGTCATTATTGATGAAACATCAATCACAAACGTTATGATTACGACAGCCTTGACGACTACGGCGAGTGTTTTATTCGCTTATTGGATCGGCTGGGGATTGGTTTACGCGAGCACGCAGATATACTTAAACAGAGAGATTACCTCTCAAGGTGCCTTACAACAATCATCAAGAAATTATTTCCGACTTCTCGGCAGTACATTCCTCTATTATCTGGTTGTGGTGTGCTTGTCAATCACGATTATCGGTATCCCGTTCGCCATCTATTTCGGATTCCGGTGGGGACTCTTCGCGTTTCCTATATTATGTGAGGGG
Source organism: Candidatus Poribacteria bacterium (assembly GCA_012270865.1). Taxonomy (GTDB): domain Bacteria; phylum Poribacteria; class WGA-4E; order WGA-4E; family WGA-3G; genus WGA-3G. The sequence goes on along the minus strand of JAAXHL010000061.1, from coordinate 15,672 downwards.
ACGACATCTCGGAACGCGTTGCGACGAAGTACGGAATTGGTTAAAGGGACCTGGTGGCGTGTCTGTGGGATTATGATAGCGGTTTCTCTGACCGCTTTCATGATAATGTTTATACTGCAGACCTCTTACGGCATCATCTTCTCCACATTCATAGGTAACACCGGTGCAGAGGCCGCCGACTTTCTTGAGACGGTTCGCCGCCTATTCGCACCGACACCGAATGACATCGGCTGGGGTGCTTACATTATTCACGCATTAGGTTCTGTAATAATTGCTGGGTTCATTATGCCGATCGGCACCATCGGTTACGCGCTCCTCTACTTTGACCTCCGGATTCGGAAAGAGGCTTTCGATATCGAGTGGATGACAGCGTCGGCAGACGGGGTTTCCGAATGATCCTTAAATTCTATCGAAACCATTTCGGACGCTTGTGGCGTGTAATGATGCCGTGTGTCCTTATCTTATTAGCGATTACGGTACTGCTCATTTTGAATGTTGAGAGGACAATGCCTTCTGACGAGACATGGGGTTTTGACACAGTACATGGCATTTCTTCAAAAGAGGATTCTGGACCCGAGAGCGGAAACTGGGGGTTAACTGCCAGTTTCCGTTTCACGCATGTAACGACTTCAGACAATGTCACGTGGGGTTGGGCTTTCTACATATCTTGGTTGAGTTTTGGTCCGTTGTGGATAGCAATGTGTCCACTCACGTTAGTGGTGGTCGCACATCAGCGTGATAGAGATATCACAGCAGGAGAGGCTTGGCGATATACATTCCGAAAAATATGGCCCCTTCTGAGAGCATACCTGCTTATACTTTTATGTTTAGCGGTAGGTATTGTTCTTTTTGTCGCCCTGCTTTCAGTATTGGGTCAGTTTTTAAACATGACGACATGGTTAATACTGATGACGGTCTTCAGTATTCCGATAACCTATTTTATGGTGAGTTGGAGCCTTCACAATCAGTGTATTATCCTTGAAAATTTGCCCGCAATCGCTGCTTTTCGGCGAAGTCGTGAATTACTGCGCGGTAAATGGTTAAGGGCTTTCGCGGTATATGCGCTCCTTACGTGGGGTGCTCGTAGAATTGTTGCTGTCTCATTCGGTTTGATAGGATTGATACTTTCAGGAACTGCCCCCGAATTTGAGCGTCTCGGTGAGGCGTTAGTCTCAGAAAGATTCCTTACGCTCTTTGTCGGCGGTTATGCCGGGATAACTTTGGGTGATTCTGTAGGGCTTTGGGCAGTCTTTCTCACGGAAGCGGTGAAGGTGCTTATATACGCCTTTTTGCTGCCGATTTGGGCAATTTTTACGACGCAGCTCTATTTGCAACAAGGCGGAGATTCGCAGCCTATTGCTACAGAACAGACAGAACAGACAGAAGAAGAGGCAATAGAACTGTGAGAGAACGCATCTGTTTTTGGATCATCGTCTATTTTCTGAGTTTCTCTGTCCCGTTCACGGTAACGGCGGCAGAAAAGCAGGCGTTCCGCGACGAATTGGAGACACAGCGTTCCGGGGCAGAGGTCTCTTACAAGAAATACCGTCAGGATTTAGAGAAAATTCTAAATCCGCGCGTATGGGATGCCGACTTCGGATGGGTTCTGTTTCCACTCGCAGCCGCGGCGTTGGGTGCTATGATCATTTTTTTCGTTCGGCAAATTCGGATGAACCTTGTCAGCGAGGCAGGCGACGAGACCGCAGAGACGGAATTGGCGCGTGTGGAGACCGAGAGAGCCGCACTCGCAAGCGCAGAGACCGCTGAGGCAGCGAGCGATTTTCGCACCGCACTCCGATACCTCTACCTCTCAGCCATTTTGCATCTCCAAGAACGCGGGGTGCTCCCTTACGATAAGAGCCTCACCAATCGTGAATACCTCCGTCAAGCACAGAATGACGTTGATCTGCACGCCGCACTCGGACCGGCAATTACAGTTTTTGATGAGGTCTGGTACGGATACAAACCGTGTGATGCGGAGACCATCGCAAATTACCGCAGCCTATTACAAAAAGTCTATGCAAGGAACTGAGACTATCAGAACTTCACAGCTAAATACCACAATCCGAGTAATGCGAACCTCTATTTTCACGCCTGTTTTAATTGCGCTCGTCTGTTGTCTCGTCTCGTGTGATGTCCCCGGATATGGCACTGCGCTTTATCAGATACTGCAGAAGTTAAAATTCCGGGTCGCAGAAATATCGGCGGAATACCCAGCAAACTTGGATAAATACGATGTGTTGTTCTTGCACGGACTCAGCAAGGCACCGACAGAAACGGAGGTTCGAGGTATCCAAAATTTCGTCAATACCGGCGGCACCTTAATCGTCGCAGGGGACAATGAAGTTTTAGCGGATTTATATTTAGCCTACGGTTTAGAACTACAGAAGTTGACGAAACGGATGATCTTCTCACAACGACTGCCGGAGGAAGCACTCTTCCGAGAGAACCCCGTTGCCGAAATTCGCACCGCTACGGATAAGGCGATTGAGCCTTTCGGACGTGAAGCCGCTGTGCTTTACGCCAGGGAGAACGACGCAGCGATCGTAACACTGCAGGACGGCGAAGGGCGCGCCTACTTCATCGCTTCCGACTATATATTCACAAGAGATGGGTTACGCTATGGTGGCAACGCTGCGTTCCTCTACAATTTGATGTCAACGCTCCCACGTAACGCCCATATCGGTCTTGCCGAGAGAATGTACTACACGCTTGAAACGCAACCGCCGAACCCATTTATGGCACTCGTCTTCCGAACGCCGGGCGGCTTAGCGGCAGTCTATATCTGTCTTATGCTATTCGTTTTCTTAGTCCTACGTGGTCGCAGGTTCGGCAGCCCCCTCGATGCACAGGAGAAAAACAGACGTTTGAGCTCCGAATACGTCCACGCTATGACAGCACTCTATCAGAAAGGGAACACACGCATGGATATCGTAAGACACATTCGAGACAAATTCAAAACCGATCTCGCGACCCGATGGCGTGTCAATCCGAATGTAGATATAGATACCTTTTTAGAGACGTTAACATCGCGCGGTGCTATTGATGAAGACAATCAACTTACAAACCTAATAGTGGATTTGGAGGCATCAACGCATATATCAGAAGCGCAGCTGCGGGACCTTGCACACCGTGTTGAAGCATACCGTGAGTTCGCAAAAATCAACCGACGCTAAATTGACACCTATGGTTTACCTATAACCTCACCCTTATGAAAAGGCGTATCACATAATGAGCAATCTCGTTCAGACGACTTTTGAAAAAATGAAGCAAGAGGCACAGAAAGTTATCGTCGGACAGACGGAACTTTTTGAACTCGTCGTTGTTAGCCTATTTTCAGGCGGACACGTCCTGTTAGAAGGTGTCCCCGGCACCGCGAAAACGCTCATTGCGAAAACCTTAGCGATGATCGTCTCCGGTCAATTCAGCCGTGTCCAGTTCACGCCTGACCTAATGCCGTCGGATATCGTCGGTACCAGTGTTTTCGACTTATCGACGAACCAGTTTAACCTCAAGCGGGGTCCTGTTTTCACCAATGTACTCCTTGCGGACGAGATCAACCGTGCCCCTGCGAAGACGCAATCCGCACTCTTAGAATGTATGGAAGAACGACAGGTCAGCATCGACGGTGTTCGCTATGAGTTGTCCCCACCGTTCATGGTGCTGGCAACCCAAAACCCGATTGAATACGAAGGCACCTACCCACTCCCGGAAGCGCAGCTGGACCGTTTCTTATTCAAATTACGCGTCGATTACCCGGGAGCAGAAGTGGAAACAGAGATTCTGATGAACTATCACAACGGGTTTAATGCCACCCGTTTAGAAGCGGTCGGTATTGAAAGTGTTGTTGACAGCACCGCACTTCAAGCGTGCCAATCAGAAATCGAAGCCGTCACCGTAGAGGATTCCATCTTCAACTATATAGTCGGTTTAGCCACGGCATCCCGTAATTCCAATGAGTTGGTTTTAGGGGGCAGTCCCCGCGCCTCAATCTCACTCTTATTAGCGAGCAAGACCTACGCCGCGCTTCACGGACGCGACTACATTCTACCGGATGATGTCAAATTCTTAGCACCGCATGTCTATCGCCACCGCATCCTGTTGAAGCCTGAAGCGGAAATTGAGGGACTCACACCGGACGATGTCATCGAACGGCTCCTCGCGGAGGCGGAAATCCCGCGTTAGGTAAAAACATGCATCTCAGCAATCGTCTCCTCATCTTTCTGCTCCCGATAGCCGTCCCGATCCTGCTTTACAAGGTCGCACCGTCCCTCCTATTCATCGGTGGTGCCTATCTGGTGCTGCTCGTCGTTGTGAGCGTGATAGATTACGTTACGAACCCCTTATTTAAACGGGTTGAGGTGCGTCGTGAGATGAACTCAAAGTTCTCGTTAGGCGTGGAAAACGTTGTGACACTACACATCGTCAACCGATCGCGGCATCCATTAAGGCTGCGTCTCAAAGACGACTTCCCTGACGAATTTCTGTATGAGACGATTCTCCACGACTGTCACGTTTCGCCGATGCATGATACACAGGTAACGTATCGTCTGACCCCACTACGACGTGGAATTTATCAGTTCGGGGACATCCATCTGCAGTGCTGGGGTGTTTTAGGGTTGATTGTTCGGCGGCGACGGTTCCCCGCTGCAGCGGAGATAAAAGTCTATCCGAACCTACAGGCAGTCCGACAATACGAACTCTTGGTGAAACGCGGGATGCTCCACCAGATCGGGCTTAAGACTTCTCGACAGTTCGGGGAAGGGACGGAGATGGAACGGCTACGCGAGTATTCACCGGACGACGATTTCCGACGTATTGATTGGAACGCCACCGCCCGGCAACGCAAACCGATTGTCCGAGAATTCGAGACGGAACGCAGCCAAGACATTATAATTATGTTGGATACCGGTAGGCTCATGGCATCGCCAATCCTTTTGGAAACGTCTACGCTGCAAACCGCTGAATCGCCAACGCAAAAAGCGATGCAGAAATTGGATTACGCCATCAATACAACACTGATGACGGCTTATGTCTCGATGCTCAAAGGGGATAAAGTCGGGTTGATCGCCTTCGCGGATACTGTCCACCAGTACCTTGCACCGAAGCCGGGCAAGAAGCAGTTTCTGACGATGTTAGAGACCATCTATGCACTGCCGGTTTACTCGGTTGAACCCGATTTTGAGGAGGCGTTCAAATATCTGGCATCGAAACAGCGGAAACGCGCCCTTATTATCCTTTTCACAGACATTTTAGACAGCGATTCCGCCGAAGGTATCGCCGCATACATCTCGCAACTCTCCAGACACCATCTCGTTGTTTGCGTAACTTTGACAGATTCCGGTATTGTGGAGCTGGCTGACCAGAGACCCACGGATTCCAAATCCGTCTATCAGAAGGCGATTGCAGAGCGATTATTGCAGGAGAAGCACGCGACACTGGAAATTTTGCGCCGTCAAGCAGTCATCACGATTGATGTGCCAGCGCATCAGTTGACAATGGCAGTCGTGAATAAGTATCTGGAGCTTAAGGCGAAGTCACGGATTTGAGGCTCGGTAGACTCGGACTGCGTTGTGTCTGCGACTCAGTGTCAGCGTTCGGGTCTTTCATCGCAAAAAGATAGGTGAACATCAGAATCCCTGTAACAGCACCGAACCCGATTTTGACGGCATTCGGCAGCTCGGAGGGTGACACGAACCCTTCAATCGTTCCTGCGACGACGAGCAAGGCGACACAACCGCCGAGCATCTGGATCGCGACTTTGGCAGCATCAGTTAAAGCGCGTTTACGTGTAAAGTGCGACGGCGCGATGAGTGCGTAGCCTAACTTCAGCCCGGCACCACCGGCGATAAAGATCGTTGTCAGTTCGATGTAGCCGTGTGGCGATACAAACGACCAGAGTGCCAATGAAACGCCGTTGGCATGGCACAGACCGGCAATTGCACCGATATGGATACCGTTAAGGACTAAAATGTAGGCGGTACCGACCATGAACATGATGCCCCAGGCGAAGGCGAGGAAAGCGATGCGGATGTTGTTGGTCATCACAAAAGAGGCGAATAGGTTTCGCATTTCGGCTGAGGTATCGTTCCACGCGCCGTCCTCTAACTGTTTAATATGCGATACGTACTGTTCGGGGATAATTTTTTCTGCCAGTTCTGCGTTCGTCAACCCGATCCAATAGGATGCTGCGAATGCGATGGCAAACATCAGGAACGAAGCACCGATGAAACTCAGGTTTTCTCGGAAGACTGTCGGAAACCCGAAGTGAAAAAATTGCCGAAGCGTCCCGCGTTTGAACGGAGAAGTCTGGTAAACGGTGGAATGTGCGCGGGAGGCGAGTTCGTTGAGATAGGGGACACACCGATCTTGCGGGAAATCGCGGCGTGCGACGGCTAAATCCGACGTAACACGCCGATAGAGGTAACCGAGCCGATTCAGCTGCTCCGCATTCGCGTTCTGTGACTGGTTCAGCAGTGCCTCAAGTTCGTTCCATGCCGACTGTCTTTTTTCGATGAATTCTGTCGAGGTCATGATTAAATCCGTCTCTGTTGATCTTGTTGTTGCTATAATTAAACGCCATTTTACACCAAAGAATCAAGCCTTTTTACGCAATAAGGAGACCGCCACTCACAGATGAATGAACAACTATCCATAGAAACACCGGAACAGATTGACATCAGTTTTCAGAAGGCAGGTATCGGGTCGCGTTTCTATGCCGCGCTCATTGATACCGGACTGCTCGTGCTCATCCTATTTATTGGATATTACGTCAACCAAAGATTCATCTCGGAACTTGGGAGCGCGCTCGGTAACTGGCTCGGTGCGATCGGTGGTATCCTTGTCTTCGCGCTGTTCTGGGGATATTATATGGTCTTTGAGGTCACCTCAAACGGTCAAACGCTCGGAAAACGTGCGCTCGGTCTGCGGGTCATCAAAACCGGTGGCTATCCGATCGGTTTCGCGGATTCCGCAATCCGAAACCTCGTTCGCGTTGTCGATTTCCTGCCTTTCTTTTATGGTGCCGGTCTACTGACGATGCTGATAAACGGCAATTGGCAACGTTTAGGCGACTTGGCTGCCGGAACACTCGTCGTGAAAACGGCACGCACGAATCTGAAACCTACCGGCGAAAACGTAAAAACGGACTTACCGGTTATTAACATTCCGCAAGGGGAATTCAACTACGCCGGATGGATCCAGCCTGAGTTGGTGTCGGAGACGGAATTGGGTGTCATCCGTGAATATTTGACACGTCGGGGGGCACTCCCGAAACTTCGCCGTTCTGAACTGGCACGTACCATTGCTAACCCTATTATCGGAAAAATGGGCGGAACGGGTTCAATAAGTTACGATAGGTTTTTAGAGGAAGTCTACGCACTCAAGACAACTGCTTATCCAGCATAAGGTTCAGGATTGTGTTCCACTTCTCTCAGGAGCGTATCCACATACGTTTTGACGTGAAACAACCGGCAGTCAGAATCCCCAACCCTCCCGTGTGCAAGTTTGCCGAGCCTCTCCCAAAACTCGCCAAGTTTTGGACGGTTCAATCCGATAAACGCTGCCTGTTCGTTTTCTATGAGCCGTTTATTCCAATGGATGACCTCAACGAGATGGATATAGGTCGAAGTCTGATAATCGACACCAATCATGAGAAGTTTGGCATCCGACTTGTAGGCACGGAACATCGGTGAATATGTGCCGTAAGTTTTGCCCCACGGGTGGAGGTCCCACGGCGATTGGCAGCCTTCACTTCGGAGGTGGTCTGCTACAAACGCCGCCGCACCTTTCCCGCGCGCAGCAACAGCGTGGGAGTAGTGGTCAGAACGATACGTACCCGGCATCTGCCGAAAAAACTCCGTTAACCATCCGACTGTCGAAGGCGTTGTCGCAACGTTCCACGACGCAACGCGTTCTTCCCTGCTCGGTCGAAGATTGAATGACGGCATCAGAATCAGTCCGTCCTGTCCGATAACCCCTTCAAGTGCCGAGATCACCGTACCGGCTCCACCCTCAACAGGTCCCAAACTCTTGAAGGACGAATGAATAAAGAGTGTGTCCCCTTTCTGGATACCGAGGTCTGTAAAATCCTGAATAAGTTTATCATATATGTAAGGCATTTCTCTCTAAACCGCATCATATCTTCGCAGCAATTCGACGATTTTCCCAGCGTCTGCTCTCCGCATCCGTTGTGCCACTTGCAGTGGTGTTAGACCTTGCCGATTCTTTAGATTCGGATCTGCCCCTTTAACAAGCAACGCTTCCAACGCTGCACGCTGTTTCTCACCGTTCTTTATCGTTGATCGGATCGCCTCAAACAACGCCGTTTCGCCTTTATTGTCGGGTGCATCAATCGTGGCACCTTTTTCGATGAGCAAATTGATGACCTTAAGAAACCCCGCCTTTGCTGCACAATGCAACGCTGTCTGACCCTTGTGGTTTTGAACATGGATATCGGCACCGAGTTCTAAAAGCCGTAGCACCTCCTCTGGATGTTCGCCTTTATCGCCACGGCAGACGTAGACAAGTCGGGGCCATCCCATGTGGTTCTGCGCGTTAATATCTTCCGATGGGACACCGTACGCCTTGAGCAGTCTACGCATTTCGGAACGGTCGTCCAAGATACGCGGTGCTTGACTCGGATCCGCACCGTTCTCAAGCAACATCTCGGTAATCTCGACCTGATCCTCTCCGACAGCATAATCCAATAAATCTTTGCTGTAGGGTTCAATAATCGCCCCTTGTGAAATCAGCAGTTCGACAATCGCTGTGTTTCCGCCGATGATAGCGTAGCAGAGCGGAGTCGCCCATTCAGTATCTCGGTGTTCAACGGTGTGTGGTTCCCCGGACGGTAGCATGATGGATTGAAGGTATCCGCTATTGACGAGGCTTGGGTTGCTGTCGAGGTGTGCGCGGACGGTATCGTAATCTCCGAGATAAGCAGCACTGTGGATGTCAACTTCCGCACCGTGTGCCAACAGATAATCCGCAACAGGGTCGCGTCCTTCATATCGTGCGACGCAGTACGGCGTTATTTCGATCCCGTGTTGACTCAGATGACATCCGGGCAGATTTATATCGGCACCGCGTTCGATGAGAAATTGAACCATCTCCAATTTCCCACGGTACGCCGCCTCCCACAGCATCGTCCGACCGTGCGAACCGATGGTGTGAAGCCACGCAGGATTGTCATCAAGCAATAGGCGAACGGTTTCGAGATCACCGCGTCCCGCCGCTGCGACAACAACCTTCAAGAAATCGCTCTGATTCCCCGTAAGTTTAACTTTTACCATTTATACCATCTCTTCTTCTGTAGGAGCGAGTTGTGCTCGCGATTATGTTGCTCAATTAATTCGCCTCCAAAACGCGCGGACGACCCCCAATAGACGGTGGTAACAACATCCGTTTCTGCTGTTCGCTCAACTCGCCGTATCTACTGAGGTCATAATAATTCCCCGACCACGCCGAATGTCCCGGACTGTACTTATAGAGCAATGAGCGGCGTTGATGCTTCGCTGTCCAAGGCATCGTCCCGTGGACCAGTGCTTCCGTGAAGAAAAGCACATCACCTGCACCGAGTGCCGGTTGCACGACATAGTGCGTCGGACGCTCGAAGTGCCGTACCTCTGACGGGATTTCCCGCAAGAAATTGCTCTTATGGCTGCCCGGGATACAGGCGAACCCGCCCGCGCCTTCCGGTGCGTCTGCCAAGTTGTAGGTCATCACACATAAACCGTTGCGCATGATACCGTCGCGATACTTATACCAGTGATCACCTTCGGGACCGCCGGGTCTACCGCCGTCCTCACCGCCGTGTAATCCGCCGCGTCCTTGACCCTCTTCCATGAAGATGGCGTAGTCGTGATCCAAACGGACGTTCGGACCTAAAAGGTCAATAAGATACGGCAGGACTTTCGGATGATCAATCAGTCGTTTAAACGGTTCACCCCAAAGACTCGGTGGTCCGTGGCGTTCCGTATTATCGATGATGTCGTTCATCTCAGCGACTTCATCCGCACTCAAGACATCCCTTATAACCAGATAACCCTCAAGATCAACCTGAAATTTTTCTTCACCTGTCATAGTCAAAGTTCCTTTTGTTTGGCTTTCGGCTGTCAGCCGTCAGCCCTCCGTGGTTCCAGCCCGGTAGGTTCGGTTTGCAACCGAACCGAGTTTTAAACAAAAACCTTGGATATGTCAAATTCCTCTTTATCCCTATAAGGACGGCATCTATTGGGAGCTTACGCCTCAATTCTTCTCAATAACCGGTGGTCGTCTACCGATAGACGGCGGCATCAACATCCGTTTCTGTTGTTCCGTCAACCCGTCGTATTTACTGATGTCATAATAGTTACTCGACCACGCCGAATGTCCCGGACTATACTTATAGAGCAGCGACCGGCGTTCATGATCCGCTGCCCACGGCATCGTCCCGTGGATGAGTGCTTCCGTGAAAAAGATGACATCCCCTGCTTCGGCTGCTGGTTGGACGACATAGTGTGCCGGACGCTCGAATCGCCGAACCTCTGACGGAATCTCCGGCGCGAAGTTACTCTTATGGCTGCCCGGAATACAGGCGAACCCACCAGCACCCGCGGGTGCATCCGCCAAATTATACGTCATCACGGACAGACCGTTCCGCATCACGCCGTCCCGATATTTATACCAATGATCGCCGACGTGTCCACCGGCGCGTCCACCGTCCTCACCACCGTGCAATCCGCCACGTCCTTGACCTTTCTCCATAAACAGCGAATAATCGTGATCCAGGCGGACATGCGGACCCAACAGTTCGATGAGATACGGGAGGATTGTCGGATGGTCGATAAGTCGTTTGAAGGGTTCACCCCAGAGGCTCGGCGGTCCTTGGCGGTTTCCGCTATCAATAATCTCGTTCATCTCAGCGACTTCATCGTGCGTCAAGACGTTCTTTATAACGAGATACCCTTCGAGGTCTACTTTGAATTTTTCTTCACCTGTCATGTGTTCGAGCTCCTTTCAATTGGCTATCAACCGTCAGCGGATTGGCTTTCAGCCTTCGGCTGTCAGCAATTGGTAAGAGAAATGTTATGGCAGTTACGTACATTTTACATGCCACACTGTCTTTTTGCTGAAAGGATTGCGTATATTTTCGGGGCCCAATTCCTTTGCCTAAAAAAATGATAACATATCCAAAGGATGGATGTCAATTGTTATACCATTCGTGGACAGTGCTATTCAATTTTCAGAAATTACTGGATTGGACATCTTTTTTTGGAGGATCCGGTGCGAAATCTAGCGAAATCTAGCGAAAATTTCCACAAATTGTGTTAAAGCATAACATATATAAAGTGTTTTCGCCTGCGAAAAGGACAATACCCAAAACGGACAATTGAATGATCCAGCATGAGTGGGTTTCTTTAGGCATCGTTTTTCTGCTGTTTCTACCTGTTTCGCATCGTGCTTGTCTCTCTATCTGGTATTGAAAGTTTCCTTTGTGGGTTACCACTCCAGTGGCGTATACGCGGCGTGGAGGCTTGAGATGCTTGCGAGTTTTGCTTCCAGTGTTTTGAGGGAGAGAAATAGTCTCATCAGGTGCTGTTCTTCCTTCAACCGGACGTTATACCATTTCACCAACGATTGATCTGTGGCGTTGAGATTTCGGAAAGCTTCGTCCCGTATCTCTGGCATTCTGGCTTCTGTGTGTACTGCCTGGTGAAGGTTATAAAGTTCGTGTAGATGTTCAATCTTTGCGTCAATCTTTTCTAACCGTGCTATCTGTGCTTCGACACGTTCGCGGAGTGTCTCTTTCAAGAGGGTGTCCATCTGGGAGTATGTGTTCCCGAGGGTCTCACGGACGTGTTGTTGGTGTAGGTCGTAAAGGGTTTTAAACCGACTTTTTGCGAAGATGGCACTGCTTGGATCGCAGCGCCGAAGGGTATCGGAGAGTCTTTTTCTGAATGTGTCATCTGCGCGGGCTTGGGTATCCCGCTCGGGGAATTCCTCTATAAGTATGGTGACGACATCGCCGCGTGCGAACCCTCTGGCGAAAAGTGAGATGGCGTATTCTATCTCGTCGGGTGAGAGGATGATAGGTGGCAAGGTTGCGACTTCTCGGACTTCTTCAAGGTCTATATCGTCATAAACGATCGGTTTCTCTTCAATTGAGGGTGGTAACTGTGTTTTTGGTTTCTGGTGTTCAGTGCTCATAGTTTGACCTCCTTGCGAAATGCTGCGAATATTTCCGCAGGTTGTTTTATACATTCTCATACTTATAATAAAATATATTTTAAGTATACGATATATAAAGTAAAAAGTCAAGGGAAATATTTGGTTTTTTTGGAGGGTGTTTATGGTAGGATTTGAAAATGGGTGGGAATTTACCGGTGTATGCTCCTCGCAAGGTTCCTTAATCTCGTAAAATATAGAAATGGTATGTTACTCCAATTCTTCAATATGTGATAAATTACACCTGAGTCTTCTATTTTTATTCTATAAATAGAGCGTTTGGGGTTTTAATATTACAATAATGATTTATACTGCTGTAGTAATTCAATTTCAGATTCATCCTTGTTGAGCAGACCTGCATACTCATACCGAACTTTTTCAAGGTTTGTCCCTATCTTTGTGAGATCCCCGCCAATGCGATAAAGAAGAAGTTGCTTAGCAATTTTTTTATTGTTTGATGATTCAGTGAGCATGCGTTGATTAGTTTTGTCCCATAGTAATCCAACCCATGGTTCATCCGCTAAATCCATAGAGATGTTTGCGACACGCTTTATTGCCTCTTTTTCTTCCATTCCTTGATTAGTTGCTTCTCTAATAACAGAAGCAACCATTTCAAGTCCCACAGGCCGGAACAACAAATTCCCGCCCGATTCGCTACGATATTGTCCAGCAACACTTTTCCCTGGAAAGGTTTCTTTAAATTCTTTTAATGGTGGAAAGTGTGCAATCATAGTATCCCAAAACTGAACAGCTCGACTATAGTATTGTGAAATAATTGAAGGCATTGGACGGAACTTCTTGAAATTGTGCCAATTTTTTCCTTTCTCTCGTAACACAGTTTCTAAAACATCATAGAGTGTGATGATTGATGTAATGTTATTACCATCTTTGGGATAAATAGCCTTTGTTTTGGCGGTGGATATTTTCTGGTAGTATACCGCTAATTTGCTTTTTTCATTTCTAACAGTGTAAGTTTGCTGATGCTCATAGTCGATTATAAGCCATACAAGATCTTTCTGCTTTACCGAAACTGTTGCATTTCTTGAAAGAGGAATTTCAGCCAGGTGGAATCCTTCTTGAAGGAACTCAAGAATTTCCCGTTTCTCTAGGCGACTGTCCGGTTTTAGCTCAGCACTAAATAGAAGCCTATCGCAAAATAATGGGTGTTCTTCCACAAGTTTCCGTGTGATGATGGCGATCGTATCGTCTTCATCAAGAGCAATAATTTCACTTTTCTTTACTGGCTTGGCATATCGATTCAGTGTAGTAAAAAGACGACGGGTACGTTCCATGCCATCTCTTTCCGTCCGATGGGCAACGAAAATAACACTTACCTCATCTGTTTTTAAGGTATCATTTTCCTCAAGGGCCTTTTTAATTCCTTCAACGCGGTGTTGTCCATCAATCGCAAAAAGTGTTTCTCCGCCATCAAGCTCAAGGATTCCGAGAGCACCCTCCAAGTATAGGGGTAAAGTCTCTGCGTCAAATAATTGGTTGGTCTCAATCGCTAATTCGCACCAATTGGGGGAACCTCCATAAACACCAACAATTAATGAGTTGAAAAAACGCTGTGACTGATTTAGCAGATACTCAGCGATCGGATTAGATCTGTCTGTAATCTGACGCTGGATCATTTCTTTGAGCGTTGAGCTTGGCTGAATATCTTCTGCAAGTTCAATGCGTTTGGCAATTTCGTCCATTTGCAGGAACGTCACATAATATATCCAATCGCCCATGTGTGCTCTAAGTGCTGGTAAGGTCAGTTTATTATTACTTCTCATTAGAAAGCCTTTGAGATACGGCGAACTCCTGCCGGAAATTGATCGTTACAAGGTGGTAGAAGTGCCTTGACAAGAGCCTTTTCAATTACATCAATCAGCTCTTTTTGCCCAATTACCGAACAACAAAAGTGAATATAGCCTTGATAGTCGTTTAGAAGATCTAGAATTAACGGACGACCAGTTGGATTGTTCTGTTCATCGAAATATTCTTCAAAGCGTTCTCGAAGAGTACGCGTTGTCTTACCGATGTACATTAAGTACGAACAATGGGTGTAAGATGCAATATCAGGCTGAATCACGAAACTATAAATTCCTGGTTGGTTTGGAATATTATCAATTTGGTCTTGTCGAAACGGATAAATTTTCCAATTAAACTGATCTGGAAGATTGTATGATTCCCACCGTCGTGGCCACATAGTAAAATGCCAGATATGTGTTTTTAGTTCCTTCCGTTCATTGAGAATATCATTAACTGACATTAGTTTATATCCTGTACGAGATTAATCCTCCAGCAGTTGCATGAATTCCTCAGCCCCAAAGTTCAGAAAGAATTCTGCGTAATGGTTTGCAAACAAATCTTTGAGATAAGTATCTAATTCAATTGGAGCATCCATGTCATTTCCTTCATGGGCAATTTGGTATTTATTAGCTTTCGTGATTGAATACAAAAACAATGTATGGAAATACACCGCAGCAATATATTTTCGATTGGCTGTCTCTAACTGCTCTGCATTTGGATTTTGAATCTTAGCCTTGAAATTCTTCAGAACGGTACTGTCCATATTAATATAAATTGCCTCTAATGTTTCACCTTTAATATCGGGGTGCATAATGGTGGAATAGTCCATTGTTTCACCTATTGCCTCTTCAACTCTTTTCCAGTCTTTTTGGTAAACTAATATCGGTTCGGGCAGCCTTAAGTTCGGAATTTCTTTTTTATCGGATTTCTGTGTGGATTGTTTAGGAGCCTTGGATTCACTTATCTTTGCCCAGAATATGTCATCAAATTCTCCAGTTGGCCCTGCTAAACTGACCTTAATTCTTACTTCGTCTCCAACATGGACTTTTTCCTTTGAACTAAGATGAATCTTGATTGTTCCGTCTTGAGGACTACTTTTACGTGCATCAAATATATCTTCAATCTGATCAACTCTACCTGACCTACTACCGCCTTGTGTTTCATTCGTTTTGAAATCAAGAAGAGCGATTTTCAATTCCCCTGGTTCTTCAATACGATCAAAATAATTGTTTTCTACATCCGTGTCAAAAAAAATCGTTTTCTCACCTCCAATTGGTATTGCTACTGCTTCTTTTCCGCCCTTACCTTGGAAGCGTCGTTTAAAAAACGTAGGAAATCGTTCGGGATTAAAAGGTTGTAGGTCTTTCTTTGGTTTTAATCTCGGTGTCTTGTTCCTATTTCTTTTCTCGTTGGTTGGCAAATCCAAATTTAAAGTTTTGCCTAATAACTTCAATAGGTTTTCATTCCTTGGTAAATTCTGCGCCAAAGATTTAATCATATCTTTGGTGTCTCCGCTTGCTATTGCTATGGAATCTTTCCGCTGTTTCTGAATTTCTGCTAGTCGACCATTTTTGTCACTGAGTTTTTCTGCCAGAAATTTTCGTAATTTCCGTGTTTCTTCTCCATCTTTTAGACGATCTCTAGTGTTCTGTCACATCTAAGTTG
>JAAXHL010000196.1 GCA_012270865.1 Candidatus Poribacteria bacterium | reverse complement strand
CTGCAATTGTAAAGTGGCAGTTTACCACTGACGACCCCCGCATCAAACTCAACAAATTATAACCATCAACTTAGATGTGACAGAACACTAGTGGATGATCCGAGTACATACTTGGACGAACCGCAAGCACAAGAGGAACGTGAGGAACTGCACGAAATCATTAGCGAGCTTGTGAAGTGGGAAAACACTAATAACGAAAACGTTTTGACGGAAGCGCGTTATGAAATCGCTAGATCTATCGCACGTTCACACAGTGAAACCGCGCCTACAGATGCAGATGCAATTTTGCGTTATTTAGCTGAAAAAGCACCTCCTATCTACGATCCCTTTTGCGGTGGAGGTTCCATTCCGCTTGAGGTACAACGACTCGGACTTCGCGCCCGCGCCTCAGATCTTAATCCTGTCGCAGTGCTCCTCAACAAGGCATTGATAGAGCTTCCGCCCAATTTTTATGATCAACCCCCAATAAATCCCGACACCGATTCGCTGGAAGGATGGCGCGGGACATCAGGGTTAGCAAATGATATCCGCTACTACGGCAAATGGATGCGTGAGGAAGCATATAGAAGCATTGGTCATCTCTATCCAAAGGCACAATTGTCAGACAGGACCGAGGCAACTGTTATCGCTTGGTTGTGGGTTCCGACAGTAACATGTAGTAATCCAGCATGCCGAGTTCCGATGCCCTTGACGAAAACATTTCAATTGTCCACGCGACGGGGAAACGCTTACTGGACCCGGCCGATTATTGGTCAAACTTCGCGAACACTCTCTTTTGTTGTTCAAAACCACAATTTCGGGGTCCCGGATAGTGGGACAGTGAAACGTGCTGGAGTTACTTGTGTTACGTGTAGTAATTCTGTTAGATTGGAGTATGTTCGAGAAGAAGCAAGAAACGGCAATATGAAAGAGATTATGGCAGCCATAGTTGCTGAAGGTGATCGAGGACGATTATTTCTCTCTCCTAATGATGTTCATATTGAAACTGCCTTATCTGCTCAACCATCGTGGCGACCAAGAGGGACAATACCAGAGCAAGCATTGGGTATCAGTTTACAGAACTACGGTATTACTCAGTGGCATCAACTTTTCACAGATCGTCAGCTCACTACGTTGGCTACTTTCAGCGATCTTATATCAGAGGTTCGTCAACGTACTGTACAGGATGGAGCTACGGAGGATTATGCTGATGCCCTCTGCACCTACCTTGCTCTTGCGATTGGAAAAACAGCGGATGGTGGATGTAAAGGGGCTATATGGAAAAATTCAGGTGATTTTATCTCAGGGATTTTTACTCTTCCTGCTATTCCGATCATTTGGGTTTTGCTGAGGCGAATCCGTTCTCCGGTTCAACACAAAATTGGATGGGACAGGTAGAATGGATAGCGAAAGCAGTTGAACGTCTGCCTACTGTGGTTAACACTGCCGAAGTGTATCAGGCGGATGCTGCTACGACACCACATGCGGAAGATTCTCCTGTAATCCTCACTGATCCTCCTTACTACGACAATATTGGTTACGCTGACTTGTCGAATTTTTTCTATGTTTGGCTACGCGTAGGTATTCGTGATATCTATCCTGAACTGTTCGCGGGTATGGGCACACCCCGAGATGAAGAAATGATTGCCTCCCCTCGATTTGAAAATTCACGAGATCGCTTTGAGGAATTGTTGCACAAAGTGCTGCAGCGGATTCGCGAACGTTGTTCGGGTCAATTTCCAATCTCTATTTTCTATGCTTATAAACAGCAGGAAGAAGAACGAGAAGGCAGAGCCTCTACTGGATGGGAAGCAATGCTCACTGCAATTATATCCGCTGGCTTTCAGATAACAGCCACTTGGCCAATGCGGACTGAACGTTCGGCCCGACCCAGAGCACATGGGGCGAACGCGTTAGCATCTTCTGTTGTCCTTGTTTGTCGCTCTCGCCCCGACACAGCACAGAATATCAGTTTGGGTGGATTCTTAACTGCCCTCAGAACCGAGATGCCTGCTGCTTTAAACAGACTCACGCGGGAAGCACATATCGCACCCGTTGACCTCGCACAAGCCGCTATCGGCCCTGGCATGGAGGTCTACTCCCGATATAAGGGGGTCAAAACTACACGAGACGGTGAACTCGTGAATGTCTCGGTGCGAGAGGCACTCATCAAAATCAACGAGGAAATTGATAGATACCACGCAGAACAGGAAGGAGAATTTGATTCACACACTCGCTTTTGCCTTGCATGGTTCAAGCAGTACGATTTTACCCATGGTGACTACGACAGGGCAGTAGTCTTGGCGCGGGCGAATAACATTGCGATTGACACAATGCGGGGGCGCGTACTCACAGCAGAAAGCGGCAGAGTCTGGTTGCTATCACTTGATGCTTATGATGACACCCATCCGAATGCACAACTCTCGCTCCTACAGATAACCACATGGGAGGCATGCCACTTGATGATCTACCACCTCAACCCACGCAACGAAGATGGTAGAGGTATAGAAGGCGCGGTAGAAGTCGGAACTGCAATGCAAAATAATCCAACATCTGATCCAGTTGCATCCGTAGAACGACTCGCCCGGATCCTCTATAGCCATTATGACAGACAAGGTAACGCTGAGAACGCATTCCTTTTCAATACGCTTGTGACCTCCTGGAATGCCATTGAGGAAAATATACGAAATCCGCAACAGGGACATTTAGAGTTTGACACAGACGAGTGAACGGATCACAACCAGTGAACACCTCTCTATTTCATATCCAGTACCAATTAGAGCAGAAACGGATCCCTTTTACTCGGAATGCCGTTTTACAACTTCCGAAGTGGCGATGCGGTCTTTACGCGCTTTGGCTACCTGACGACATAGGTGGATACCAACGCCTCTATGCTGGGATCTCAACAACGTGTCTCCGTCGCCGCTTGCTCCAGCACCTCTCCGATGAACAGAATCCTGAACTCCGAATCCAACTCAGGACATTCGGAGAACTCATCCACTTCTCTGTCGTATTTACCGAGGACCCCGAGCATACCTTGGCATTAGAAACCGAATTGATTCGCACATGGCAACCCGAAACCAACCGGTATAAATTGTGATGAAACCTCTCCGGTAACTCAGGCACGGTGAACTCTTTTGGTCGATGATGAAACTGAGTCCGTTAATACAATTCGCGTCTGTCCGCGGCGCAGTGCACACGGCGGGGCTGAAATTCAGGAGAAAACGACAAGCCGCTCCTTTTTCTAATCTACTATTTCTGCAGACAGCCAGTAAAAGGGTGGAGGCAGAATCCACCCTTATGTTGGTCCTACACCATTTCACGCGCAGGATAGTGCTGATCCCCCGGTGATATATCCGTCGGATCGTTGACGACAGCCGTCTCCGGTGGCACCATAATCTGGCTCTCGCTCACCGGATCATCGGTCTCTGACCGCCAATCCTCCAAACGCCCGCGCAGCTCCGCCAAAACCTCCGCATAATCGGGGTTCCCCGCGAGGTTGTGTGCCTCCGATGAATCAAACACGACATCGTACAACCGCTCCAATTCAACCGGTTGATCCGCCCAACCGTGCTCCAGCATGAAAGTTTTGCTGATACTATCGTCGCAATTCGGCAGTGCCCACTTCTCAGCATCGTCGTAGCGTCGGATATATTTCCACCGCTGCGTCCGAACGGCGCGCTGCGGTTCATAGCAACAGTGATAATTGACTTCGGCAAAAATAGCGTCGCGAACATCGTCCGCCTCGCCGCGAACCGACGGCAAAACAGAAGTCCCTTGCAACCACGCTGGTGCTTCAATGCCTGCCAATTCACAGATCGTAGGGAACAGATCAACTTGGCTAACCAAGCCGTCCACGACTTGTCCACCGTCAAAACCACCCGGACCGCGGACGATCAGCATCACACCGATACCGTGATCACTCAAATGACATTTCATTCGCGGGAAGGCGAGACCGTGGTCGGTCGTGCATATCACGAGCGTGTTATCAGCGATCCCATTTTCTTCAAGCGCATCAAAAACCACACCCATCTTCTTATCAAGTGTGCGGGCTGAATCTATGTATTCCGCCATATCCTGTCGCGTTACAGGCGTATCGGGGAACGGTGCCGGCGGTTTTACATAGCGCGGATCCGTCTTCGGTTCACCCTCTGGCGGTGGTGCGAACCCTTTCGCGCGTCGGTGTGTCTCACCGAAACCGACATCTAAAAAAAACGGCGCGTCATGTTTCTCGGCGATGAAATTGCGTGCGCGCTCTTCCGCACCATCTCGACCGCGATCTTGCGCTAATAGACGTTGATAACCTGTCTCTTGAACATCTCGCACGACGTGCTGGAACCCAGCCAACGCCGTGACATACCCATTACGATTCAGTGTATGCGGTATGAGGTGGTCGGATACAGGCAGACTCCAGCCACGGTTCGCCAATCCGCCCATACCGCAGCTATGTGCCCACTGTCCCGTGAGGAGCGCAGCGCGCGATGGCGAACAGGTCGGGTTCGCACAAAACGCATTTCGGAACACCACACCCTCTTCCGCAAGTTTTTGTATGTTCGGAGTCGGTATCGCATGCCCGTAGGGTTGCACATACCGTCCCGTATCATGTGAATGAATATAGATTATATTTGGCTTGTTCATACTGTGATTTCCTAATCCATGAAATTAGGCGCGCTTTAGAGGCGCGCCGTATCTTTTCCTGCCCAAATCCCGTGTTCAGCGTGTACAAAGCGTGGCAAACAACAATGATGAATATCATAGTGAGTATACAGGACATTCCTAATAATGTCAATAATTTTTTTCTCTCTTTTTTGCATGAGCAGCGTCTATCTAATCAAGCGCACCTAAAACAGATATCTTGGAGGAACATTAACATGTTAAAAGGATTTCGCATTGTCTTTATACTTTTACTCGTCTTCGGTTTTAGCGGAGTACGAATCGGAGATACATCAGAAATTGCCCAATATTTTCCGGCTACACCCGAAAGTTACTGGGTTTACGAAGACCAAGACGGAAACGAATTAACGCGTCGGGCTATTGAGGGAGAAAGGATAGGAGGGATGGAGTACCTCGCCTTTGAGTATGAACCTACCTTAGAAAACTCGGTAGATTATGACTATCACATCCACCCGGGTCTCTATCAAGTCAATGAAGAGGGTGTTACATTCTGGGTCGGCGATGAAGCACGGAAAGCGTTGCAAGCACGTCTTGCCAAAGAGATGGACGCTTTTCTCAAAACCGCAAAGCAGATGGGCCCACCCGATCAAGATATTGAGGTCTACTACGATGTTGAGGCAGAGATACAAGACGCGTTCTATATGCTGGCAGTGCCGATCGCCTTTAATGAAAAATGGGACGCAACACAGATAAATGCCAAAATTACGATGAAAGTAGACCCACCGCAGGAGCCTGGTGATGTCGCATTTAATTTTACAATTACCGAAAGAGGCAAGGTCATTGGTACAGAAAACGTCGAGACACCCGCTGGCACTTTTCAAAATTGCTTGAAAATAGAGTACCGAACATACACACAGGTCCTAATAACCCCCCCGGAAGTAGGCGAAGACACAAATCCATCAGGTGAAACCGTTACAACGCTATGGGTGGCTCCAAATGTTGGAATCGTTAAGTCTCATCAAAAAGCGGAGGATATTTTTCTCAAAATTGTTCCATTGCCTGGAATCGTGACTTCAACAACGGTTAAAACCCTTCAACTGAAAAAATATGAAATCAAATCTGCTGATACCGAGGAAGACAAGAACAACTTATCTGACGGGACACACGATTGAAACTGCTACCTAACGCTGTCTATTGACGGGAATATGTACCACTAACGCCGCGGTATAGGTGGGTTCGCCTTATAAATCTCTGTCAGCAGATTCATGGCGTGTAACGATTCTTCCTTGTTATACTGCGGACATTGATGCAGACCTGCAGCGAGGCAGCGGTGAATCGCTTCGGCTTGGTAAAGGAAACCGTGCTGGTTTGGGGAAGCGTGTCGCATACTCACCGTCCTCGGTAACGGATACTCGAAAGCGTGTAACGGAGCAGGTGCGTTCCCTGTTCTGTACTGAGAAGGCACGCCGTCCGGTGGCGGGATTCGGATGGAGAGACGCGTCGGGCAATGCGCGGGTCGCTCAAGGGTAATGCGTCCCTTTGTTCCGACAATCTCTGTCACCTCTGGCAACTCTGAATTGCGGGGTGGGAAGGTCAGCACCGCGCACTTATCTTCACCGAACTCCACAATCGCGCCGCGCGCATGTCTGCCTGTCGCAACGATGGATGTAGGTTCGGCATCCGCACCAAAACCGAGCGGGACAGCCTGAATCGTATAGATCGGGTCAAAAAAATCGGACTGGACAAGGACGACTTCACCGATAGTACCGTTCCCAATCTCGGTTCGAGCGTGTTCCACCGCGGGGAAAAAGCGGGTCCAGACACCATCTTGTAGCATTACGCCTTTCGCTTCAGCGGCGGCATACATCTCTCGCGCTTCGGTGATATTCTCCGCGAACGGTTTTTCACACAAAACATGTTTACCCGCTGCAATCGCTAAAAGCGTATGTTCCTTGTGTAATCTGTTGATCGTGCCAATATACACAATATCGACATCTGGAGATGCTACCATCTCAGCGTAGTTACCGTAAGCAGAAGGAATGCCGTAGGTCACCGCAAATTCCTTTGCTCTCTCAATATCGCGTGCAGCCACTGCAGTTACAGTCGCACCTTCACAGGCGTGCAGCGCTTCTACCCACATTCCGGAAATTCTACCAGCACCGATGATACCCCACCGTAGTGGAAACGCAACATCAGTCGCCTTTGTGATACCGAGACGAATGTCTAAGGGTGTTGAAGGAGGTGTATTATTTATCATAACGATTGCTTCCATCAAGGCAGGTTAAGTTAATTGCGTATTAATCCCTATTCCCACGGCTCCAAAACAACTTTCCCGCAGTTATGCGTATACTGCAACGTCCACGCCTCCTGAATCTGACGCATCGGGAAAGTATGCGTAATGAATGTGTCCAGCTGCGCCTTTATTTCTGTAATCATCCGCATCATAGCAGGTGTATCTATGAGGTTATAATGCCGCGTGCCGTGTAATGTCAAGCCGTGATTGATAAGTTCACCCCAACTCTTAATTGCCACTTCACGAATGCCACCGATCAAGGAGATATGTCCTTTCGGACGCGATGCATCAATCAATAATTGGACTGCTGCGGGAGCCGCTGAGCATTCCACCCCTTTGTCGGTGCCTCTACCATCGGTCAAATCTTGAATCTGATTGAGAACATCTTCGTCTTGCGGATTAACGACTTCCGCTGCACCCAGTTTTTTCGCAAGGGCTGCGCGATACGGGTGGCTTTCAACAGCGATAACGCGCGCACCTCTATACACCGCATTAATCACACCACCGAGTCCAATAGGTCCCATCCCAGTGATGAGGACGGTGTCATGCGCGTTGACGTTCATTAACCGCATGGCATTAAACGTTGATCCAAGTCCACAGCACGCCATTCCAGCGTGATGATAGGAGAGACCCTCTGGAATAGGCACCAGCTGCCAGTCCTGTTTAACGATGTACTGCGCAAAAGTCGCCGTCACGCCTGTCTGTTCGGGAACGTTTGGCGGCTTATGATCGTTCTCGCAGTGCGCATATTCACCCGCTAAGCAGAGATAGCACTTGCCACAAGGATAGTGTGGCATCACGACAACGCGATCGCCTACTTTGACAGTTCCCTCCTGTGCGAGTTCCACCACTTCACCAGCCGCTTCGTGTCCAAAACTGTCGCTCTTATCTTCATTTTCAAAACTTTTGTATTCCGTACACATAGGTGCTGAGTGAATTTTAACGACAGCGAATTTACCTTTAGCAACTGGGTCCGGTTTGTCAATTAAACCGGCACTTTCGCTTCCGAATTTTGCAACGACTTTCATCAAAATCTCCTCGGGTAGATCAAAACGGTAATCCGTGTTTATGGAAACCGTTAGCGACAGCCAGCACAACCAACGCAATCATCGCCAAACCGAAAAGTCCGATAGCAACGTAAAGATCGGCGTTCCCTTGAAAAGCAAAACTCTTTTCTAAGCGTTGGTTTCCGGATTGCTGCACCTTTTTTGCTAATACCTGCTTATCATGAGCCGTCAGTTTCTGCGCACCTGGAGAGGCGAGGCCTGACCGTTCGGCGAGAAACCGTTGAATCCGCCACGATCGCCACTTCCGCAGTAGGAATCGACACAGAATGATCGCACCAGTGACTGAAAATAAAACCATTGCTCCGATACACCAATCTGCCAATGGGAGGTGCCAAGGTAAATGCTTACCGTCCATCGTTTTTCCTTTCAACTGTGAGACTAAAATTTCTACGGTCGGGGATAACCTGTTTACAAGGGACTTTATAGAATTATATCAAATTTCAAGACGTAAATCTAATTAAACTTGCAAAAAGTCCACACGACGCAAACGATTCTGGATGCATCACAAAATTTGCTTGACGTTCCGCCAATCTCGTGATAAATTAGGTTTCCATACTAAATGTAAATAGTAAAATACCTTTATGTAGGCAGAGTTTGTAACCCCGCCACTAAATTCATATCTTGTAGGTTGGGTTGAACGGAAATCAAGTAAAACGTGGATAGGGAAAATGCGTCTCAAGTTCATCAGAAAATCTGAAGACACCAAAAACCGAGTGAAACCCAACACTTTGTTGGGTAATGAGGTTATGAATCTGTCCAAACCTACTCTCATACTCCTTATATGCCTCCAAACCTCGCTTGCTGTTTCAGCACCGCGATACCACCCCGAAGCGGCGCGACTGTATGATGTCGGCTTACGCGCACTCACGCATGGAAGACAAGAAAAGGCGCGAACCGCTTTGGAAAAGGCTGTTGAACTTGATGCCTCGTTGACGGATGCCCACTACGTTTTGGGGCTAATCTATAAAGGGGCAGAAGAATTCCGCGCCGCGGCTGACGCATTTCAACGTGCCACAATCGCAGATGAAAACTATATTGACGCACACTATGAATTCGGTGATGTGCTGTTGGTCTACTTAGCCGACCCTGCGCAAGCGATGCAAGCCTTACAGAAAGCAGTCAGGATCGATGCCGACCACGCTCGAGCGAGAACCCAGTTAGGTATCGCCTATTTCCGTGAAAATCTAACAGATGCTGCCATCACTGAACTCCAACATGCTATTAAACTTGACCCGAATTCACACTCGGCGTATGACACGCTCGGTGCCGCGTATCTTCAGAAGGAGGCGTGGCAACCTGCCATTAATACTTTCAAAACATTGATTGAAATGGACCCTTACCGTGTGAAGGCACACTTTAGTTTAGGCACCGCCTATCGCCGTATCGGGAAAATACGGATGGCACAGCAGAGTTTACAACGTTTTGAAGCACTGTCTATTGAGGAAGAGCAGTTGACGCATCTCAAGCGGTTTGTGCAACAAAACACCGACGACCCCGAAGCGTGGTATCGACTCGGCAGAATCCAACTCAGACGGCAGCTATGGAGCGACGCAACCCAATCTTTAGAACGTTATGTCGCACTCGCACCACAGGAGACGCGCGGCTATGAAGCACTCGGTTATGTTCATTTCCAACAACAAAACTATCGACAAGCAAAATTAATGTACGAAAAAGTGATTGCGCATAAACCAGATGTCGCGACCTACCGCAATAGTCTCGGTGGGGTTTATCTGATGTTAGAAGCGTATACGGAGGCAATTGCACAATATCAGACCGCTATCCAATTAAAGCCGTCCGAACCCCGTTTCTATCTAAACCTTTCCAAGGCTTATGAGCTTGCCGGAGAACACGCAGAAGCCGCGAAAATTTATCAAGAATATGAACGTCTTACATCAAAGTCTAAATAGGACCTCACTATTCCTAATCCTCTTTTCCACAATTGTCGGATGCCTACCTGATGCGTTCGCTGAACCCGACCTTTGCCTTATCCCTGCTGGGCGGTTTACCATGGGCAGTGATGACGATCTCCCGAACGAAGCACCCGCGCATGAAATCTATCTTGAGGCTTACTATATCGGTAAGACCGAGGTGACCAACGCCGAATATTATCCGTTCTGGCTTGAAACCGGTGGCAACGACAGTCAGCATACGCCTATCAGTTATGGAGAGACATTCGGTACCTGGCCCGAGATTTCAAAAACAAAACCAGATTACCCCGTTGTTGGGGTCTCGTGGGATTCTGCTGTCGCCTACGCAGCGTGGCGCGGCATGCGGCTTCCTACCGAAGCCGAATGGGAAAAAGCCGCACGTGGAACCGAGGCTCAGCGGTGGCCCTGGGGAGATACCTTCACACAGCGCATTAAAGGAGCAACACTCCACGCAAACGTTTGGAAACAGTCAGGATCGGATTTACAACCGGTCGGAACATACCCAACAGGCGTAAGTCCGTCCGGTGTGTATGACATGGCGGGAAACGTCTGGGAATGGGTCGCTGACCGGTATTCGGACACCTACTATCGCCGCAGTCCCGATCGAAACCCGAAGGGACCAACAGTTGGAAGTCGGCGCGTTGTCAAAGGCGGTTCATGGTTAAACCCAGAAATATTCGCTCGGTGTTCCACTCGGATCGGTCAATATCCAGCAATCGGCACCAGTTTCATCGGATTCCGGCTCGCTAAGGACGCAACACCTGACCATGAGAAATAAGACAAAACTTCTTCTGATCCTATTCTTTATCTATGTTCTGCCCCTATTTTCCGTGGCGGCGATTCAGTTCGTCGATGTAACCGAGGAGGCAGGCATCAGTTTTAGACACATTAACGGTGCTGAAGGCGCATTCCACATCCCTGAAACCCTCGGTGCCGGCGGCGCATTCTTTGACGCTGATAACGACGGCTACCTTGACATCTACCTCGTCAACAGCGGTTATTGGGACACATCGCCATCCGCAAAACAGACGACAAGCACACTCTATCGGAACAATCGTGATGGCACATTTACTGACATCACAGCGACTGCGAAGGTCGAAAACCGCGGCAACTATGGACAAGGCGTTACCTGCGCAGATTACGATAACGATGGCAACTATGATCTGTATGTAACCAATTTCGGAACCAATGTCCTCTATCGTAACAACGGAGACGGCACCTTTACTGATGTCACAACGTCCGCAGGTGTCGGGGACCCAGGATGGAGCAGTAGTGCCTGTTTCCTCGATTACAATTTAGATGGACACCTCGACCTATTTGTTGTCAATTATCTCGTCTATTCGGTTGATGTCCCATATCCACCATGTGGTGAAGACGGAATCCACACCTATTGCCACCCATCCGTATTTGAAGGCGCGCCAGACCGACTCTATCGCAATAACGGTGATGGCACCTTTACCGATGTCAGTCAAGAAACCGGAGTTGGTGACATCGGCGGTCCGTTTCATGGGAAAGGGTTAGGGGTCGTTTCAGCGGACTTCAACAACGATGGTGCACCCGATCTTTACGTCGCAAACGACGACACCCGAAACGATTTCTTCTATAATAACGGCGATGGCACGTTCAGTGAGATCTCGCTCCTTGCAGGGTGCGCCTACAGCTTCAACGGTGTCGCACAAGCCGGTATGGGAGTCGCTACCGGCGATTACAACGGCGACGGATGGTTCGATATTTTTGTCACGAACCTTTCTTATGAAACCAACGCACTCTATCGCAATAACGGTGATGGCACCTTCACGGACGTAATTTATGAGGCACATCTCGGTAAAGAGAGCTACCTTTTCGTCGGGTTCGGCACGAAGTTCTTTGACGCGGATAACGACGGATGGTTGGATATTTTCATCGCAAATGGGCATATCCTCGACAATATTGAAGACACACACGATATCCTAACCTATCGTCAACCGGATCAACTGTTCCATAATAAAGGAGATAGCACATTTCAGGAGGTTTCAGACAGTGCCGGTGCCTATTTTCAGAACGTTGCAGTCAGTCGAGGCGCACTCTTCGGCGATTATGATAATGACGGCGATGTTGATATACTCGTCACACAATCCAACGGTCCCGCCACCTTATTGCGAAATGAAACCGAGCCACAAAGCAACTATGTGTCCATTAAAACCGTCGGTGTTATCAGTAATCGGGATGGAATAGGCACACGCATCGTTTTAACAGCAGGTGAACAGACACAGATACGAGAGGTCAACCCAGCGTCAAGTTACCTCTCCAGCCACGACGCTCGCTGTTATTTTGGGTTAGGTCCGAGCGCAACCGTCGATAGGCTTGAAATCCGATGGCAGAGCGGCGTTCGGCAAATCTTTGAAAACCTACCCGCAAATCAAGAACATATCATCTCCGAATTTGCCGATACGCCGGAGGACGCACTCTTCAAAGCAGTGTGGACAGGAGATACCTCAACCCTTCGTGATATGAACATAGATGTGAGCCTGAAAGATGCTGTAGGACGGACACCGGTACGCATCGCAGCCGAAAAAGGGGACATCCAGACGGTGATGTTTCTCATCGAAAATGGCGCAGATGTGAACACAACCGATATCAACGGCAATACACCGCTCATTTTTATTGTCAATAAGACAGGAAATATGGAGATAACCAAACACTTAATCGAAAAAGGTGCGGCAGTGAACACCCAAAACCGGACCGGTGAAACAGCGTTGATGTATGCGGCGTGGCGCGGATATACGGATATCGTCGAGTTTCTCCTCAAAAACCGAGCCGATGCCTCCTTGAAAAACGGGCACGGACAAACGGCGTTGACACTCGCAGAATCAAAGGGACACTCGGAAATTGTAAAGATGCTAAAAACACCAAACGAAATATTGAGTAAATAAAGCCTGTCTATAAATAATAGTTTGCATGTCCCAAACTAAACCTTTTTTAGCAGATATATTGCAAGTCCTTCTGATAAGGGGATTTAGGGGTTTGTCCCATCTGCAATAAACCTTTTTTAGCAGATATATTGCGAGTCCCCCTGATAAGGGGGATTTAGGGGTTTTTTCCCATCTGCAATAAACCTTTTTTAGCAGATATATTGCAAGTCCCTCTGATAAGGGGGATTTAGGGGTTTTTTCCCATCTGCAGTAGGAGAACCGAATGCCTTTGACCCGCGGGGTTACCCCGAAATCAGTCATATTAGCACTCATCCTTATCCCCATCAACTGCTATTGGATTATGTACACGGAGATGGTCTGGTGGGGACTCTTTCCGACAACGATGTCGCTCTTTTTCAATGCGGTCTTCTTTCTGTTTGTCATCACACTCCTCAACTTGCTGCTACGACGGGTAAAACGACAATGGGCATTGACGCACGGCGAATTGCTCGTTATCTACGTCATGCTTTGTATGGCAAGTGCTGTCGCATCGCACGATCACACGCAAGTGCTTATCCCGATGATCGGGCACGTCTTCTGGTTTGATACGCCTGAGAACGAGTGGCGAGAACTTCTCCACCGATACATGCCGACATGGGCAACAGTCCAAGATAAAGGCGTTTTGGAAGGGTTTTACGAAGGGCAATCCACGCTTTATGATATAGAAGTCTTGCGAACATGGTTAGGTCCGACATTGTGGTGGACAAGTTTTATTGTAGCACTCCTCTTTGTGATGCTCTGTATCAACGTTGTCCTGCGGAAACAGTGGACAGAACGCGAGAAACTCGCCTATCCGATCATCCAACTCCCATTGGAAATGACGCGCGACAGCGGTGCTAACTTCTTCCGAGGGAGAGTGTTTTGGACAGCGTTTATCCTCGTTTCAATTCTAAACCTTATTAACGGATTCAGCTACCTCTTTCCAACGATCCCTATCGTCGGTGTTCGATTTCGGAATATCAGCCAATTTTTCACCGAAAAGCCGTGGAACGCCATCGGTTGGACACCGTTCTCTATCTATCCGTTTGTGATTGGACTCGGATTCTTTATGCCTCTGGATTTGTCGTTTTCGTGTTGGTTCTTCTATCTGTTTCGCAAGATGCAACGGGTCGGCGGTGCAATTGTCGGGGTTCGAGGTCTCCCCGGATTCCCTTACGACCGACAGCAGTCTTTAGGCGCATATCTTGGGCTTGCAATTTTCGCAGTCTGGGCAAGCCGTAAATACCTTGCTGAAGTCTTTAAGCAGATCACCACCGGACGCTCAAGTCTTGACGAATCGGTTGAACCGATGCAGTACCGGACAGCTATCATCGGTATTGTACTCGGATGTGTCTATCTCATAGCGTTTTCTGTGAAGATAGGCATCAGTATCTCACTCGGTATCGTCTTTTTCGTCATGTATTTCGCATTGTCAACAGGGATTACACGTATGCGCGTTGAATCCGGGGCACCAGCGCACGATCTACACTTTATGGGACCAGATTACGCTTTGCCAACGATCTTAGGTTCACGCCGCATGGGAGGCTCTAACCTAACGGCACTCTCTTTTCTGTTCTTTTTTAATCGGGCACACCGGAGCCATCCGATGCCGCATCAACTTGAAGGCTTCCAACTCGCCTCACGGGCGCGTTTTAACCCAAAACCACTCGTTTGGGTCATGATTTTAGCAGTAATTGTCGGCTCAATAGGCTCTTTCTGGGCATATTTGCATGACGTGTATCATTTCGGATCCGCCGGAAGTTTTGCACGCCACCCTTTCAACCGACTCCAGCAACAACTCAACTTCCCGACAGGCACAAACATTCCCGAAGTAACCTTTATGGGAATCGGGATGGGGTTCACGTTTCTCCTAATGCTTCTACGGATGCGTTTCTTCTGGTGGCCCTTCCATGCTGTCGGCTATGCCGTTTCCGGCGCAGCAGATTGGTGTATGAACTGGCTCTGGATATCCCTCGTGATTAGTACAGTCGCAAAATGGCTGATTATCAAACAGGGCGGATTACAACTCCATCGGAAGGCAGCACCCTTCTTTCTCGGCTTAATCCTCGGCGAATTCGTTGCAGGCAGTTTATGGAGTTTCTACGGCATGGTAACGGAGACCCGAATTTTCCCCTTTAAAGACTGGTAAATCCATTTCAACAACTTTTGCCTCGAAAGAATTAACCCCATCCAAATATCACCTAATTTACAACTAACGATAATGAAACCCATTATCAACTTTGTTTTTCCAAAGTAATGATATTTCGCAGAAAACCCACGTAATCCGTTGGTTTGACGGCTTTTTCTCTCGAAAATCTAACACCAGAACTTTGAAGGGTTAGTTTTATAGGTCGAGGATGGACGCACCTGATAGTCTCGGCAGCATTGACACCAGAAAGGGCGCGGATGCCTCTTTAAAATCCTGATCTGGCACTCGAAAAATATTAACGAAAAGATAAATTTTGGGGTGGAAATCGGCGTGTCTCTGAAGGCAGATCAGCCCCAGGCTTAGTAGGTTCGGTTTCTAACCGAACCGGATTTTACACAGAAACCTTGAAGACTTATCAGCCCCAGGCTTGGTAGGTTCGGTTTCTAACCGAACCGGATTTTACACAGAAACCTTGAAGACTTCAGAACCCTCTTCAGTCCCATAGGGTTTATTTGCTTGGGTATTTCTTCATTATGTTTATAGCAGCGTTTTTGGGTAAGAATCCAGGTTTCCCTGTAAGGGGTTTTTGCTTAGGTGTTTCTTCAGCATGTTTATATCGTCTGTGATGAAACCCTATCAAAAATCCCTAAATTGATGCCTATAGTGTAACAAAAAAGGGATACGGATAGAAAAAAATGGCGAGGTTGGGAATGCACGCTTATGAGCGTGTACGCCGCAAAACCTCGCCAGCAAATACATGAGGGACTATGGTTCTAAGAAAGGTCTGGCAGACTGCCGGTGCTATCGCCTAATTTCGCTAAATCGACATCCATACGGTTCAGCATCGACAACCAGAGATTGTTGAGGGGTGTCTCTTTCGGATAACGGATATGACGACCCGTTTTGAGTGTGCCACAACCAGAGCCAGCAAGTAGAATCGGGAGATCGTGGTGACTGTGTCGGTTGCCATCTGCGTTTCCGCTACCGTACGCAATCATGGAATGGTCTAACAACGATCCATCGCCTTCGGGGATTGCGTCCAGTTTTTCCAAGAAGTATGCCAACTGTTGTGTATGGAGGATGTCAATTTTACGGATTTTCGCCACCTTCTCCTCGTCACCACGATGATGCGACAAATAGTGATGCCCATCAGTGACATTGACAGCCGGATACGACTTATTGCTCCCTTCATTTGCTAACGTAAAAGTCACGACACGGGTCACATCTGTCTGGAAGGCGAGAACAATCAGATCCATCATAAGTCGGACGTGCTCTTGGAAGTCTTTAGGAATTTCTTCAGGTGCGATATAATCGGGCCTTTCAATCGCTGGAAACTTCTCGGCTGCATCAATTCGCAGTTCGATGTCACGGATAGCGGAGAAGTACTCATCAAGTTTACGCACATCGTTTCCGCCGACTTGACGGATCAAGTCTTTTGAGTCCTGCATCACAAAGTCGAGGATACTTTTTCGTTGTTGATCGCGCTCAACGCGTTGAGCATCTGGCATCGTCGAAAACAGGCGTTCAAATGCGAGTTTCGGGTTAACCTCTTTCGGAAGCGGTTGCGTCGCGGAACGCCACGACATGGTCGCGGAGTAGACGCAGCTATAACCGGAGTCGCAATTCCCTGATCTGTACCCAGGATCTATGCCGAGTTCTAACGACGGGAGACGGGTCTGGTTTCCGATATGCGATGCTGCGGCTTGGTCAACGGAGATGCCGGCATGAATATCCGAACCATCGGTTTTACGGGGTTGCGCGCCTGTCAAAAACGCTGCCATCGCTCGCGCGTGATCGCCACCGCCGTCGCCGTTCGCGCGTGCCTTGTCCGCTGTTAAACCGCTGAGCACAAGCGTTTTGTCTTTCACATTTGCTAACGGTTTCAGGGTTTCTGTGAGCGCATAGTCAGCACCTACCTGTGTCGGAGTCCAATCCTCCATAATCTTTCCGTTAGGGACATAGAGGAACGCCATCCGATTCGGAACTGTCTGCGTTGCGTTTGCCGGCGCAGCCGCCCACGAGGTAACGGGTCCCATCGCTTCCAACCACGGTAGCGCAACGGTGACACCTAAGCCACGTAGAAATGTTCGACGTGAAAGTTGTTTTGATGTGTTCATAACTTTTCCTTCGTGATACTACCTACTGCCTAAAGGTAAAAACTTCGCTCCGTTACAACTATGTCTATTTCAATAGTCGGTGTCTTATTGTCGCTCCACCTGTAGGCTATTATTCCGTATCAGAACGGTTTTATTGTGTTTCACGTGGACGCTAAAAAGCGAAACTAAAATCATATATTATAATCTTAATACATTTTTATGTAAATGTCAAGTTTATTCTCAATTTTATCAGAGACATTCAGTTCTTTTTAGGAAAAATCCGTTATTGTTCCAAAACCTGCTGTAGGAGCGAGCTGTGCTCGCGATCTTCCTAGGAAAGCACTTGAAAAACCGAAAACTGAATCGCTCTGCAATTTTGTTAAAACATCGGCGCGCCTTGCGCTTCAACATAAACCGAGTAGAGAGATTGGCTACCTGTTATAAAAAGCCTGTTCCGCTTCACACCGCCGAAGCAGATGTTAGAACAAATTTCTGGGAGATGAATCTTACCGATAAGCGTACCGTCCGGTGCGAAGATGTGCACTCCATCGTAACCTTCACCGACCCAGCCTGTGCCTGTCCAAACATTGCCATCAGTATCACATCGGAGACCGTCAGCAGCACCGGGTGCCATCTCAGCGAATATCTGTTTGTTAGCCAGTCGCCCACCGTCTACGACATCAAAGACAACGATATTTTTAGGGGTCCCTGTATCGGCAACATAAAGTTTATCGTAGTCAGGCGAAAAGCAGATACCGTTGGGTCGTTCGAGTTCCTCCGTCACAACCGTCGCCTTACCCGTGGTAGGATTGAGGCGATAGACGGATGTCGGCAATTCAAACGGTGCTTTATGTCCTTCATAATTGAACAGGATACCGTATCCCGGATCCGTAAACCAGATATGTTCATCAGGGTGAACGACCACATCGTTAGGAGCGTTGAACCGTTTCCCTTCAAAGTTGTCAATCAAAACGGTGACCGTTCCGTCATATTCGGTGCGAGTGACGCGTCGTGTGCCGTGTTCGCAGCTGACGAGTCTACCTTGCCGATCGCGCGTATGACCGTTGGTATGGTTAGAGGGTTTACGATAGACGCTCACCTTACCCGTCGCTTCCTGCCATTTCAGGATACGGTTGTTCGGAATATCGCTCCAGAGGAGGTATCCACCGTCACCGAACCAGACAGGTCCCTCCGACCAACGTGCCCCAGTCCAGAGCCGTTCCACGACGGCATTCCCGATTTTGTATTTTGCAAAGCGCGAGTCGATAACCTCAACCGCTGGATCGGGATAACGGGTAATCGGTCCCTCTTTTGAAGGAATATCTGCCAAAGTCGTCAAGGGACTTAGCATCGGTAAAGCAACACTGACCCCCAAACCGTGTAAAAATGTCCGACGTGAAAGTTGTTTTGATGTACTCATAAGCATCTCCGAGATTTACATATCGTAACGGATTTTAACTTATCCTTCATTTCAATCTTAATACCGTTTGTTGTTCCACGCTTGGTGTTAATGTGAGAAACCGCGTCGCAAACGGAACGGATCGCTTTTAACGATTTCAGTAACCAGTACGGAGCTCCGGTAACCTTCGATTTCAAGCTGCGTAACGATTCGGTCAACAGTTGGACGGTCATAATATTCCAGTCCTCTACCTAAAGCGTAGATCAACAACTTCTCTGTCAGGCATCGTACAAATTCCTGTTTCCTGTCTTTAAGAATTTCTTTCAGGTCTGCTATACCATCAAGAGTGGTGCCATCTGGAAGTTCAGCAGTCGTATCAGTCTCCAATCCACCGTCTTTTTTCCGAAACGCCCCGATAGCGTTATAGTTTTCGAGTGCGAATCCGATCGGGTCCATTTTCGCGTGACAATTGGCACACGCCGGGTCTTCTCGGTGCTGTTCGAGCAGTTCTCGCAAGGTTGTTGCCGTAGCCGCTGCCTTATCTTCTTCCAATTCTGGGACATCTGGTGGTGGCGGCGGTGGCGGTGTACCGAGTATCTGTTCTAAAACCCAACGTCCGCGTTTGACAGGCGAGGTGCGAGCTGGGTTAGAAGTCACCGTCAGCACGCTGGCGTGGGTAAGAATACCACCCCGTGAAGTGCCTTGTAATGCAACGCGCCGAAACGCACTGCCCTTAATCGGTTCACCACCCGGTACAGTTTTCTCCTGATACATCCAGTTTCCCTTGGTGTCAGCAATACCGTAGTGGTTCGCCAATTCCTGATTGAGGAACGTGTAGTCTGCGTCAAGTAAATCAAGGACGCTCCGATCCTCACGGAAGATGGATTCGAGGAAAAGTTCTGTCTCCTTAAGCATCGCGGTTAGCCACCTACGACGGAAGTGCGGAAATCGTTCACGATCAGGGGTAACTGTTGACAACCGTTGAATTTGGAGCCACTGCGTGCCAAAGTCGCGCGCCATTTCTGTCGCTTTCGGGTCCGCCAACATCCGTTTAACTTGCGCCTCAAGATTTGCAGTCAACTGGTTCTGCAATGCCAGTTCAAAGAGTTCATCGTCCGGCATACTCCGCCATAGGAAGTAGGAGAGCCGAGATGCGAGTTGGAATTCGTCAATCGCGTATGGCTCTGGACCTTGCGGACGGTCATCTAATTCCAATCGGAATAAGAACTTAGGCGAACACAGAATAACCTTGATCGCTTCTTGGATTGCCGCTTCCCACTTCATATCATCCGTCTGAACTGATGCCACAAACTGTACGAGTTCTTCCACTTCAGTTTCAGTCGGTGGACGACGGTAGCCGCGGCGAAGCAGACGCGTCAACACTTCACGCGTCTGATCTATCTGCGGGATATCCGGCGTGCATGCCAAAATTTCGAGTTGCGAATCGGGGCGTGTATCCAACGGACCTTCTGCCCAAAGCGTCCGTATCTGGAGTTTCGCAGACGGCTCACCCGCTGCCGGTTTAACCATCGCAATCCCGGCTCTTTCGATGTTCGGAATCCCGGTAACAAGCACCTTAACCGTCTGATTTTTTTTCGGGTCGCGAGAGGTAATCTCAAAAGTCTCTAAAATCTTGATCCTGTTATCCGCTGTTGGATCCACACCGACCAATCGTGCAAGTTCTTCTGGTGGGGAAACCTCCGCTAACGCTTCTCCCTGAATAAATAGGGCGATTTCAACCGGCATTTCATTGTCTGTCTCCGCGACAGAACTTCCATTATCAGTTTCAGTAGTTGGGGTTTCACTATCGGTTTCAGCCTCAGCGGCAGCGGTTTCATCATCAGGTTCAACGTAGAGTGTCGCTCGATAGATGATTTCTTCCTCGGGGAACATTTTGAAGAAGGTCGCACCCGTCGTAAAGGGGCCAGATTTCCACGCCTCTGTCGCCGTTGGGTCGAGCAGTCGGAAACGTGTATCAGGGACATCATCGTGGCGGGGACCAAGACGCGAACCTCTTTGGTAGCGTTTCGATGGTGGTGGCGGTTCCACTAAAATGACGCGCGTCACAATCGCTTCTGCCGCTTCAAAGTAGCGTTCCATCAGAAGCGGCGACATCGTCAGCACGTCACCGATGTTATCAAATCCGTGTCCGACATCGTCCGCTGGAAAGTTTTCGGTAGGATCAAAGTCGACACCGAGCAGGTCTCGGACCGTGTTTTTGTATTCAACTCTGTTGAGTCGGCGCACCGTGATATGACCCGGATCCGGCTTAGCCGTGCGATCCGCGTGTTCAAAAATCGATTCAATATGTTCAACAAACGCCTCTGATGCCTCTAACGGCGGTTGAACGTCACTCTCAGATGGCGGCATATAACCCGTCGCGACCATATCTAAAACGCGGTCCCATATATCACGGTTCTCAATCAAGGAACGGTCATCTGAAAAGACATCAAGGGAGATTTCAGCGGCAGGTTGATCACCCGTGTGACAACTGAAGCAGTATTGTTTCATGAAAGGGAGTCCCTCTTGTGCGAATTTGGAGGTCTCCTCTTCACCCGGATTAGCAGTAACGCCAACGAGCACGAATACCAACGTTAGACAGAGGCATCGTGAGATGTAATTCAGCGAAATCATCAATAAACTCCATCAATTTGTAGAATTGGAATGTGTTTATTTATTCGTAATTGCTTATATTTATTGGTTTGACCAATGGTACAGTAATAATACCACAACTTTTTAGGTAAAGTCAAGCAAACTGTTACTTTTTAACCTTGCCTATCCACAGTCTCTATAGTTCCCTCTAAATGATTCTGAAATTTGCTTTTTTAAGGTGGGTTTGCTAAAATGGTAGCACTCTCAATCGTGATAGGGGGTCTATAGCCATGAATCTACACGAACAGGAAGTCATTATAAACGCGACTACGTTGCAAAACGTCTGTAGCCAACTCTACCAAAAAGTCGGTGTCGCACAATCCGATGCGGATACCATCGCGGAGATGCAGGTACTGATGGACCTGCGCGGGGTTCACTCACACGCGACACGTGCCGTACCCGGTTATGTCCGCGGGGTTATCAGCGGGAACATCAATCCGAATCCGAACCTTCAAACGCTCGAAGATAATCCTGCCTCTGTCTTATTGGATGGCGACCGTGGGTTAGGGCATCTCGTCGGTATCCGTGCGATGAACATCGCTATTGAAAAGGCGAAGTCGACTTCGATGGGTGTAGCGATTGTTCGGAACAGCAATCACTTCGGAGCTGCCTCAAGCCATGCGATGCGTGCACTGCCACACGATATGATCGGTTTCGCAACCACCAACGGACTCGGTGTGAACGTCGCTGTACACGGTGCCAGAAGCACGTCGATCGGCAATAATGCGTTCTCTTATGCGATCCCTGCCGGTGAGGAACCCCCGATTGTATTGGATATGGCGTGCGGTGCCGCTGCCGCTGGACGGATCGGAACTGCAAGGTTGTACCAACAGAAAATCCCGATGGGATGGGCACTCGACGCAGACGGTAATGAAACCGATGATCCGACGAAAGTCGCCGTTATCTTACCCGCTGCAGGTCCGAAGGGTTCTGCTCTCGCGATCGTGATGGATGTCTTATGCGGTCCCTTAAGCGGTGGTCTGATGGGGATCAACAAACAGTATCAACCGGGAGACGCACCAATGGAAAAACGCGTATCGGCGCACTTTTTCTTTGCCATTAACATCGCCAATTTTACCGACGTTACGGAGTTTAAAGCAGAAATTGACCGGCAGATTCGGATAACACGTCAGGCGACACCGCGCAGCGGTTTCGATCGCGTCACTTTACCCGGTGAGATTGAATCGGAGCTGACGCAAGAACGTCTCGCAAACGGGATTCCGCTACACAAGCAGCCAGTGCAAGAAATTGAGAAACTCGCCGACGAGTTAGAGGTCAAAATTCCGTGGGATAGGCAGTGAATTTTCTCCTTGCAATCGCCCCATGTACCCGTGTATAATCTGCGTTGGAGTGGGTCGTGGATCAATATCGTGTTAAGGTAGACAAACGAAGAGGCATCGTCAACGATCCCAATCGCGGAGAAGATCCAGAATATATTCTCCGTTCTGAACTCCCAGGCCCGGTAGGTTCGGTTTCCTAACCGAACCGGATCCTAAAAAAAGGGCGAGAAACTCTATCATTCCTTTGACAACTGAAGGCTGTTCCCTAACGAATCAGGGCATTCAATTGTAGGTTTTTGCAGGCGTTAATACTTTATATGTGTTATGTTTTTTAAAAAACCGCTGAAATTTTCGCTAGATTTCGCTAGATTTCGCAGCGGATCCTGAGAAAAGACGTAAAAACCCAATAATTCCTTAAAATTGAATGGCACTGCCTAACAGATAGAAAATATTTGACATATCGTAAAAAGTTCGGTATAATTATGGTTTCCTATCTAACATCGGCACTGAAAAGAAACCGCCTGCCGGTTTCCAAAGCTCGCCGCGGAGGTACCTATGCACCTAATTACACTCAGTCCTTGGTCAAAAACAGACATCCTTGAAACGGTCGAAGACAGCCTAAATATGAAAAGACACCCCGAAAAATATAGGCACGCTGTCGGTGGTAAAAACCTCTGCCTACTCTTCCAAAAGACCTCCACGCGGACGCGCTGCGCCGGCGAAATCGGTATTACACAACTCGGTGGGCATGCACACTACCTCGACTGGCGCACGACAAACTTCGCATTAGCCGACCTCGGTGATGAGATGCGCGTCCTCTCGGCGTACGTCGATATTATCTTAGCCCGGTTCTTGAAACACGATGAACTCGTTGCAGCTGCTACCGCCGCAACGGTCCCGATAATCAACGGCTGCTGTGATAAGTACCACCCAACGCAAGCACTCGGCGATCTGATGACCATACAGGAACATTTTGGTAAACTGGAAGGGATTAAATTGTGCTTCATCGGTGTGCATAACAACGTCTGTAACTCACTGATCGCCGCAGGTATGAAGGTCGGGATCGAGGTCACTGTCGTCGCACCTGAAGTGAACCCCGCTGCTGTTGATAAAGAATTATGGGACGCAGCCGCTCAGAAAGGATGCTATAAAACCCTTGATACGGATACCGCAGATGTCGGAGATGCACTTCAAGAGATTATCGCTGAAAGCGATGTCGTCTATACCGATACGTGGGTGGATATGGAATTCTTCACGGATCCGGCGTTTGCTGAAGAACGGGAGCGTCGATTAAAGAAGATGATACCGTATCAATTGAATTCCGAATTGTTGAAAAGGCACGATTGCAAGATTATGCACTGCCTTCCAGCACATCACGGCTACGAAATCGCAGGTGAACTCGTCAACGATGAACGTTCAATTATCTTTGACCAGTCCGAAAACCGTCTCCATAGCATGAAAGCAATCCTTCTTAAGCTACTTGCACAAGTCTAATCCATATTCAGAATTTTGAAAGATATTAGACTGATATTTCTCATAAGTTATTGTAAAACAGTGCTCATCAAGGTTCTTTTGGTATTATTGTAGTCCGAAACGAAGTGGAGGACGGATCTACGGAGAGGCACGCTAAATGACCAACCCGCTTGACCGAACCGCAAGGAAAATTAAAAAAACCGAACCGCAAGGAAAATTAGAAAGACTTGAATGTAGCAAATGTGGTGAAACCTATCCACACACGGTCCCGCAGAACGTCTGTGGTTCCTGTGGGAAGCCGCTACTTGCCCGCTACGCGCTTGAACAACTATCAGGAAAATGGACCCCCGACGATCTTCTATCAAGACCTGCATCGCTCTGGCGTTATTCGGAACTTTTGCCTATCTCTAACGCAACGGACATCGTGACACTTGGAGAGACGATGACACCGCTCATCCACACGAAAAAATTGGGCGCAAGGTTCGGACTGTCAGAGGTGTGGGTAAAGGACGAATCGCGATTGCCTACCGGTAGTTTCAAGGCACGCGGTTTGGCGATGGCAGTATCTAAGGCGAAGTCTCTCGGATTAACGCAACTGGCGATCCCCTCTGCTGGCAATGCCGCTACAGCACTCGCGGCTTATGCCGCCGCCGGTGAAATGACCGCACATATCTTCATGCCACAAGACACCCCTGCATTTAACAAAAAGACCTGTCAACTTTCAGGAGCAAATGTAACCTTGATTGACGGCTTAATCACAGACGCTGGCAGAATCGTTGCAGAACGAAAGACGCGTGAAGGATGGTTTGACGTGTCAACCCTTAAAGAACCGTATCGTGTTGAAGGCAAGAAAACGATGGGATTTGAACTCGCCGAGCAATTCGAGTGGGAACTACCGGATGTCATCATCTATCCCACAGGCGGGGGGACCGGTATCGTGGGGATGTGGAAAGGTTTCGCAGAATTGGAGGCGATTGGATGGATTGGCAAGAAGAGACCGCGTTTTATTTCAGTACAATCGACAGGTTGCGCGCCCATTGTTAAAGCGTGGAGGGAAGGAGCAACTGAAGCAACACCGTGGACTGACGCATACACGATAGCCAGCGGTTTACGTGTCCCACAGGCGATCGGTGATTTCCTGATTTTAGAGGCAATTCGTAAAAGTAACGGTGCCGCAATTGCCGTCACGGATGATGCTATCCGTGACGCAATGCAACTGCTTCCTACAACCGAGGGACTCTTAACGTGTCCCGAAGGTGCAGCGACCGTCGCTGCACTTAAGCAACTTGTCTCGGATGGGATGATTGAATCTTCCGAACGCGTTGTGTTATTCAATACTGGCGGCTATCAGTCTTAGAAGACAGTCACTCCTATTTTTCGAGATAGTCGTAAGTCGGTTTTTTCCCTGTTTCCGCGCCGTTGTTAGGTTCAGAACCCTTGTTCTTCAGGTGGTAGCCTACCGCGTATTTCTTCACTGATATAATCGGATATACCCCATCAAATCCGGTGACGACCCCTTGTACTTCAACCGGTTTCCCATTATTTCCGACATCTGTCCGCATCTGATCGAACTCAGGACTCGCGTCAAAGACGAAATTCTGCCCTTGGTTTCTTGTCGTCATCGCATGCTGGATGTTGGAAGTTTCAGGTCGCCAGCGTCGCCACGACGGGACGTTTCGGATATAACTCCGAGCGAAGCCGGGATGTGCGAACAGATCACCGCGAATCGTCACATCGGTTTTAAGGACGCGGGCGGTCCCGAGTCCATGGCGACCCCGAAAACGTGAATCGTTGAGCTGACGCGTGATGTTATACACGTCAAATGTATGGGTTTCGCTGTACTTAGAAACGCCTTGCCTCGGTTTAATTTCCACAACCGTGGTGAAATGCCGAGTTCTGCCATGCTTGTCAACTGGTGTGCTAAACGTAATATCCTTCGCGTCCGCCCACGGTTTTAACAACCGCCGAATCTGCCGAGCATCAGCGTTGCTGACGACATCGGAAATCTCTATTTTCAAGACAACTGCCTCTTCAGCCATGCTGACCATACTGATTCCCACAAATAGGACGACCACGAGAAAAGTGAGTAAATAGAAG
Source organism: Candidatus Poribacteria bacterium (assembly GCA_012270865.1). Taxonomy (GTDB): domain Bacteria; phylum Poribacteria; class WGA-4E; order WGA-4E; family WGA-3G; genus WGA-3G. Next base: position 33,215 of record JAAXHL010000196.1, on the reverse strand, counting down.
TGTGCGCGTTTCATTCTTTTCTCCTTGCTTAATTTTTTGAGTTTTTCTTTCTTGCCCTATTAGACACCTTTGAGCGTAAAAAGTTTCAAAAAAATCACAATTCCCCAATCCGATAACTTCAATAGCCTCTTCTTGTAGGAGCGAGTGGTGTGCTTCGGTGTTCTTGTCGCTCGCGATCCTTGATGCTATTTCTCCAGACATCGTGTTCCATGTCCTTCTAACTATTAATGACGCAATTCAGCACTGAAAAGGGTGCAAAATTTTAAAAAAGTCGAATTCTGAGTCTTATACCATTTCTGAGTCATCGCTTCTCATGAACGAAAACCGGTTCGTAGTGGCGTAATTCTGCGACGTACTCGCCCAAATGTGAAGGGCATTATTACGCCTTAGCACATGCGCTTTCATTTTCAGATTCGGTATTACAACTTCAGTTCAACAACCTAAACATTTAAACGGTCAGCACCACAATGAAGTTTACAACAGAATCAAGTGAGTTACGACTGTGCTTGTTTGCGTTGGAAACTCGCTATCCAGCTCAATTCGACGATGTAGTATAAGACCGGTAAAACAAGTAGTGTCAGGAGTGTCGCTGTTATCATTCCACCGCTGATGACGATGGCGAGCGGTTTCTGTAGTTCTGCACCTGAACCGTGTGCAAGTGCAAGCAGCAACATCCCTAATCCTGTCGTCAAGGCTGTCATTAACACCGGACTGATACGCTCCTCTGCACCCTTTATCACGGCATCGTAGAGCGACAGACCTTCTGAACGTAAGGCGTTGATGTGTGTTACCAAGATGATACCATTACGCACAGCAATACCGAACAGTAGAATGAAACCCACCATTGACGGAATACTCAGCACACCACCGGTGAGGAAAATACTGACGACACCACCGATGAGTGCTAACGGCAGATTTAGCATCACCAACAGCGAGAGTCTAAATGAACCCATCGCTAAAAATAGCAGGACACAGATACCGACGACAACAAAACCTGTCTGAATTAAAATTCTTCTTTGCGCTGCCTGTTGGCTCTCGAACTGCCCACCGTATGTAAGGAAATACGCTTCCGGTAGGTTGACATGTTCGTTAATTGCTTGTTGAACTTCCGCTATAAAGTTGCCAAGGTCCCGGTCTTGAACGTTACACTGAATAACGATACGGCGGGAGACGTTCTCGCGGTTGATCGTATTCGGTCCATAACCGAAACTAATATCGGCAACCTGTTTTAACGGGACAAATGTTCCTGAAGGCGTTCGGAGTTCTATGTGTCCGATGGATTCAACCGTGTTAATAAGTGTGGGGTCAACCCGAATTAAGAGCGCATACTGGCGTTGCCCTTGGATAACCTGACCGACTGTCTCTCCTTTAAATGCGGTTTCTGCGAAATGTGTAACGTCTTCAACCCGTAAACCGTAGCGCGCCGCTTCAAGTCGTTTAACTTTGATTTGAAGTTGTTCAACCTGTACTTGCTGCTCCACTTGTAAATCAGCTGCACCTTCAATTTCGGCAATAACCCCCCGAATTTCTTCTGCCTTCTGCCTGAGTGTGTCGAGATCTGGTCCAAACAATTTGAGTGCCACTTGCGCGTTGACACCAGACAAAAGATGGTCGAGTCGATGCTGAATCGGTTGACCGATGGATATGAGAACCCCTGGAAAATTTTCAGGAGATAGCAGACTGCGGACTTCGGTGAGGAGTTCTTCCCGTGTTTTTTCGCGTTCATCCGGCGGAATAAAGTTTACAAGGATTTCATGCGTGTTCACGTCGTGTGCGTGCTCGTCCGCACCTGCCCGCCCAGTTCGACTGCTAACACTCGTGACTTCTCGGATCGTTAAAAGTCTCGTTTCCATTTCTCTACCGATACGCGTTGATTCCCCTAACGATGTTCCCGGAGGTGAAAAAACGCTGATAATAAACGTGGCTTCATCCATAACCGGTAAAAATTCGCGTCCCAGACGCGGGATTGCCGTTACAGTTAAAACGACCAATAACAGTGCCAAAACGACAACCACCCAACGCAGACGCATAACCAGAGCGAGCATCGGACGATAAGCCCGTTTGATCCACACGACTACCGGACTCTCTTTCGGCGGTGTCGGTTCTGAATCCGGTTCTTTTCTCATGTTCTGCCATCGAAAATGGGTTAGCAGCAAATCGCTCAACACGGGCACCACTGTCAGTGCAACGAGCAGCGATGCCGCCATTGATATAACAACAGCCCAACCCAGCGGACGGAACATTCTACCCTCCATACCACTGAGACTGAACAACGGCACGAAAACAAGAATGATAATCAGCGTCGCGAAAACGATGGACGCTCGGATTTCATCACTTGCGCGCGTCACAACCTCTGCAGGCGTTTCGTCGGGTTCTTCACCCCTATAGCGACGACGGAAATATTCTTGGAGTCGTCGAAAGATATTTTCGACATAGACAATCGCATCGTCAACTACCATGCCAACAGCAATCGCTAAACCCGCGAGCGTCATAATGTTGAGTGTGCCACCCTGAGAAAGCAGCGCGATGACTGCTATGATGAGTGAAAGTGGAATCGCTGTCAGGGTAATCAGCGCGGTCCGGATGTTAAAAAGAAAGATGGCTAAAATCACGACAACGAGGATCGCACCATCGCGCAAGGCATCTTTGACGGTATCCACAGCACGGCGAATGAGTTCCGCCTGAGCATACTCGACTTTAATCTTTACGCCTTCAGGCATTGACTGCTCAAGTGATGTCAATACGGACATCACTTTGTCACTGAGGGTTATCGTGTTAATCCCCGGTTGTTTGATGACTTTGCCTAACACGGTTTCTTTGCCGTTGTGGCTTCCCGCACCGCGCCGAATTTCTGGAAGCGACCCAATTTTTACTGTCGCAATATCCTTAACGAGAACCGGCGTGCCTTGTCCCCGTACATCAACGACAACGTTTTCAATGTCGGCAACCGTAGAAATCCGTCCCAATCCACGGATCATCAATTCGCGAGACGCTTTGATGAGGAAACCGCCTGCGGAATTCTCGTTGCTCTTTTCGAGCGCAGTGGCAACATCTTCAAGTGAGAGATCATAACTTATCAATCGCTCAGGATTGACGAAGACTTGAAATTGTTTCACGTATCCGCCGATATTAATCACGTTAGCGATACCGCCTTGCGATTGCAGTTGGTATCGAATGACCCAATCAGCGAGGTCTCGCATCTCCATCTCACCAAATTCCCCTGTTTCATCAACAAGCGCGTATTCTATAATCTCGCCTAAGAGGGAAGAGGTCGGCAAAATGATCGGGGCATCAACACCTTCAGGTAGATTCGGAGCGACGAGTTGAAGCCTTTCAGAAACCATCTGCCGAGCGAGGAATATATCCATACCCCAGTCGAACTCGACGAAGACAAGCGACAGACCGATCGCAGACGAGGACCGAACCCGTGTGACATCCGGGGCACCGTTCATAGTACTTTCAATGGGTAAGGTGACAAGGGTCTCCATCTCCTCTGGGGACCAACCGTGTGCTTCCGTCAGTACGGTAATACGCGGCGGATTGATATCTGGATAAACATCAATTGGTGCCGATTGAAACATCCTGAAACCGACAATAACCGCTACAATCGTGCCTGCGATAACGAGGAGTCTATTTTTCAGTGAAATCTCGGTAATTTTTGACCACATTGATTTTCTCCTCTGCCAACTTTAGTGGGGATGTCCATGAGGGGCATCAACAACTTGGGAAGGCGCTGCTAAGACGCTCATGAGTTGATGCGTCCCTTGAACAACGACACGTTCACCCGGAAGCACACCATCTTTGACCTCTATGTACTGGTCGTCGTTCACACCGACTGCGATTTCATGCCTCGTGTAGGCGGCACCGTCCTCAACGAAAACGAACCGACTCCCCCCATCTTCAATCACTGCATTCAACGGAACGCTTAAGACATCACTGCCTTTATCGAGAACAATCGCCTGATCGGCAAACATTCCAGGTTTAAGTTGGTGATCACGATTTTCGATTTCTGCCCAAAAGTGAACCGTCAGTTCCTCAGGCTCGACAACATCCGAAATGCCAGAGATCTTGCCGGTGTAAATCGTTTCAGGGTAAGCAGCGACCCTAATACGGACCTCACTGCCTATCTGCCACTTGTTCTGGAGGCGCGCGAGCTTGTCTTCGTGAACTTCTCCTTGAACCCACACGGTATCGGTGTCGAGTATTGAGAAAAGGATATCACTCTTTTCAACCGTCGTGCCGACAGCCACCTGTTGTTGTGTGATTTGTCCGGAAGCCGGTGCCGGGACACGGAAAATAGCAGTCGGTTGACCTGTTTGAATAATCTGGTCGATGTCATCAAGTGTGAGTCCGGACACTTGAAGCTTCTGTCGAACTTTGTTCAAGGTGATATTAGCGTTGCGCAAACTCTCTTCAAGTTGAAGCACGCCTTCCAACGCTTCCGAACTTTCTACGAATGCAAGATAATTCTCAATCAAGGTATCGGTGGATAAATCGTCAAAAGACGTAATTGAACCCGTTTCAGCCAAGGTGTTGAGAAGTGTTTCCGTTAATCCAGCAGCCAAGGCGCGCTGCCTATTTGCTGCCACCTTGATAACAGCGAGTTCGTACGCGACTTCGGCATCAATTAATGCTATCGCCCCGACGCTGAGCACCGCATACCTTTCAAGTAAGGAGGAGGTTACCTCGTCCCTACTATCCTGTCTATTTGTATCTAATAGTGATAAAACCGAGGTCTCACCATTATCGCTCAAGATTTTTTCTAAGGTCTGTTCACTGATCCCGAGGATTTGGAATTGTCGTTTGGTATTTACTAACTCATTTTTTGCTTTCTTGTATTCCGCATGTTTTGCGATAAGTTCTTTCTGTGCTGAGATACGTTTTTCGGTGAGGGTTTTAATCCTCGTGAGTGTCGTCTCAAGCAATTGACGTTCAACGTCAGCTTTAATTAATCTAAAGCGCATCTGTTCCAATGCTGAGGTAATCTCAGTTACAGCGATGGCTTTACGTTTTTCAACTGTCATTTTCAGCTGCTGTAGTTCGGAAAGCGATTGCAAATAGTCAATCTGTCGTGTTTGCAACTCTCGCCGAATTTGCTTAGCGAAAACCTCTGTCAGCCTCGCCAATTTGGAGACAAGCGATTTCTGTTGAGATGCTGCTTCAATGAGCTCAATCTGCGCCATCTGTAAGTCAAGGCTCTCGAGTTCAAGCAGCAGATCACCCTTCTTAACGGTTTCACCAACGCTAAAATGAATCCGCTTCACGATACCACCAGTTCTTGGTGTGACAATTGCCTGCCGTTTCGGATGTGCTATTATATTTCCATGAACGGAGACAACCGTCTCAATCGCACGAATATCGGCTTCATCAGTCTTTAGACCGATATTAACTTTCGCTTTATCGGTGAGCGTCACCGTATTCCCTTGGTTGTGTCCGGGGCCGGTTTGTCCACTGTGAGTATGTGCTTGCCCATCGTGAACATGTGTATCTTGCGCCCAAGTCAATGTAAGTGTGAGGTTTAGTAAAAACAGACCCGCTATTGCGACGACAAAAATTGCTACAAATGATGTGATATGAAAATGACGGGACATTTTGATTCCTCCTTAGTATTGTTCATCAGTCATTGCGAGTTTATGGTACGGATTCGAGAGATGTACCTACAGCTGCTTCAAGTTCAGTCAACGCCTTATAATATGTCCCAAGTGCATCCAGATAGGCGAATCGTGTTTTATTGAACTCGTTTTGCATCAAAATGAGTTCTAAAAGTTCTGTTTCGCCTAATTTATAGGCAGTACGTGTTAGTTTGAGATTTTCGTTGAGCAGCTTCAGTGAGTCGCCTCCGTAAAACGCGAGCATTTTTCGGGCAGTCCGAAGCGATAAAAACGCCGCAATGACCTCTTGAACAATCTGTTTCTCAAAATTATTAATTTCTACAGTCTCTACCTGTTGTTGGGCTTTTATGGCATCAATCTCGGCACGATTTCTGTTAAAGAGTGGCAACGGAATTGAAAACTTCACGCCGAATGCATTCTCGCCAGTCCTGCGCTCGGCAAGTGCTCCAACGCTCAAATCTGGAATGTTCACTGCTTTCGCGAGTCGAAGTTCGCTTTCGGTCAATTGCGTGTTTAATTGGAGCGACTTCAGGTCGTTACGATGTTTGAGTGCTTGCGTTTTCAAGGTGTCAAGTGTCAATTTCCGATCTGTATCTGCCAGCGTTTTTTCGCGTAGTTCCCCGACGGCGACACTTGCGGTTTCAAGCGAGGTTCCCATTAACCCGTTTAGTGTTAATTGTGCCAGTTGCAATTTGCTCTCTAACGTTGCTGCTTCGCGCAGTGCCGATTGCAAATGAATGTTCGCCAGATTTGCTTGTGTCACCGAAATATCACCGGCTTCAAACCGGATCTTGGCGATGCCGCGTATCTGTTCGTTGTGTTGGACGATCTCTCTGGTTAACTTAAGTTTCTCTTGAATAAGGAGCAGCTCATAAAAGACAATTTTTACCGATCTCGTAACGGATCGGGACACTTTCGCAAGTTCGGTCTCTACTTGTTCGAGTTGTGTCTCTGCCAGTCGTATCCGATGCCCGCGTTGTCCACCCAGTTTGAATGCCTTGGTTAATTCAAGACTCTGTTGAGCGTACGCGCCTCCAAAAAATTCGGTTTCGAGTTCTGGGTTACCAAGCAGTGCGATGCCGTCAATTCGGGCGCGAGCAACTTTCATTTTTTCACGAATCGTGTTAAGTTCCGGGTTTTCGCGCAGTGCTGTCTCAATAGCTGTTTCAAGTGAAATTCTGCTTTCTCCATTTGAAAAGGCAGACGGTGCTTTCACCAGACTTAATATTGACAGACAAATGCCGATAATCATAAAAATTGGGTTGATTCCGGATTTAGTACGCAATGTTCTTCTCCATATAAATGAGTGAGTAATTTAAGGGTTTCTGCCTATATCCTGTGCTGCTAATGCCTACGCTTAAATAGCGGACAGTCAGGGCTGCAAATGTATAGAATACGGAAAAGATTTAAATTAGGAGCGTAGTGGTCTGAAGATATATGAGCGTGGGGTTAATGAGCGGTGACGTGTGCTGTGGGTACGTAAAAGTTGAAATTGTGGAAGTCCGTTTCTGGTGTGTAAGAAGGGCGAATGACTGGACAAGGGAGTGTGTAGGGATATCATTGGCAGACATGAGATGCAAATCGGTATCTAACGTCGGAAATATACGGAGGTCAATACACGGACCGCAGTGGTCGCCTTCCATCGTGATTTCGGGGTGTGAGACTTCTGCGTGTTCTAAATTAAAAGCGTGCGTGTCGGCACACTGTCCGTTGATAGAGATTTCAAATACGATATGACCGTCTTCGCCGATGCATAAAACGTAGTTGGAAAGCTGCGTCGGAATTATCAACAGATAAAAGAGTACCCAAATCAGGGGAGTGGCAGTACATTTTATTCTCGTCAAACTAACTTTCATTACGATTTTCCAGATCTTTGAAAAATAGTATGGAACTGCAAGGTCAATCACCTTACAGTGAAGTTCAGATATTCAATAAGTATACAGAATTTTTCCGAAAAATTCAAGAAAAAATGGTGTAGACTTCGGAACCATTGCCCTGTTTCGTGCAACTTGAAACTAAAGTATGCCCGATTTTGTGCAAGACTTTATGACGGTTCTGCAAAACCGCCTATCATCGCAGTATCTTCCAAATCGGCACGAAACTTGCTACATAGTCTTAGTGATTAGTATTGTTCTCTGGTAATCCCGATGTTCTCGAAAAATTCTTTTCCGTAGGTGTGATACCAGATTTTGTTGGCGAGGCTTGAAATTTCTCCTGTTGATTACTGACGACTGATAACGCAATACCTATGGGAAGCATACAAAATTTCTTGAAAATTCCACCGAAATATGCTAACATTTAAAATATGGACTCCATTCCATAAGCTCTAAGTCAGTTAAAGTATAGGACAAAATAGGAGATATACAATGAAAAAATTGTTTTGGGTAGGGATGCTCTTTGTGATGTGTGTCGCTACCAGTTACGGACAATATAATGGTGAATGTTGGGTTATCAGTGGTGGCGATACGGTTTACAAATTACATGCGAATGGCAACGCTGATCCGACGGTCATCCCGAATCTAACACAAGCAAGTGCTGCAGAGGTCAACCCTACCAATGGTGTTGCTTGGATTGCGATTTCGGCATCAGATGCTGTCTTCAGGTTTGATCAGTCCACTGGGGAGTTCACGCAAGCCCCCAATATTAAACGTCCAAATATGATCTCTGTGAACCCCGCGGATGGTACCGTATGGGTGGCATGGCTGGACGGGGTGTCGAAATTGTCAAGCGATGGCACCGAAATTCTCGCGCAGGTAATCCCACAGGGAGGTAATCCCAACGTGGAAACGGGTAGATTCAATGTGGCTGTGAATCCGAAAGATGGCAGTATCTGGGTAGCGGATGCCCGCGGTCCCATCAATCGTTACGATGCAAACGGCACGCAAATCGCAACCGGTCCAACGATGCAAGAACCGAAGGGCGGTGTAACCGTTGATTATGACGGAAACGCATGGGTCGCTGATAGTCAATTTAGCTCACTCATTCGGATTTCACCAACCGGTCAACAACTCGTAAAACTTGAAATACCGAGTCCGACTTCCCCGCGCGTCAATCCTAAGGATGGCAGCGTATGGGTCGTTTCAGGACAGTCAATGCTGTTGAACTTATCAGCAGACGGAACGAAGATGAATGAATTCCCTGTTGGCATGGCTGTTGTCGGGATCAGTCTATCACCTGCAGATAACGGTATTTGGGTCGCAGACCTGCTCGGTGAAACGTTCACAGGTGAAGTCAGTAAGTATGCTACAAACGGAACGAAACTGTTCGGGAATCCTATTCCGCAACCGTCCTCCGTTTCGGTCGGGTATTGGGAAGGAAATTAATTCAGGACGGTTAAAAACATAATACGGAGCTGGTAGCACTCGCGGGTATGGCTCTAACTTTTCTGATACATAAATGTGAGGCACACTATGATTGGATATTCCTCATCAACACAGCCTAAAGGTTTTCAGTTCCTCCTGTTAAAATTCGGGGTCGGAATGTTTTTTATCGGATTGTTTGCCACAACCGGATTCGCGCAGCTACCAGATTTTCAGGTTGATGCTAATAGTATTACCTTTTCTAACCCGACACCCGTTGAAGGTGAAGAGATTACGATCTCGGTTAAAGTGAAAAATATTGGGGACGCGACACCAACGATGAACGAGGATCTCGTCGTTGACCTTTACGAAGGAGATCCAGCAACAAAACCGCTCCAAATCGTCTGTAAGGATGTAATTTTGGAGTTGAAACACGGAGAGACGCAATCGGTAGAAACACGTTGGCAACCACCTCCCGGCACGACAGAAATTTACGCTGTCGTTAATCCCAGAGATGCTAAATATATTGAAGAAGCAGATGAAAGCAATAATATTGTCCATACAACGATTGTCGCACAAGCCCGGACGTTCCCACCTGTCACGTCCGAGCAGATCCAGAACGCAGTAACGAACGGTGTCAATTGGATAAAAGCACAACAGGGAAGACATAGCCGAACCTGTCTGCAATGTGGCACTGAAAATCAACTGATCCTAATCTGTATTACGTGCCAAGCGAGTCTGGAAGGGTTGGCTGAAAATTTCGAGCCAGATGCCGTCTGGAATTTCGGTGAAGATCAGACCCAAGAGACAGCACTCGCCTTACAAGCCTTGCTCGCAACGGGACATGCGCCTTCGCACTCCTCTGTTAAAAACGGTGTGGAATTTCTATTGTCACAGGATTGGAACGAGTTCGCTGTTTACCAATATGCAGTAATTGTGCCTGTTTTGGTAACGATCCAAGACGAGGCGTATAGGGAACGTGCGCAATTTGCGATAAACCGATTAATCGAAAAGCAGCTTCCTGTTGAAGATGACGATTTCGCTGATCCGAGGGACGATGGTGGTTGGGGATACGGTTTCACTGCCGATGGCGCGCACATGAATATGGTTATCTACGCGCTTTATGCCGGGAAGCAGTGGGGACTCAATATTCCAGCGGATACATGGGCACGTGCCGAGCAGTGGATTCGCCGAAACCAAACCGAAACCGGTGGATGGCTCTATAATTTGGTTGATGATGGTTCACCTTGGGCGATCGGGGTCTACGGCAGTATGACAGCAACCGGACTCTGGGCACTTCGCGCGTGTGGGGTCTCGGTCGATGATCCGCAGATCCAAAAAGGCACCGCATGGATAAAAAGGCATTGGACGTTAACCCGAAACCCCGGCTCTAATTCATGGCTCTACTATTACCTGCTCTCGCTACAACGGTTCTCTGACATTCCGCCGACTTTAGACACGTTTGCTGGCTATAATTGGTACGATGAAATCTCACAGATGATGGTGGCGAGACAGGAACCTGATGGAAGATGGCGCGGCTCAGAAAGCGATTTTTTGGCAACCTGTTTTGCCGTTATGACTTTAAGTCACGCACTTGCCGGTCCCACGGAACCGAATATCGGGATTGTACCAAAAAGTCTTCGGTTTTCACCGCCTTCGCCACGTGTCGGTGAAGCGGTTCGACTTAGCACAACCTTACGTAATACCGGAACACCTTTTGATGGAATTCTCAATATAAGATTTTATGTAGATGACGAGGAAGTCAGTGAAACCGAAGTACTCTGGACACCAAAACTTCAAGAGACTGTCGTCTCAGCGGATTGGGTCCCTGCAGCTGATGGTGAGATAGAACTTGTGGCGCGCGTCGACATCAACGATACAGATAAGAGCGACAATACCGCTTCCGAAAAGATTACTGTTTATCCACAATCCACCTCGGTGACGGAACTCCAAATGGCACCAGAGCAAATTAGCGAAAATGTTTATAAGTTGGGAAATGTGATTTTAGACACCAGTAAACGTGAAGTGACAATACCGGGTGAGATTAATATTGTCGGCGCGGATACGATTATTGAATTCTTCGCGTGCGGTAAACTCGGCAAAACCCATGAAAGCATTTTGATTGTTGACGCGGAACCGATTCATATAATTACGGTGCTCGGCGCATTGGAGTTGGATGCCGGTATGAATCTTTCGGTTGAAGGGGATCCGAGAACACCTATAGGCTCACCTGTGGAAATCTGGGTAGAGTGGAACCAAAGCGATCAGGTCATTTCACGCAGCGCCCGTGAACTCCTCTGGAATGCCTTCAAAGAGCAACCGATGCAAGAAACGCCTTGGGTTTTCACCGGCGGTAGACTGAAAAACAACCAATGGACTGCTCAACTCTTCCATAATATTATCGCTGTCTATCGAGATCCGGATTCCATCTTCAATCACCCTTTACCGACCGGAACCGACGACAGAACATATCGAGTCAATACCGATGTGATTCCACCGAAAGGAACAAAGGTAAAGTTGATTATTCGCCCTATCACGGCTTAGAGGAAAACGATGCCCATTTTTGAATATCACTGTAACGACTGTGGCACTGAGTTTGAAGTGCTTGAACGCTCGCATAATACCGACAAACCTGCGAAATGTCCGAGTTGTGGCACACACGACACAAAGAAACGCTTCTCCGCGTTCGCTACTGCTGGTACCGAAAAGGGAACCGTTAGTAATAGTGCTACCTGAGCGATCCCAACAGGCGGCAGTTTGTCGTAGTCAATAGCCATAATCGTATATCTACTACTATAGGGAGTTGGCACCACCACGTGCCTATGTTTGCTGTTTGCGGGTATTAGGTGTTCTTCGTTCCCATACAGACAGCACCTGAGATAGAAAACCGCTGCTCCAAGCTCTTAACCCCTATAGCGATGACACCTGAACAACGCCTACGCTTAAAATCAGAGGTGTTTTTTTTAGCAAATGCAACCCTTGTGTGTGCTAAAGAGGTATTTTCAAATCGGATGTACCTAAAGGATTATCTGATGAGACAGAAACCAGCAACCCCACCACCAAATATCCTCCGAGAGATCCAAGACAATAAAGTGTTTCCGGTGTATCTACTCTGTGGCGAGGAGAGTTTTCTTATTGAGGGAACCCTCAAACAGATGCTTGACCACCTACTTGTGCCGGAAACGCGCGATTTCAATCTCACTTTTTTAGAGGATACAAATATAACAATTCGAGAAATTTTAACGCAGGTTGACCTCTATCCCGTCATGGCAGAACGGCGGGTCGTCGTTGTCCGAGACGCGCCCTTCTTTAAGGTTCAGCAACGCACAGCACCGATAACAATTGTCCGAAACGCATTTAAAATTGAAACTACAAATCCTCAAAAATCTATCTCTACATTGGCAAAACTGTTAGAGGTGCGTCCACATCAGATTGTCGAAAATGATTTTAATTACATAAATGCCGTCAATTCGCTCATTGATGAGTTAAACACAAAACTCACGGATGAAGAGCGTGGTTTCTTGGAACGCTTACCGCAGATCGCCGAGCAACTTGACACATACACCACTGCGGAGCCTGATGATACTGGCGATGTCGCTGTACTCCTCAATTGGCTCCAAGGTGATCTACCGGAACATAGTGTGCTGATATTTACAGTACAGGGATCCGTAAATGAACGCAACCAAGTTGTTAAAGCCATTGAGGCTGTCGGACGCTACCGGTCTTTTAATTCGGTGGAAGCGAGTTCGTCTATAGGCGATGACCCGCTTTATAAGAAGGTTTCAGACAAATTCAATGAGTATGGTAAGCGTATAATGCCGCGTGCTTTCTATCTACTCAGGACAAGAACCGGCGGCGATATGCACACAATCGCTGAAGCGATCAATAAAATCGTCAACTTTGTTGGCGATAAACGTCAAGTTGACGAACAAGATGTCCGAAATATGGTGACACAGAATACGTTTGACAGCATTTTCGACCTCATGGATGCAATCGGGAAACGCTCGGTTGGACAGGCAGTAAAGAGCCTTCACGAGGTGTTAGCGAACGATCAAGAACCTATTGTGGTGAATGCAGCTATCACTCGTCATTTTCGGTTCGCGCTCCAAGCCAAACTTATCGCTGATAGAAAGGGGCTTCGACCGATACGAAGCCGTATGCCGTTTGCTGAATTTACGAAAAATATCTTCCAACCGCTTGCTGGAGAAGTTATGGACCTCCTACCGAAGTCGGCTACGCATAACATTCTGAAACAGAATCCGTATGTCGCGTATAAAATCTTTCAAACGCTCCACGCTTTTGCAGTCGATGAGTTGGTCGATGCAATCGAAAAGACTCTTGTCGTCGATACTGCGTTGAAAACAAGTGGTGCAGATGATGCCTGCGTTTTGGAGCAATTAGTGTGTGAGCTTTGTGCGAATTCAACGGGAAGAAGATCCGCACCTTTCTAACGGTAACCGATGAAGTTTTTATTCCGTTTTATTAGATGTGTGTAATAGCTTATACGAAGGAGTTTATTAGATGAAAGGCACAAGACCATTAGATAATGCCGAAATCCGAAAAATATCGGAGTCCTTTGATGGGACGTTTGCTGCTCGGAATCGGAGTTTGTTTATGTTAGGCGTATCCGTCGGCGGACGGATTAGCGAGTTGATTGCTTTGAAAGTAAACGATGTGTGGCAGAACGGGAAGCCTGTCAAGGATTTGCTGTTTGACCGGAGCATCGTGAAAGGTGGCGAGGTATCAAGAGCGGTGCCTGTCAATATAGATGGCAGGCAGGCAATTGAAAATCTTATTGCTTGGCATGCGGAGCTGTACGGTAGTGTCAATCCGACCCGCCCCTTGTTTCCTTCACGGAACAAACAAGGCTGGAAGTCGGTAACGAGAATAGCAGCGCACAATGCCCTAAAGGAGGCGTTTGAAGCGGCGGGTTTAAATGGGAAGCTTGGTACACATTCCCTGCGGAAGTCGTACGCGCAGCGTCTCTATGAGCAGACGAACGATATTTATGCCGTGCAAGAGATGTTAGGGCATAAAAGCGTCGTAACAACCCAGCGGTACTTGGGTGTAAATTACGCCAGCGTTCGGGACGCGTCAGAGGCGATGTCAATTCATTCTGAACTTAACGTAAGTACGAAAACGTTAAGTTCGGTAAATGATGCCTCAGATGACGAACTTTTGATCGAATTGCTCCGTAGGGGGTACGATGTCGCACAACTCCTTCAGAAAGACGAATCAGAACAACCTATTCAACTGCCAGATGAGAAAGATATATCGAAATTTGTCTAAAATAAATTAGGTGTGCTTTTTTCACTCTCTTTTTCTCTTCTGCCGACTCTAATAAAATAAGACTACATTTTATTAAAACTTTGGAGGCACTGAAAATGGGTGAAATTGTTCTGATTATCACTATTATATTCGGAAGTATCGCGATAACGGTGCTCGGATGCGTCTGGATGGGCACATCCTACGTTGCGAAGAAAAAAGGCTTGAAAAAGGGAGCATCGCAACGTGAAGTAGAAGCACTCCATCAGAAGGTAGACGACGTTCAACAAGAAATTGATGTTCTGAAAAAGGAAGTGAAACGACTCATCAAAATTGCCAAAGGTGTGGATGCATAGGGAGGAACAGATATGGGAACGGATAGGGATAAGTCGGTGTTACTACCGATTCTCCTCGCACTGATGTTTTTCTTTGTTATTAAGTTTACGACTGCGGCTACCGCTATTATTGCAGTCGTCATGGGAACGACAACAGTTACTATACTTGCGTGCATCTGGGTGGCCACGTCGTATTACCTCAAAAAATCGGGGTACGCACCGAAAACCGCTCAAGAAACCTATCGTCAAGTTGATTCGGATTTAAAACAGATGGTTGGAGATCTCCATGAAATTCGTTCTGAATTGGAGGAGGTTGAACCACATCTACGGAATATGGAATTTTTAAAGTACGCCCGCCAAAATCGTGAAACAAAAAATTAGCGTCGTAAGGCGGAAAAAGTTAAACTGTTCCGCATCAACCTATTACAACGCCTTGTATTTTTTTTGTAGGGTTTTAATAGAGGGGTATCTTTTGCAGAGGGCTTGTAGAGCATTCTCGAAAGGATTTTTTTAGCAGCGAATTGCGATTTAGAAAACACACCAACGAAACCCGAATTTTGGTGTGGAAGAGACGGTGTTATCCGATTTCAAAGTGCTAAAAAATCAACCACCGGTGAAAGAGAACCCCTTTACCTTCAGGTTCAACCACCCGCAATAAAACCTTCCCATCGGTGAAAAAATCAATTGCCATAAAACCTGTATGCTGATGTGCGAACAAGGTGTTGTCTCCAGACAATACTTCTGTTACTTTCCGACTCGCTGCGGCACCACTGACAAGGAGATAGTCAACAGTATCGCCTTTCAAGACTTGTAGGGAGTGTTCATGTCCAGAGGCATAGATTAAAAGTGATGTGTCTTCATGTGTCGGTTTGCGCGTGGAAAATGCTTGGTTGAGTTGTGCGACCATATTTTTATTGCGGGCACTGCCGATGTCTTGGTCGAGTTTGTAAAGGTATCCCCTTGTATACGCGTACATTGAACCGAGTATCGGGGTTGGAATCCAGAGCCATTTTTTTACAACTCTGGCAGCAAAAAAGTGGGATTTCCAGTCAAAGTAACCGCCGTGTGGACCGTAACTTTGCAAGGGATGGTGTCCGACAACGATAACCGGCAATTCTGTATCTAAGAGTGTTATCAGTTCTTCTATAACCGTTTCGGGTGATTTTTGCGGTTTTTCGTATTGATGGAGCCACCAGTGTGTATCCAGAACAATAAGCCGGACGGCAGGCTCGGCTTCCGGCAACTCGATTGCAACGGGCCCGGGCAATCCACCAGAGGGTAGGAAATTCGATTCGCCAGCAAGGGCATCGTTGATGAATTTTTCTTGTGCAAGAAGCGCATTATATCCTTCCGATTCTCCACTTGCCCAATCGTGGTTTCCGGGGATAAAGAACCCGTGGACACCGGTATCCTTAATAACAGAGATTTGCGGTCCGAGGCGCGTCACTGCTTCATGTTTTCGCTGTTCTGTCATCCCATCAGGATACATATTATCCCCTAAAAAGACGATACTCGTTTTTGCAGCGTCTTTTCGCGCCCATTCACTGAGGGTTTTCAAGACAGGCTCCTCCGGTTTCGGAGCACCACCATCACCGAGTAACAAAAGACGGTAGCGCAGCACACCGCTTATTTTACTTTCGCTTTTTCCGATGTCCGGTATATCGGGATGGTAGTAGGGTTTGGTATGACTACATCCGGCACTGGTCAATTGTATCGCTTGAATGATACAACAGAGAAGCACAATGTAATACGTAAACTTCGGACGTTTGAAAGGAGAGACGTTAGATTTCATATTTTCCCGGGAGTGAACAATTGATTCTTAAAATGATAGTCTGTTTTAGAGAAGTTGGTCTTAATCTGTAGTGGTGATCGGGCGATGTGGGTCAATGAACCTATTGTTCTTGTCCTTGCGTCGCGGTGCGGGTAATGCGTCGGCTTTCGCTTGCAGTCTTGAAAGCGCGTCGGCATACGTTGGTACGTCAATCAAGTTGTTTCGTTCATCAGGGTCTTTGGCGAGATCAAAGAGTTGTTCGGGCCATCCTTTATCGTTGTCGAATCTGAAATACTTTAAATTTCCCTCTTTAACCATCACAGAGGGGCCGTTTTGGGCGCGCCAGAGTTCGCTGTAAACGGTATCGTCATCGTCCCAGTCGGCTGTGTTTCCATCAATCAATGGGACAAGCGAGCGTCCATCGAGTTCATCGGGTGCGGGGATCTCTGCCAACTCACATATTGTCGGAAACAGATCGACTAATGACACGTTCTGCTCAACGATTTTCGGTTCTCTCCCGAATCGTTTCGGGTACCAGATAGAGAGTGGTACACGCGCTGAAGCCTCAAAGTAGCTCTGCTTCTCCCAGAGTCCTTTCGTGCCGAGCATCTCACCGTGGTCGGAGAGGAAAACGATGATAAAATCGTCCAAGACGTTCAGGTGTTCGAGTTTCTCAATGACCTGACCGAATTGTGCGTCCATCCATTCAATCATTCCATAATACGCAGCGGTTGCTCGGTGTGCTTGACGGTAAGTTACATCTTCTCCGACTCGCACTCTAAAAAAATTGCTATATCCAAACTGTTCATTAGGCTCTTCGACGATCGGTTCTACGCGCTGCATGTAGTAATTGAATAGGTCGAGCGGACACTGATACGGATAATGCGGTGCTATGAGGCTTACTGCCATACAGAGTGGATTGGCTTTTGGACGGTCGTAAGAGGCGTTGACGAAATACTCTTCAAGGAACAGCAGCGCGCCATCTACGTTATATTGGTCGTGGAGCATCCAATGCCCTATACCGGGTTGTGCATCTCGGACTTCCTGAATTACCTTGTTCCGCTTCATGCCGGTACCGGGTTCTGGTGTCATCTGTGCGTGGTGTTCATCTTTAACAGCGTGGTATGGATAGCCGTTATTGCCGATAATATCGCGCCCGATCCGTTCCCGCCAGCCGTGCATCACATCTGTCCCGACGAAGTGCATCTTGCCAGCGCAGCAGGAGTAGTACCCGTAGTTTCCCAGCTGCCCCGGAATCGTTCGGACCTCTGTCGGCATCGGGTCGCCGAAGTTGAGGCTCCCGCAGTTACGCGGATAGAGTCCTGAAAGAAAACTCTGTCGCGCAGGGACACAAATCGGCGAAGGGGTATAGGCGTTACGGAAGTAGGTGCCTTCATCCATAAACCGAGAGAGCGTCGGCGTACGGATAGCCGTGTCTCCTTCGATTGGCAGGACATCGGGACGGTGTTCGTCATTGATAAGTAATAGAATGTTCGGTTTATTTTGTGGCATGGCTGTTTTAAGGGTTATCAGTTGTCGGTTGCCGGTAATCAGTTAAGAGATTTTTCATCAAGACTAACACTTCTTGCTAATAAGGAGACATCAACCCTTCTGTCCCAGGGATAGGCTTTTGCTCAAATTCCGGTGTAATCCACCTTTCACCTGGGTCTTTACCCGGTTTGTAATATCCATAAACGACTGTCCATCTGGTGTCACTCTCTTGTTTTCTTGGCGTTACAGCGTGTGCAGCGTGCGTCCACATCAGGACGACTGTTCCTTGTGGTACCGATAACGCCTCAATTTCTAACGGCTCATCCGTCTCAGGATGCGTTTTTCCTGCCAGCCATCCTTCTTGTAATGCTTCATTTGTGGTCGCCTGAATTTTGGGATCGCGGTATAGATGGCTTCCGGGAACCGCCTTCAAACCGCCATCATCTGCATCAAATCCATTAACATAGAAGAAGATACGGACGAAACCGTAGCGCGGGTCGTCTTCAGCGTATGAGTGGCTATGCCAGTTGGTCCCACTGTTGCCGCCTGGACGGTTGAGGCTCACGCAGTGGTCGTATCGGATATCTTCACCGAGCACTTCACGTGCGAGTTTAAGCATTTGCGGGTGTCCGATCAGACTTTCGAGATAACTATCATATTCCGCAGCAAACCTGTTCGGTTCATACCCTTTTTGGCAACCCGGTATAAGCGATTCAACCCGAGCCAACGATTCTATCAATCGTGCCTGAGCATTAATGGTAAGGAGTTTGGGTAGCACAAAATGACCAACATGATCTAATTCTTTGCGTTCTTGATCCCCGAAGGCGTAATCATGAAAAATTGGGTTTAGTGACATCAGAAACCCCTACATTTATATTTTTTCTCGTGGATTTTAGGATTACTTGGACGCTCCGTACTCGCGAGGTTAGGAAATCTCCAAATCAACGCCAAATGTGCGTGACAAAATATGCGTTTGGTATTTGCCTAACTCGTCAGACTACTTTCAATAAAGAGACATTAACCCTTCAGCACCGGGTATCGGTTTTCGTTCAAATTCAGGCGTAATCCATCGGGCACCGGACGGTCTGCCGGGATTGCGATAGGCATAGACCACACACCACCGCGTATCGCTATCCTCTTTTCTTCGTGATACAGCGTGTGCGGCATGCGTCCACATCAACGCGACGGTACCAGCGGGTGCAGAGAGTGCCTCAATTTCAAGCGGTTCCCCTGTTTCTGGGTGCTTTCTTCCGACGAGCCAGCCTTGGCGCAAGACTTCGTCTGTCGGTGCATGGATCCTGGCATCCCGATAGAGGTGGCTTCCCGGAACAGCCTTCAGACCGCCATCGTCGGGTTCAAATCCATTGACATAAAAGAAGATACGGACGAACCCCAAACTCGGATCGTCATTCGCGTATCCGTGACTGTGCCACCCAATGCCACCATTACCGCCCGGTCGGTTTAGACTCACACAGTGATCGTAGCGGATATTTTCACCGAGAACCTTTCGTGCGAGTTCAAGCATCTGGGGATGTACGATCACACTTTCGAGGTAACTATCATATTCCGCTGAAAATCTGTTCGGTTCATGCCCTTCCGTTGACGTGCGGGAGAGTTCGTGGATGTGTGTAAGAGAGCGTGTTAGATTCGCTTGTGTCTCTGATGTGAGTAAACCGGGTAAGACAAAATGTCCGTCCCTATCCATCTTTTCTTTCTCTTCCTCACCAAATGTGTACGGATGAAAAATAGGAGGTTGTGACATAGCGAAACTCCTTTCTTTCGTTTAGGCACTACGGTTAGACCTGAATCCTATCTACTAATAGCGTATCAAGGAATTCGATTTCTTTCAAGTCAAATTTTGCATGTTTTGGAATTCGGCTACTTTAGTTCAGGTCCCGGATTCCGATTCCATTTTAGCGGCTCAACGTCGCTTTTACAGACCGGCGCGAGTTCAGCGATCCGTGTCCAGTCTGCTTCCGACCAAGCAAGGCTCTGCCGGAGTCTTCCGATATGTGCTTGCATGCCTGTAGGTAACAGCGCAAAAAATGGATGATACCAGAGCGTAATCACGGTTCGGCGTTCATCTGATCCATTGCCGTGTGAAGCGTGTAACAACCGAGAATCTCCGATAACGAGGTCTCCGGCTTTCACGGGTATGTCAACTTCACCCTGGAAGTGTTGGTAGGCAGGATGGTCGGGGTCATCGACGCGCTGGAGTGCCTCACCGTGAGCATCGGGTAGTATATCGTGGAGCGGATGTCGCTTGAGATGCGAACCTTTAATCACACGGAGGCACCCGTTGGACGGTGTTGTGTCAACCAAATAATACATGAGGAACAGCTGCTGGGGCAGTGCCGTGTAGCTGCACGGATCGTTCCAACCCCACCAATCTTGGTGCCAAAATAACGGTGGACTCTGAGGCGGTTTACTGATGACGTATCCCGACGACCATTTCGGTCTCAAGAACCCCAAAGTTTCGAGTGCCTGTAGGGTGCGCGGGTAGACGACAAGTTCCGCGAACAACGGGTGCGTGTAGACGCTAATCATGCTGCCGGATGAGCGACAGGCGGCACGTTCATCTTCTGTCTGGGCATCGAGGAGTTGATCGGTCACCGTCCGAAGTCGAGCAAGCATCTCTTCTTTCAAGACCTCCTCAATAACACAGTAACCGTCAGCGATTAATTGATCGTATTTCTCTTTCGGTTTTTCGACTTTCATATTACTCCTATTGCGATCACTTTTTAGCCACCATGGAAAACCCATTATCATTCTCTGGATGGAAGTCCGTCAGATTACGTTTCTTATAAAAATGGAAATCCGTAAATCCTGCCGCCATAAGACAGTTTTTGATTTCGTCTGGCGGGAGGTGCATGACAGAAAAATCGCATTTGTAGTGTTTATTTTCTTAAATCAAATCACATTCACAAACGGATGTCAAGCGAATTCTTTGTTGTTCCGATCTTGACTTTTTTCTCAGATATGCTATCATTGCATTAACACTGTTTGAATAGAATTGCGTTACCAGCGATAGGAGAAAAAATGCCAAACATTGTAAGTCGACAAATACGTTTGAGAGATCGGATCGTCGGTATGCCGAAGGAGAGCGATTTTGAACTTGTTGAAGTCCCGCTTAACGAACCCGCGGCAGGCGAGGTGTTAATTCAAAACCTGTACACATCAGTAGACCCGTACATGCGGGGTGGCATGCGGTCTGCGCAACCCGGTCAATCGCTTGAAGGTGGGTGTGCAGGAAAGATCGTACATTCAAATAGTGATAAGTTTAAAGTTGGTGATTACGTGACGGGTCCGTTAGGATGGCGGGATTATTACATCGCCTCGGCAGAGCATGTAGCGGCTGTTGATACGACAATTGCACCGCTTCAGTCGTTTTTGGGTGCTGTCGGTATGCCGGGGCGAACAGCCTACTTCGGGCTTCTGGAGATCGGTCAACCGGAACCCGGTGAAACGGTGTTTGTCTCCGCTGCAGCGGGAGCGGTCGGTTCGATTGTGTGTCAGATCGCGAAAATCAAAGGGTGTCGAGTCGTTGCAAGTGCAGGTTCAGATCAGAAAATCGCTTGGCTACTTGAAACAGCGGGTGTAGACGTGGCTTTTAACTATAAGCAGATTGACGATTTGGAAGCCGAACTCAGGACACATTGTCCAGATGGACTTGACATCTATTTTGAAAACGTCGGGGGCAGACATCTGCAAGCAGCACTTGCAGTGATGAATATGCATGGGCGCATCCCGCTGTGTGGCATGATCTCTCAATATAACGATGTTAAGCCTACGCCGGGTCCGAGCAACCTTAGTTCCGCTATCGGCAAACGGATTAAATTGCAGGGATTTATTGTCACCGACTTCATGGCGCGAAACGCTGAATTTTACCGTGATATGGGTCAGTGGATAGCCGAAGGCAGGATACAGTGGGAGGAGACAATCGTAGAGGGTTTAGAGAACGCGCCGAAAGCATTTATCTCGCTTTTCACAGGCGAAAAACTCGGAAAAGTCGTCGTTAGAATCGAGTCTTAATAATCGTATATAGGGGGTCGCGACCAGAGATCGCTCCTACAGTAGGATCTGAATAATCGTATATAGGGAGTCGCGACCAGAGATCGCTCCTACAGTAGGAAAGGAATTTACAATGGCAACCAGAACCTCGCGTGCCACTGTGATGAGTGGCAAAGATTTTGAAGTCCGAGAGTATCCGATCGTTGAGCCTGCCCCTGGGACGGTACTCGTGCGTCAGGAGTTGGGCGGTATTTGCGGTACCGACCTTCATAATTGGGAATTTCAGCATATCAAACACGATATTATCCTTGGACACGAGAACGTCGGGGTGATCGATATTTTGGGAGAGGGTGTTGAAACCGACTATCTCGGAAACCCGGTTAAAGTCGGAGACAGAGTTGCGCTTTCTCCGAGTGGAGGTCTCGGCTTTTCTCCATCGGAAGAAGCACCGTATCTGCGTGGCGGCTTCAGTGAGTACATCTACCTTTCAAATCCGTCAACGAATATGTTCCTTAAAACCGATCTGCCGCCGGAGATTGCTGTGCTCGCGGAACCTGCCTCGTGTGCAGCACATTGCGTCTCGCGTGGAAAAATCGAATTTGGGGATACGGTTGTGATTCAGGGAACCGGTCCGATCGGTCTGCTTGCGCTTAATTGGGCAAGAGTCTCTGGGGCAGGTAGGCTTATCGTCGTCGGTGGACCCCCTGGAAGGCTTGAGATGGCGAAAAGGTTAGGTGCAGATCTCATTATTGACATTGCTGAAGTGCCGGATCCTGAAGAACGAAAGCGGATTGTCCGAGAAAATACCTCGCAAGGCGAAGGTGCGGATGTCGTCTATGAATGTACCGGTTTTCTCGCTGCTATCCCAGAAGGCTTGGATTACATCAGATATGGCGGAACTTACGTCGTATATGGGCATTTCGTGGATGTCGGCAGCTTTGACTGCAATCCGAATCAGATGCTAATGCGAAAAAATCTTCGATTGGAAGCAGGGTGGGGTTTTGAGAGGAAGCATTTCCTCCGTGCCATCCCGATGCTTGAAAAACACGCTTCACTTTTTGAAGGGTTTGTAAGCCATATTCTCCCGTTAGAAGATGTTTCCAAAGGCTTCGACGCACTTCACGGTGGTTATCACTTAGATGGCAAAGACGCGATTAAGATCGCTGTTAAGGGTGGGGTTGCTTAGATTGTAGGCGCGCTTTGTGGTGGTAATTGTTATGTATCGCGAGCCGAACTCGCTTCTACCATACAAGACTACTCGAAGGCGCGCCTGTACATATCTTTAGGCGAATGCGTCTGCTTCTACATCTGCCAGAAATACGCGTGCGTTATTTTGCAAAGCCGATCTGTGGACTGCTGCTTCAAATAGGAGTTCGTTCCATGCGGCTTCACCGTCTGCGGGGAATGGGGTGTCGGCATGCATCGCCTTGATGACACCGTCAGCCATCCGCTTGAAAGATTCTGGCATCTCTGGTTTGCCTTGTTCGGCTTCCCAGACTTCCTCTATTTCGGAGTTATTGGCTTTTCGACGGGAATATGAACCTTCCAGTCCCTTTGCTTCGGCGTAAAACGCGTCCCCGAGAACTTTGATTCGGAGGGGATGATCGTCATATCCCCACAGGTTCGTGCCGGTGAGTGAACCGATGACTCCGTTTTCCCAACCGATATGGATCAAACGTCCCCAACCGCCCCTTTCATTCGGGTCTCCGACGACACTTACCCATTCCGGTCTGCCTACTGTCCAGAGGATCAGATCAATAATATGGGACCAGCAGTTGAAATGTGCACGGGCATGGAGCATCCGGATTTCACCCAACCGCCCCTCAGCGACATCGTCGTGAAGTTTCCGAAAATGGTGCATAAATCGGTAGTTGAAGTCGATTCCGAATTTGAGGTTGGAATCACGCCATGTCGCGATAGCAGGTGCAGCGATTCCGAGGTCTTCTTCACGTAAGCGTGCCTGTCCTTCCAAGCCGCAGAGGGGTTTTTCCGTGAATACGTTCCGTCCGTCTTCGAGCAACTCTCGCAGCGGTGGGATACGTCGGGTTTCGTTGACGATGAGGAGAACGAGTTCAGCGTCACAATTCGCTAAGAGTTCCTGAATTGTTTGATAGCCGGGTACGCCGAAGTGTTCTTTTGCTTTTGCGAGGAGTTCGGGGTCCATATCACATACCGCCACGACCTCCGCATCCGGATGAGCGTGGAAGTTTCCGCCGTGCATCATCCCCATGCCTCTACCACTAATAAGCGCGCATCTTGTCATAGTTGAATTCCTTTCTGTTTATTGATGATTCGATTTCAGGTGTCCCCAAGTGGTTGCCAGTTTACCGATAGGTTGAACAGCAAGTCTTTGGGGATCAAAGTTATCGGCGAAAATCTCTTCTTCGTGATCTGGTGTGGCAACGATCACGTTATCAACGCCGTAGATACCGAATTTCCAACAGTCGAAACTAATGTTTCCGGACTTATAGGTATTGTCCTTTATTTCCCACTCGGCGACCTGTATCGGTTCTTTTTCAGTGACATCCCAAATATGAACGGTGACGCGCTTTTCCTGCGTCATTAACGCCGCTTTGAGTATGAAATGATCGGAACCTTGTGCGTAGTTCGCCTGTGCTTGTCCGCCTTTTACAGGAAAGGGTTGCCAAGCGTTGACGGGGCCATCTTTATTCGTCGTTACCTTGACATTGGCTCGTCCCCACCAGCGCATCCAATAAGAGCCGAGTTGTGTCTGCCTTAACGCTCCGCCGCCGTCGCCTTGTCCGCTCCACTCTATGATGAACCACTCATAATAGATGATAATATCGTTGTAGTGCTGAAGGGAGCGAATACTTACATAGTCTCCACCGGATTTCCCTTGGTCCAAATAGAGGATCCCGTCCTTTGGATAGACAAATTCCGGAGTATTTGTCTGCCATTTGGTCGTTAAATCCAGTTCACCCTCAAAATCTTCTTGCAGCAAAATTTCCGCTGGTACATCAAATGCCACACAAGCGAAAATCATTAGAATCAATGTCCATCTAATCGCATACATTATTTTTTGGATCCTCCATTAGCATTCAATGGATTGGATAAAAGTCAGCAGAATTGAGATGAGAGTTTACCCAATTGAGTAGAACTGTAACCAATTATCGGCAGTATAACAAAGGGTATTAAAAACCTCAAGTAAAACTTTTCTATAGACGCACGAAATAGACTTAGCTCTCCCCGATTTTACTTGTGGGTGTTTTCTTATCGTGCTATGCTCTGACACTATACCTTGTGTTTGAAATGCTTGAAACAACAAAAAGGTGAGGAGCGTAATTGCTATCGTTGGTAAGATGCTTGGACAATGACACCAACTGTAGGATGATATAATCAACGGAACCGTAGGAAAATTATGAAATCTCAACAACTCCCGACAATCGGTTTTATTGGACTTGGAAACATGGGCGGACGGATGGCGAAGAATCTTCATAACGCTGGGTACCCGCTCGTCGGATATGATATTGATACGGAAAAATGCGCGGCACTCATAGCGACTGGTGCCAGCGCGGGTAAGGACACAACTGGAGTCGTCAAAAATAGCGATGTCGTTATGACCAGTTTGCGTTCGTCCGAGGTTTTTTGTGGCGTTGCCGAACAACACTTTATCCCTAATGCCCGCGATGGTCAGGTGTTTATTGATTTAGGGACGACAGAGGTGGAGAGGACTCGGAACTTGGCGGTTGCGCTTACTGAAAAAGGAGCGACGCTTATAGATGCTCCGGTGAGCGGTGGACCACACGGTTCTGAAACTGGAACACTCCGTATCTTTGTGGGTGGTGATGCGGCGGTTGTCGAAAAATGTCGTCCTATCTTAGAAATCCTTGGTGAACCGAAATATGTCGTGTATTGTGGTCAGAGTGGAGCCGGTCAGATTGTCAAAGGTGTGAACCAATTGGCGATGGGACTCGGTGCTGCAGCGTACATGGAGGCGATGGCGTTTGGGGTCTGTGCTGGTGTAGATCCGGTGGCAATCCGCAATGTGGTCGGTATGGGGAGTGGATGGCGCGGCGAATTCGACAGAATCGCTAAACGTATCATTGATGACGGAGGTAAGACGCTTGTTGTGAAGTACCCTGAGTTGCCGTATTTCCTCGCAGCAGCGGAAGCAGCGGGATTTGAAATTCCGCTGACCGAAGCACTCTATGAATTCTGTAAAAGAGGGAATTACGAGATGTTTGACAATATGAACCGTTCATCGCGTTCGTTTTGGCACGAGTTGACAAAGGGGGCCGAAGAGGAATAACATTTGGGGTTACAAACCGATTCCAGGCGGATCGTCTAATCGAAAGCGGTTGACATTTCGACCTGAAGTAACGCTAATAGTTCTTTTTTTAAGTGAATGAGTGCTGTGTCTGTGATGTCTCGTGGACGCGGTAAGGCGACGGGTATTTCTGCTTTGAGCGTCGCGGGTCGGGCTGTTAGTAGATAGATTTCATCTGCGAGTAGGAGTGCTTCTTCAATGTCGTGGGTGATGAGGAGGACGGTCTGCTTGTCTTCGTACCAGATGTCGAGTAGGATGGACTGCATGACGGTGCGTGTCATCGCATCGAGTGCGCCGAAGGGTTCATCTAAAAGCAGGATTTCCTTCCGAAACAGGAGCGTCCGAGCGAGTGCGACGCGCTGGCGCATCCCGCCAGATAGCTGCATCGGGTAACTGTTTTCAAATCCGCCGAGCCCGAGTTGTGTCAACCGTTGTTGAGCCTCTGTTTTCGCAGTTCCAAGCGGTTCGTCGTGGATTTCTGGACCGATGAGGACGTTCTTGAGAACGGTTCGCCACGGTAGGAGGAGGTCTTTCTGTTGCATATAGGCGAAATCGCCGGTGTTGCCGGAGATATGTTCGCCGTTGAGGTAAATCTCCCCGGTGTCTGGTGTGAGCAGCCCGGAAATAATATTAAAAAGTGTGCTCTTGCCGCAACCAGAAGGACCCAGCAAAGCGACAAACTGTCCCGCATCAACAGAGAAGTTTAAGTTGTCGAGTACCTGTAGTTGGGTGTCCTTCTGCGCAAAGGTTTGCGTTAGGTTTCGGATCTCTAATTTGCGCATAGTCTTTATGGATTTTAACCTTTGGCGGCACGTTGACGAAAAAATCGGATGAGGGGTTTCACGTAAGGTTCATCTGTCCTCACCTCGATGGCATCGACCTGGCTTGTTCGGAAAATCTGTCGGCGTTCTGCATCCGCGCGTTGATTAAGTTCTCTATACAATTGCCGTGCTTCCTTGGAGCGTGTATCAATAACTGTTGTCTCTCCAGTCTCAGCATCTTCAAGTTCTATTAGACCGACATCTGGCAGTTCTGCTTCGCGTCTATCCTGTAGGGTAATGGCGATGAGCGAGTGTTGCTTACTGCTCAAACGTAGCTGCTTCTCGTATCCGGTAGTCTTGAAATCGGAGATGAGGAATACAACACTGTGCGGTTTAAGCACACGATCGGTGAATTCCAACGCCGTTTCAATGTTTGTTCCGTGTTGCTTCGGTTGAAAGTAGAGGATATCTCGGACGACACGTAAAACATGCCTTCTGCCCTTGCGTGGTGCGACGAAATGCTCCACCGTGTCCGTAAAGCAGATAAGTCCGACCTTATCGTTGTTCCTGATGGCGGAAAAGGCGAGGAGTGCCGCAATCTCGGCAGCGATTTCCGCCTTTGTTTCAGGGATACTCCCAAAACTGGTGGAGGCACTCATATCGACGACGAGCATCATCACGAGTTCGCGTTCTTCTACGTACTTTTTGATGTATGTTTGACCCATGCGCGCTGTGACGTTCCAATCGATGGTACGGATTTCATCGCCTGCCTGATATTCACGAACTTCATCGAAGGTAATCCCTTGTCCTTTGAAGACACTCTCGTATTCTCCAGCAAAGACGGTACTAACGAGGCGGTTGGTGAATATTTCGATACGTTGGATTTTTTTTAGAATCTCTTTTTCGTTCATCGGTTGTGTTCCACATAATGAAAAGTGCTTGCTTAACTCTCTGAACGCTATTATACTATCACAAAAGAACAGTGGGATCAACATCTTTTAGTGGTTGTCGGCAATCAGCCGTCAGCCGTCAGCGGAATAGCCATCGGTTTCTGTTAGCAATCAGCCGTCAGCAATCAGCCGTCAGCAATCAGCAAAGAGGCTATTGGAGGAATAGTTGTTGGTTATTGGTTTTTAGTTATTGGTAAGAGGGTTCGGGTTCATCAAAACCTCTTAACTAACCACCAACAACTCCTAATCAGAAGCCTCTTGTTACTGATAGCCGATGGCTGAAAGCCAATTTCAGGATAACTATGCAAAACATTTTTTTGGATAATACCGCAATTGAGATTCATTGTGAAGTCGAAACCGGCAACATCCGTCATGTCGTTTTCGATTTTGACGGTACGATTTCGCTCATCCGAGATGGGTGGCAGAACGTGATGGTGCCGATGATGGTTGAACTGCTTCAAACTGAAACGGATACCACTGAGACGCAGG
The DNA here is from genome assembly GCA_012270865.1 of Candidatus Poribacteria bacterium. Lineage (GTDB taxonomy): Bacteria > Poribacteria > WGA-4E > WGA-4E > WGA-3G > WGA-3G. Next base: position 4,943 of record JAAXHL010000196.1, on the reverse strand, counting down.
CGCAACTCGAAGCACTTGTTGTTGAATTTGTCGATAGATTGACCGGTAAGCAGACCATCTATCAGATGATTCAACTCGGTGAAGAGATTGAGAAACGTGGTGGGACACCGCAAGAGCCGCTTGCCTATAAGGACGAATATAACCGTCGATTGCTGCCTGTTGTTGAGGGGCGCATCGCAGGACTTGCGGCGGGGACGTTGTCTGCCGAACCGCTCCGTGTGCCGAAGTCGCTCGAATTTCTACGCAACCTACGCGAAATGGGGATACACTGCTATCTCGCCAGTGGGACGGATGTCGAATTCGTTAAAAATGAAGCGTCACTCCTCGGCGTTGCTCCGTATTTTGATGGCGGCATTTTCGGCGCGTTGCGGGAATATAAGAAGTTTTCTAAAGCTATGGTTATCCAGAAAATCATCACGGATTTTGAGTTGAGCGGGAATGAATTGCTCATCATCGGGGACGGATACGTGGAGATTGAGAATGCGAAAGCGGTAGGAGCTATCGCTGTCGGTGTTGCGTCCGTAGAAGCCAATAGATATAACATGAATGCCGATAAGCGGGAACGTCTTATCCGTGCGGGTGCGGATATTATCATTCCCGATTTCCGTGAAGGCGCGCAACTGATAGATTATTTATTTTAGGACTTACACAAATTGGGAAAATATTGGACATTTAGACGCAAAAAGTAGGAATTAACCCCCTAAATCCCCCAACCCCCCATATCCCCCCTTATCAGGGGGGTAGGGGGACTTTAAAACGGAAGTGCGTAAGTCCTATTTAATTAATTGAGGCGATTCGTAATTCTTGTTTGTAGTCGCGCAATTCAGTGCGCGTTCTAACCAGTGGTGAATCACCTTACTACGAACCGAACCTATTTTATAAACAACGTGAGTTTGAAAAACAATATGTCAGATTTCTCGTAGGGGCGAGGTTCCATCGCCTGTACGGATTAGGTGACCTAACCCCTACGAAAATGTCCCTTTATGTTTAGAATTTATTATATATCAAACTCACGTTTATAAACAGACTTATAAGGAACGATCTATGACAAAATACGCCAAAGCGTCCGTTCATCCTTCGGAACTACGTGAATTTCAAGACAGTCAAACGGGCGCGCATATCTATCAACTCACAAATGATACCTCTATCAACCACAATCTCTACTTCCTGACATCTTCGTTCACGCCGGACCAGAAACATCTCGTCTTTACCTCTTACCGTTCAGGGAAACCGAATTTTTTCAAGTTGGAATTTCCTAACGGTGATATTGTCCAACTCACGGATGCGGACGACATTCACGGCTACTCGGGTGTAATCTCCAAAGACGGGTCTGAACTCTTTTACACACAAGCGGACACGATAAAGGCGATTCACCTTGACGCTTTTGAGGAACGTGTGCTGGCGGAATTTCCGGGTGGGGGTCTCGGTGAGTGTAGTGTTAGCGCGGATGAGCGGTTTATCGTGACGGCGATGAAGCGCGACGATAAATCGCATATTACTGTGACGGCTACGGACGGCAGCGGTGGCGAGGTTATCTGGACATCACCGGATCAGACGATTATCCATCCGCAGTTTCATCCGAGACACCCTGATCTTATTGCTTATTCTGGTGATCCCGCACCTCGGATGTGGACGATTAAACGGGACGGTACAGAGAACCGATCGCTCTATCAACACGATAATAACGAGTTTTTGGTTCATGAAACCTTCCTCGGTGCGCGGGACGACTTGATTGTGACACATTGGCCCTACGCACTACGGCGGATATCTTTGGATACCTTGCAGATGCAGACAATCGCCGATTTCAATGCGTGGCACATCGCCAGCAACCGCGACGGTACGAAGGTGTTGTGCGACACCGTTCACCCCGACATCGGTCTGCGGTTGGTTGATGTGGGGACCGGTGAACATACGTCTATCTGCTATCCGCAGAGTTCGTCGAGTGGGAGTCAGTGGAAGACGGATCGGTATGCGCTCGCCGAGGATTGGGCAGCGGCGCAACAGGCAGGTGATCGCGAGAAGTCGCTGAGTTGGATGGAGATGAAGGTGGACACGGTTTACGGACCACAGTGGACGCACCCGCATCCGTCTTTTAGTCCTGATGAAACGGCTGTCGTGTATACGTCGGATGTTTCTGGGCATTCACAGGTTTATGTTGCTGTGATTCCGTAGTTTGGTCCTCACCTATAACGCCACTAACTCCACAATCTATCGTGTGAGCGTTCGGAATCCCATTCTGTTGTTGGGGCGAAGTATGCTGTCTCGTCGCGATGGAGATGCTCTCGGATGACCTCTTCGTTGAGGTCGATGCCTAAGCCGGGGGTGTCTGGGACATCAATATAACCGTCTTGGATAATCGGGTTCGGTAAGCCTGTTACCATTTCATCCCACCACGGATTGTCAACAGAGTGGTTCTCTAAGACCATGAAGTTAGATGTCGCTGCGGCACAGTGGACGCTTGCCATTGCGCAGATGGGTGTTCCTGCCATGTGGAGTGCCATCGCGATGCCGTGATCTTCTGCCAAATCGCCTATCTTTTTGGTTTCCAAAATCCCACCGGATGTCGCAATATCGGGGTGTGCGACGGCGATGCCTCGATTCTCGAATAGCGGCATAAAGTCTTCTTTACAGTAGATGTCCTCGCCTGTGCAGATAGGCGTGGCACAAGCGTTGGAGAGACGCACGTATTGGTCGGTGTACTGCCAGGGCACCATGTCCTCTAACCACGCGAGGTTGTATTTCTCTAATGCTCTTGCGAGGCGGATACAGTCCTCGATGCCGATATGCCCGAAATGATCGACAGCAAGCGGTATTTCATAGCCGATGATGTCGCGAACGATTTCTACGTATTCGCAGAGCATTGCGATCCCTTTTTCGGTGAGGTGGATGCCGGTGAAAGGGTGCATGAGGTCGCCTGTGTCCAAGTTTCCGTGCGGTGCGGAGAGTGTGCCGGGAATCCCTCGCAGCAATCCGACACCGACATCCATCTTCAAGAAGGTAAACCCTCTATCGATGCGTTCTTGGAGTTTGTTCCCCATCTCTGTAGCGTCTCTAAGTGACGGCGTATCGCTGTAGCATCGGATTTTGTCTCGGAACTTGCCCCCGGCGAGTTGATAGCAGGGAACGCCGTAAGCCTTCCCCGCGAGGTCCATCAGAGCCATTTCGATGCCACAGACCCCGCCGCCTTGTCGTGCGTGGTGCCCGAACTGTTTGATCTGTCGAAAGATTTTATCGACGTTACAGGGATTTTCGCCCAGGATTCGGGTTTTGAGCATCAGTGCATACGTCGGACTTGCGCCGTCTCGGACTTCACCGAGTCCGTAAATGCCTTGGTTGGTGTCGAGTTTTAAGATGGGACCCCCAACTTGGGTCCGAACGATACGCATGTCAGTGATTTTCAATTCTGAAGGGTGAGAAGCGGTGTTGACATTCGATAGTACTTGTTGATCTTCCATTTTTCATTTTTCCTTGTGGGGTGATGAAGTGGATTTCATGTTTGATGTCCGTTTCTCTTGATCCGCCCGCGCCGTTGTTGCGGGCTGCTTTCTTCAGTTAATTTTCGTTCATCTCTGAGATAATGTCGAGTGCGGTATCCAGTATTGTTAGATGGAGTGTTGCACGTCGTTCAAGTTGCCAGACTGTCGGTGTTTCAGAGATGATAACATGTTTACTGTGAAAATGCAATAGGTAAGGTGCTAAACCTTCGGTGCCCCATTCGGTGGCGACTTTGTAGACTCCTTCAACGTAGTTCGGTGCCTCTTTATCGGTGTCTTCTGGGTCTACGGGTCCGATTGCTTTTGCGGCTGTGGCGAGTTGGGGCCCGATATATTTCTCGTCGCGTTTTCCTTCGTAGAGGTAGAATCCTGTTGCTTCATAGTCTTCGTGGAAGTCTATCGCGAAGGCGAATTGGGTTTGTCGGAGTGCTTTTTTGACGATAGCGACTTCGGGGACGTTATCTGTTTCAAATGAACGGTTGATGTCTATGTCGTTCCGTGTCTCCCGCGTTTCATGAACGTAGCCGTACGGGTTGATACAGGGGATGATTGTAAAGGAAAATTGTTTCAGGCGTGCGGTGTTGTCGCGTTCGAGAAACTGTAAGACGGCTTCAACGCCTGCGGGTTCGTCGCCGTGTACGCCACCTGTGATGAGAACGGGGTGCGACGTATCGGTGGACGATGCTAAGTGAATTTGATGTATCGGATAACTAATGTTTTCATCGCCGTGAACGTTGCCAGCTAATTTTATGGGCAATTCTAAGTTTTTTAGGCGTTCAGTGATTTCAGTGTAATTACGCAAGTTCTGGAGCTCCTTAATGAGATTGGAATGAGATTGGCGAAGCCTATAATTGTAGGATACCTTAAAACGTAAGGATAGGCAATACGTATTTTCATATAGGTTCGCGAGCGTAGCTCGTTCCATAGGTGTCAATTCGCGATTTTTCACGGTATTTTGCAGGAATGTTTCTACAAATGCCGCCCCTACGGCTGCTATAAACATATCGTCCCTACGGGACTAAAAACAGGGCAATGATGTTTTTTTTATAAACATAACGCCCTTACAGGACTGAACATTATGGACAACGCAATGCTGAAGAGGTTTTTGAAGTCTTTGAGGTTTCCATGTAAGATCCGGTTCGGTTGCAAACCGAACCTACCGGGTCTGGGGTAGCGGCGGTTTTTCTTCTAAAATTGACACTTATGGTTCAGTTGGAAACCGAACCTATAGGAATGCTGCGAAATGCTGCGAAATGCTGCGAAATGCTGCGAAAATTTCTCGGGTTGTTTTAATTTGGATTTCTTCAGACTTCTAACTTATCTGAAATATTAACGCCTGTGAGAACACAACACAAAAAACGGACAATTGAATGACCCTGATTCCTAACTACAAGGTTATTTATAGTGACCATTAGAATTAAAGAGACTGATATTTCTCAAATCTATCAA
>JAAXHL010000183.1 GCA_012270865.1 Candidatus Poribacteria bacterium | reverse complement strand
AACTTAGATGTGACAGAACACTAGAATCCCTGCATGTTTACCACCGACGACAATCTTAACTTCGGATTCTGGGCGTTTCTGCTGACTAGCATATCCTACGCCCGCGCTTTCTTCATTAACAAACATTTTTATACTGGGGAAGTCTTCACCCCCTTGGGTTAATTCTATATGTCCAGAATCTTCATCTACTGTTACAAGTAATACAGCAGGAGAATCTTCACCTTTTGCTTGGAGAACTAGCGTTGGTGCTCCTTCTGCGTCTATCATCAGCCCTACGGCACCACCATTAGGACCCTCCAAACGTATACGTGGAAATCCAGCGTTCGTACCTATCTGGATACGCCCTTTGTTCCCGACAAGTCCAAAAATTGCTGTATCAACCTCTAAAAGGCCAACTTTTAGATAGTCTAAATAGTCTGATTTTGTAGGCTTATCTTCTTGTGCTGTCAACGGTTCAAAATCGCCTGCGAAATAGGCGATAGTGGCGACTAAAGTACCTAAAATAAAAAATACGACTTTGTTTTTCATATAAATTCCCCTTTTATTTTGAAGTTGAGAACAACAAGAACCAAATGAGTATCGCCAGTACAACTAAAGTAGGCAATAAAGTGAGCAGTGTCGCCACCCGAAAAAGCGTTGATTTATCCACAATTTAACTCCCAACCGAACGCTCTAGTGCTTTCATTAAGATGTGCGAAAGCACGCCCGTCACCCTCCAATTTAGTAACCATTGCTATTATTCTAAAACCTGTATGTCTGAACGTGCCTATCCTCCTCCCTAACTTAATGTTTGGTCTATTTTGTTAAGTTAACTTGTTCGTTTCATCGCGTACATCCCAAACAGGATCTCCGTTATCAATAGCCTGTAAAAGACTTTGTAAAAGCGTATGTGCTTCATCAACCACATTAAGGCTCCCTCCATTAGATCGAAAGATAACAAGTTCTTCAACAATTTTCGGAGTGTATGGAGGACCCGAATAATCAAGTTTTTTGGCTGTAATTTCCGCATTATACCTAATTTTAGGTTGTGCTATGTACGTATACCGTTCAACGTCTACACTAAAACACCAATACAGTTTATTCTTCGTGTAATTATGGGGATGAACACTAATTGAGTCACCCCTTTTTGTTATAATAACTGTTCCTGTCATTGGCAAATAATCCTTTCAACGCCCCAACCAGCGTTCCAGTGTTTTCATGGCACCTTGGATATGGTTGATCGATTTTTCCATTTCTTCTAATTTCATCCGAAGGTTCGTATTGCTTTTTGGTGGGTTGTCTACCATCTTTTTGCAAAGGTTGATAAAGTGGTCGGTTTTCTCCTTTACAATATCCTCAGCAAATTGTTTTCGTTGTTCATCAGTCAATTGGCTCATCTTTTTTACTACCTCCTAACAGATTAACCGAGAACCGCCAGCCCCGAACACAGAGCCATCCGATACCTTTACATACACTTTTGTGTGTTTTTTTTATGTTTCTTCTTTCAAAGTCTCAGCCAGCATGTCCAAAATCTTTCCCATTTTTTGATCTTGTAAATGTAACGTTTCTTGCTCATGAACCAAGGCACTTAGTGCTTGACGAAATAGCAGGTAATTTACTTCGCTTGCCATTAACAGTAAACGAGATTCTGCTTCATCAAGGGCTGCTATAAGTTTTGCATAAAGATCCCGTATTTTCTGGATATCCAAATCCGTGAAGTATTTTCCAAGCAAATCTTCAACCCGCTCTTCAGGGATGGTCTGTTTGATCCACTCTCCGTTTGAAAATCGATGAAATTCATCATTGAAAAATTTTTCGACTGCCCAATCTTCAAGTTCTTGATCGTGAGTTCTGTGGAATCCGGCGATAAAAATTCCATCAGAAAATTCACGCTCCAAAGATAGACTGATCCTTAAAGCTATACTTCGATCTACGGAGTTGAGGCAAATTACTTTGAGAATGCTGGGTTTTCCATCGTCATGATAAAACTCGTAATTAGGCACAAGAAATTCAATTCGTACGCGTGCTCCATATTCGGATATCTTCAGTTTTGCATCAAGAGATGCAGGATCTGTAAGAGGGATTGCACGAAATCTGGAATCTTCAAAAATGTTGTCTTGTTCTCTTCTATGACTGAATACCTTCAATTTTCCCAGGACACTGTCAAGCATCTCATGATGTTGAACGAGTTTATAACCTTGTCTGCGTCCCCTGTACAGGCTGCGTTGATAGTCATTACTAACAGCAGCAATCGGTATACGGAAACTATTCATGGTGTCAACCTCATTCCCGAGATCAGCTTCATCTAAGGGTTCCCGCGCTATGAGGTTTAAGTATTTGTTTACGCCCTTTCCTATATGAAAATCCGAAATCGTGAAAGTAGGCATTAGCTTCCGTAGTTCACTGATATATCCTGTATACTCTGTGGAGTACCGACCCTGCCATACTCCGCTCCATATTTCTGTCATATCAACCTCCGTTTGGAAGTGGTTAAGTTAGGCGCAATTTTTATTTTTTTGCGAAATTTCCAAATCACTCATCAGGTCGAAAAGTTAATTTTTTTAAGTGTTACCAAAGTTGAAATCCGCGTTGTCTATACTGATATTCCAAGAGATTTGATTCGTCATAAAATTCTTGATTTACGTCAAAGGAGCAATCGTTACGGTGCCGTTCGGTACAACCTCTAATACTACACGACTCCCAGAAAGCATCGACATGCCGAGTAGCGCGCCGTCATGTTTCGCTCCAAGCGCGGGAACGTTACGTATTCTGCTGTGCCATACGACTTTGGCAAGATACAGATCAAAACTGACTGGACTTCCATCGCCGAGAATTGCGCGCCGGTTGCCGATCAGTTGAAGTCCGAGGCGTTTAATTAAATCTGACGGCAGCATTAGAAAACCTGTGAAACCAGTATCAATGACTATCTCAACCTTTTCGCTGTGATTTAATCCAACAACTTCCAATTCAATGACAGCTTCCTGATCGGCTCTAATTTTTCCAATAATCATTCTGTGTATGCCGTAAAGTTAAAGCCGATGCCGTAAGCGGCTGGGTATCCAATCCGAAGACCGTAGGTAACAGCCTTAGGGTGCTTGGCAAGTAGGCGCATCGTCGCTTCCAAATCTTCAGCGTCAATTTCATAGTCACCAGTTTCAATATCAAGCACCAAAAACTTGCCTTTGTGCTCTGGTTCAACTTTGTGTCGTATCTGCTGCTGATAGATTTCTTCACCGCGAGCGGTAACAACTTCAGGTGTATAATTCGGATACGGCATTTTAATTCTCCTTGCGTTTCCAGAAAAGAGAGACGTACAAGTATAAATGTTTTGCCTCTCTGGTAATTGTAACATAAAATTGAACTGAATACCAAGAATAAATTGACGAGACCTCAGATATAGGATATCTAACCTAAAATTTGACATGTCAGTGGAATCGTAGTAAAATAGTCTGTAATGCCGGTGGAGGTACTCACTCTGGGTGGGCTTCAAGGGATTCGGAATCCATATATCGCCCAATCCATCAGAGAAAGTATTGTCTATGTCTAATAGAACAGATACCGCTATCCGTTTAACCCCATGCATCGTGTAAGAATCGGATCCAGTTGCCGTGCATGATGGCGGCGATGTCGTCGTCGCTATAGCCGCGGTCTGACATTATGCCCGGTATCTTCTGTAGGTCGGCGATGGTGTCCAAATCACTCGGTGACTGCTCACGTCCGTACCCGCCATCTAAATCCGTCCCAATCGCAGCGTGCCGAGTGTTTCCCGCTAATTGACAGACGTAATCAATATGGTCAACGACGTTGCTTAAAGTTACCTTGTCGTTGGAAGTTTCACCGGTAATCCAACCCGGTTGGAGCATCCATGCGTCAAAGGCAGCACCGATTACGCCATCGCGCTCAAAGATTGCCCGTAATTGTTCATCGCTGAATTGGCGTTGGTGGGGAACGAGTGCGCGGCAGTTGTTATGACTGGCGAGAACTAATCCGTTGTAGTGATCCAATGCCTCCCAGAACGCCTCATCGGAGCAGTGCGTGAGATCGAGAATAACGCCTAAACGTTCCATCTCAGCGAGCAACGGACGACCAAGTTCGGTTAACCCGATTTCTGTGCCTGTACCACCAGCATAGCGTCCGGGACCGTAGTGTGTCAGTCCGAGCAGTCGCAACCCGTCATTAAACCAAGCCTCTAATTGCGTTGGGTGGAGGATTGGGTCGGCACCCTCCATACTGATGACGAATCCCAAGGCGGGAGCGTTATCGTAGTCGCTTGCGTCGCCTATCGCTGTGCTTTCCCATTTCTGCCAAGCGTTGATGTGTCTGTCTAATTGTTCTCGGTTCGTGATAATATGGACGTATCTGATTTCTTCTAAGGCGCGATAGTACGCGAGTTGTCCTTGTGCGATGCCATAGGATTGGGCAGGCGAAGCGAAATCAGAATGTGGGGAGGGACTACCGGTTGAGCGTGCGAATAGTGTGACGAAACTCACGGCAATGCGTCCTTGACGCATCTCTGGGAGTGCGACGGTGCCTTGCGTGCGTCCTTTACCGGATGTCCGCGCCTCTTGGGTGCGTATTGTATAGGCGGAACTCAGCAGGTCGCGGTTGCCTTGTAACGCATTCATGGATAGATCAAGATGTGCATCAATGATAAGCATTTTTAATTTTACCTTGTGGAGAGATAGTATAAATTTGAATTTGTGGAGTATTTCCTTAAAAATCTGGATACTCGGCGAGATGTGCGCCGGGGGTGCCGTTTTGATAGTCGCCATCACACGCATTGAGCATCCAGCCACTGAGTTGGGTAACGAGGTCGGGATGATCGGCTGAAATTTCGTTCTCCTCGCGGTAGTCAGAGGGGAGGTGATATAACTGGAAACTGTCCGTGCGGTTGATATATCGTAGTTTCCAACCATCTGCTGTTACGAGTGCCGGGCCGAGTCGAGAGGCATATATGACCCACTCGTGGCGTTGCTGATCTTCATGCCTTTCGAGCAGCGTCGGTAGAAACGATACACCGTCTTTATTTTCCGGCATCTCTGTTCCGATGGAATCTGCGAGGGTCGGCATTAGATCGTAGTTCGTGAGCATGTGGTCGGATACACTGCCGGGTGTAACCTTTCCGGGCCAGCGGACCATGTACGGGATTCGTGTGCCGCCTTCCCAACTTGAAAACTTCAGTCCTCCCATACCGTCATTTCCGTTGAACACATCGCCACATGTTTCCGAATAGAATTTCGTTGTGATGTCGTCAAAACGGTTACCTTCCAAATCGGCTTGCCGTCCTGTCGTCCGTCTTTCCTGACGGTAATACACTTCGTGTCCGTTATCAGCAGAAAAGACGATCATCGTGCGATCGTCGATTCCGAGTCGTTCGAGTTCGTCCAAGATGATGCCAACGGTTTCATCCAGCCTTAGGATCATAGACGCGTATTCTTTCTCGAATGCTGTCAATTCCGAAGATTGTTTCACCGCAGGGTGGATGTCTGGTACGGCGATCGGTCCATGTGGCAGCTGAGACGGATGATAGAGGAAGAAAGGGGTGTCGTGGTGGTTGCGGAGGAACTCTATGATTTTCTCGTTGAAAATATCTTGAGAATATACCGCCTTCCCTTGACGATTCCTGCGGATCTCCATATTTTCAGCAGACTCCGAGTTCGGATGTTTCGCGCAGTCGGCGTGTGTATTCCCTTGAATGTTTGTCAGTTGTCCGTTCTCGAAGAGGAAAGGCGGATAAAAGCCGTGGCAACGTTGATGGTCATAATAACCGTAGTGGTACTGCCAACCGTGCCGACGGATGCGTGCGCCCGTTGTAGCGAAACCCCATTCAAGTTTCCCGATCTGTCCCGTAACGTAACCCGCGTCCTCAGCGATCTGTGCCAAGAAGACATCATCGGGACCCGCTTGGAGTCCTGTTGTATGAATCAACTCCGAAATTTCGCTATGTGTCATTTCACCCGTACTGATGCTTTTATAGATGCCTGCTTTGGTATACGTCCACCTCCCTTGATGGCAATCGTGGATACCTGTCAGCATACTGGCGCGGGACGGGGCACAGAAGGCGCAACCGTAGGCGTGGTTGAACTTCATCCCTTCGTTTGCGAGGCGGTCGATATTCGGTGTCTCGAAATGCTGCTGTCCGTAGCAGCTGAGCATACCACGTCCGAGGTCGTCTGCGAAGATGAGAATAACATTCGGGTTATCGGTCATGATTATGATACCAAACGTTTGAAAAAATTAAATTTTTTCATGCAAGAATGATTGGGGTTCCGACGCTCCTATCTGTTCATAAAACAAATCGGGGAGATTCGCGTGTAAGTCGGCGTGTTCAATGGTTATCGCAACCAGATTGCCCTTATCATCCAAATCTATGTAAATATTCTCATTAATCTCTTTTGTTTCGACAACGGCATGTGTCGAAAATTCAATCAAGGCTGTAGCAGTATCATGAAAATACTTTACTTTCATTATAAAGTCCCTCTAAAATTTCTATCCAAGAAAGCATTATGAACTGTTTCCCCATCTGCAAGCAGAATAACTCTGAGAAACTTATCCTCTTCTGGAATCCATTTCCATTTTCTTATTCTCCCATCCGCTTGTATTTCCGTATACACAGGATCCTTGATAGCCTGTTCAATCCATTCAGTTTTGATTCTAGCGCGGTCAGGTCGTTGTTGAACGTGTAAAAAGTATTGGGTTGATTTCAAATTTTGCGGTAACCCTACTTAAATCCAAGCAATCATTTTTAAAATAGAATATTGTGAGTGTTCAACCGGAAACTCATGGCTATCACACGGAGAACGTACTATCCAAACTGAAATGCGCGCTGTCTGTAAAGATGCTCGAACAGATTCCCTTCATGCGGACTGTCCCAAGAGATTTGATTCGTCGGGATCGCGCCTAAATTGAGTCGGTCAATGAGCGGCGTTTCTATGAGGTTTCGTGTGAGCGATGCGTCTTCTGTGATTGCGGTGGCAACGAGTGTTGCACCGATGGCTTCGACTAACCCTGTCGGTGGCACTTCGACGACACTGACAAACGGGAACGGGAATTCGGTGTTCGCTAACGGGTGTTCTGCGTCTTCGCACCATATCACAGTCGGTCTCAGGAAGGTGCAGCCATCTAATTCGACAACCCGGTCACCGGTTGTTAATTCTGTTGCCCCGGGTTCTTTGAGGTGTCGGTCAATGAGCGACGAGATACCGTGTGCGGCTTTCGGATTCGCCCATGCAGCGATGCCTGCTTGTGGGTGATCCAGGGGTTTCGGTTCAATGCGCGACAGGCGTTCTGTCAACGCCTCAGCGATCTCGCGTCCGTATGCCGTTACCCACACACCAGAGGCGTTAATACAGGATCTCCCCCCGTTCTTGGCAACCGACCCTACAATCAAATCAAGATATTGCTCCCAATTGCTCTGTTCTCCTTCCTGGATGATGATCTTGCTGCGTCCGGGTCCGTGGATTTCGACGCGAGGCGTGTTGAGCCACGGAGCGACAGTTGAACCGCCACCGAAAAGCATGGAGCGTCCACATCGGACAAGGATTTCATTGGCACCGGCATAATCGGTCGGATAGAAGCTGAACGCCTCCACGGGAGCACCCGCCTCGATAAACGCTTGTGCGATGCGATACGGTGTCCACGGCTCCTCACGTCCCGGTTTGAGAACAACAGGAACTTTCAAGGCGATAGCAGGGACCCATAACGAATGCACACCGGGTGAATTGCTCGGTAGGATAGCACCCAGTGAATCTGTTTCACAGACATAACTCAACGTGCGTCCGTCTTGGACACCCCAACCGGTGTCAAGGACTTGCAAATCGAGTCCGCGGGTGAGTCCATCTAAAACGGTATCTATGTTCTCCATGACACCTTGAATCTTGAGCAGATTCTGTTGACAGAGTACTTCAGGCAAGCCTGTTGTCCCGGAGACCTGTTGGATATAGTCCGTCGGTGATTGTTCGGTCCCGTCAAGTGGCAGCGTCGCCGTTGCGAAGAGGTGCGCGGCTTCCTTGCAGATAGCAATCAATTCGCCGATAGGACGTTGTGCGAGTGCCTCTTTCTGGAGTGCGATGTCAACGAGATCCTTCGCTATCAAGCCTCTGTTGGCTTGGCTCACTTCGACTAAGGGTTCACCTGTCTTGAGATGCGGCACGCGGACGGTATTCAGGCTTCTGTAGGAACGTCCGGCGCGTAGAATTGGAATGTGTATCATCTTGATAGTTTTCGGTTCGCCTGCTGCGCAGGCTTTAAGTTATCAGTTATCAGTTAAGAGGTGCTGTGGTTAATCATAAGTCTCTTTAACTGATAACTGATAACTGACAACTGTTAACTTCTTCACCATGTAATTTTCGCTATCCATCCAGAGGCGGCATCGCAGTAGAGGAAATCGTCGCCATAGATGGATAAGCCGTGCGGTTCGGGATGATCTTCGGGAACTTCAATCACGTCAATCGGTGTGCCGTCTTCAAGATCGAGTTTGACGATGACCCTATCAGAGGTGTGGGTTGACCAAAGTCCATCTTCGACGCGTACCATGCCGTGTCCGCGTCCGTGCGGTAGCGGAAGCGTCTTTTGTATAGACCAATCCGAGATTCTGACCTTATGCGTGACTTGGTTCTTAAGCGTTTGGACCCAGAGATGCCCTTCATCGTAGTGGTCGTATTCAATGCCGTGGGTGCCGCCGCCATCGGGTATCGGGTAGCGTCCGAGGGTTTCGCCGGTAGCGGGATCGACTTGGAAAACCTCACCCGTCTCGGCATCTGTATCTCGGAGGGTCCGCCAGCGTTCCCCGGATCCGTTTGCGGCTAACCAGAGTGCGCCATCTCCATAAGTCATCCCGCTTGTATTGGAGGATTCGCTCGGGATGTCGCGGATGAGTTTCGGCACGGTATAGTCCGGGTCTGATGTGATTTCAACCAAAGCGACTCTGTCGGTAATCTGGTCAACGATCCATAAACCGTCGTCCGTAACTTGCAAACCGTTCGGTACGGCATAGGGGGATCGGAAGACTTTTTCGATTTTCGTTATCATATTCGGACTCCTTTTTGGTGTCTATCTACCTGTGTTAGCGGTATAGGTCTCTTCGTAGACAGGATATTGAATTTTAACAGTCTGAATCGCGTTCATGTTTGTCGCCTCCTTTTCAATTCTTTTCAAGGTAGACTATTATACCCTTTCACATTGCCCTTACTGTAAAGTGATTAGTAAACACCCACAACGACACTCTCTTGGAGTTCCGTGAGCAGGCGGAGGTTTTCAACGCCGTCCCACGGATATTCTGGAATCGGTTCGGCGCGCTCGGCTTCGTCACGTTCCAAGAAACGTGGCACGAAAAATTCTTTCGTCAGGGTTGTCAGCATGACGCGTCCGGTTTCGCCGTAATCGACGGTTTCTTCCGGGTTTTCTGGGTTAACGAGTTCAATGACAGCGCGCGGGTGCGGCGGATAGTAGATAATGGCGTAGTTATCTGCTGGATCAAACGGTTTGCAAGTGGCTAATCCCATGAGCGTATTACCGTAGGTCGGGATGAAGTCGATACCCGGCACGAGTTCCTCGCGTGCGAAGCGGTGGAACTGTGCGTCCATCTCGGTGCCACCACAGAAGATACCTTTGATGCCTGCTTTTGTCAATGAAATCTTCTCACACAATGCCTCTAATAACTTCGGTGTCGTGAAGAGGCATTGGACGTTTTCATGGGCGCGTAGCACGTTGAGTGCCTGCGAGATGACGTGGTTCTTATAGGCATCCAGTTCTTCATTTTTCCCATAACGGACGAGTTGGTTCACCCAGCGCGGGTCGAGGTCAACGTGGAAACAGATGCCGCCGCGATGCTGCGCGAGATGCTCGACAGCGAGTCGTAAACGTCTCGGTCCCGTGGGACCTAACATAAGCCAGTCGCTGCCGGGTGGGAAACCCTCATCGGAGAGCGTTTTACTGAACAACTCATAGTCAATGTGAAAATCACGGACGCTGATCCGCGACTTGGGTACGCCTGTCGAACCACCGGTTTCAAAGACATAGATCGGATCATTGGCGTAAGCCTTCGGTACCCAACGTCGGACGGGTCCGCCGCGGAGCCATTCGTCTTGGAAATGACCGAGACACTTGAGGTCGGCATAGCCGCCGATCTCTTTTCGCGGGTCGAAGTCGAGGTTATCCGCGAATTCCAGCCAGAACGGGCATCCGGTCTTTGGGCTGAAGTGCCATTTGACGATTTCCCGGACGTGTGCATCAAGTGCCTTTTGGTTTTCATTAATTTTTCGGGTAAGGTTCATTTTTCTCTTCGATTGCAATCAACGTATTGCGGGTTACGATGTAAAGCACGCCATCTTTTGCAACGGGTGTCGTATAAACGGCACTACCCATATTGGTTTTGAACAGTACTTCCTCAGTTTTGCCTGCTTTTAGGATTACCACCTCGCCATCTTCGTCGCCGAGGTAGACCTTACCATCTACGACATAGGGGGAACCCCAAATTGCGGCGAAGGTGTCGTGCTTCCAATAGAGGTCGCCGGTATTGACATCCAAGCAGTAGAGGTATCCGCTGAGGTCTGAGATATAGAGGAGTCCGTCAGCGATAGCTACGGTGGACATCGTGCGATTGAACTGTTCGTCGCCGAAGTGCCATATACCCGCGGTTTCAGTAACATCACCGGTTTGGGAGGCATCAATGCACCAGAGGTGCCCTACACCTTCGCCGTGTTCTGGGTCTTGCCCGACAGCGATAAAGACCTTGTCGTCATAAATAACCGGTGTTGAGATGATGTTGTTGCGTGTGCCGCGTCCGCCGAGTTCCCAGACGGAAGTTTTCGGATTACAGTCGAATTTCCAGATAATGTCGCCGGTTTCCGGTTCAAAGGCGTAGACCCAGCCGTCACCGCCGGGGATAATAACCTGCGGTACGCCGTTGATGACACCATAGGCGGGGTTTGACCACTGTCCGTGCAGTATATTTTCGCCGGGGGATGCGTCCTCCCAAACGAGTTCACCCGTGTTCTTATTCAAAGCGATGAAGGACGGCGCGTCAGGTGAGGGGATATGGATATGCCCTTCATCAACGCCGTTACTGGTTTCCAAGAAGATCAGGTCGCCGACAACGATCGGTGAACAGGTGGCGAGATTATGCGGAAAAACGTCTAATTCGTCCATCATATCGTAGCTCCAGATGATGTCGCCATCAATCTCGCTTGTTTCGGTTTCTTCGGTGAACGGACCGTCGTTTTCACCGTCAAGGAAGCCTTCAGTGTCAACACAGACGACTTCACAACGGTTAGAGATATAGTAGAGCCTGTCACCTTCAATAAACGGTGTGGAACAGATTCCCTGCAGGGGCCAGTCGTTAACCCTGCCTGCGGGGAGTTTGGTGTGCGTTGATTGCCAGAGGAATTTGCCATCGGATTCGCGAAATGCCATGAGATTCCCGCGGTCGCCGGTGAGTTTCGGGTTGTAGAGTGCTTTATTGTTTGTTCCGACGAAGACTTTTCCACCGATGATGAGGGGACCTGCATAACTTTGTGAACCGAGTTCCGCGGTCCATTTGATATTTTCACCGGTTTCGAGGTCCCAACTTGCGGGGATATTCTTTTCATCGGAGACCATGTTGCGGCTTAGCGTTCCGCCCCATAAGGCGATCTCTTTTTCCGCGGCGGCGATAGATACCGCAAAAGCGAAAAGTATTGCCAGCTTTATGATATAGGTAAATCGTGCTTTCCAAAAAGGTTTCAATTGAACGACTCCTTTGTTTGATATTACGCGTAGTGTTTGTTAGAAGGCTACCACACTTTTAGATTGTCATAATGGATATCGGCTGGGGAGTTGCCGTAGATACCGGGGCTTCCCTCGCGATTCGGCAGTGGGTCTTCGGCTGTGATTGTCCATTCCGCCGGTTCAGATTCGCCGGTTCGCCACACTTTTCCACGGATGATCGCTTTATCATCTATGATCTCTACCATCATTTTCATTGTGTACCAGACATCCGTTTCCCAAGCGAAGTCAATTGTCTTTGCCATCCGTAAATCTGATGCCCAGGAGCGGATTTGCAGGCGTTGATGTCTACCCTGCATATCCAAGGTATATCGGTTCGCTATGAGTCCCATATCGGGAACTCTGCGTTTATTCCTTGTGCCCATGAGGTCAATTTGAATTTGATAGTTCTTCATTGTGGCGGGACCGATGTAGACATTGGAGCGGTCTAACCCGCGCTGGGGCGGTGGTTTGACAAGAATTTTATTGCCGTCCTTCTCACGTACAAAGAATTTGCCGGTCGCACCGATCCAGTGCGTGGGTATTTTTTCGAGTTCAATCGCCTCAAAATCTTCTGACCACGGGAGTGATGGAATAACTCGGACGCGAGCCATCGCTTTCATATCACCGGATTGGACGGTGACGGTGCCGGCGTGTGCGCTTGCGCTTTTATCGGGTGTGAATGTGTTGTTTTGTAATGTTCCTGTTAATCCAGTTTTCATCCATTCGATTGCACCGGTCGTGCTTGTCTGTTTTCCGTCTGCATCGAAACCGATAACGCTGAATGGAACAGGATCGCCTGATGTAAGCACTTCTGCGGGGGTCAATAGGAGCGAGGCAGCGGGTGCGGTTGACATCTCAACAGGTTTTGGTGCCATCTCTTTACTGGCACAACCCGCGGCGAGGATACACACGATCAGGATAACGTAAAGTGGGATAAAATTTCTCATTATTGTTTCCTCCCGAGACAGTAGAGGCGTTCTTCTGTCGTGAAATAGATACGTCCATCAGCGATGGCGGGTGAACCAAAGATTTCGACGTAGTGTTCTTCCGCTGCTCGGCTTATCTCCTGTGAGCTTAAGGTCTCACATTTATCGTCGCCGGGTTGCAGGATCGCAAAACCACCGTTGACTTCCGTAAGATAGAGTTTCCCGTCTGCCCAGACAGGTGAGCCTCTGCCGACTTTGCCGATGTTGTGTACCCAGAGGAATTCACCTGTATCCGCATTAACAGCATGAAGGTTAGCGGAGTTATCTACGACATAAACGTGTCCATCATGAATTGTTGGAGATGCGTATCCGACGTTAACTGCATCATATCGCCAGAGTTCATGTGTTTTGGTGACATCTCCGGTGCCGGTTGCGTCAATACAGACGACACGCCCCATCTCGGTATTATCTATATTCTCCTCGCTGTGTGAGGCATAGACTTTCGTGTCTGAAACGATGACAGATGTATTGATACCGCGTTGACTGAGTTTGAATCCCCAGACCATCTCTCCTGTGTTCTGTTTCATTGCATAGATGCTACCATCCGCATTCCCGCCGATAATGAGTTGCTGTCCGTTGATATCCGCAACGACAGGTGTGGAGTAGGTCGTGTCCAAGGGTCTACCACCGGGAGTCGAAATCCAGATAAGTTCGCCGGTGCGTTTGTCAAAAGCGAAGTAGCGGTGGCGTGTCATGGCTTGATCACCCCATCCGGCGTTGAGATAACTAATCACGACGAGATCGCCGGCAATGATCGGGGTGTGAACGCGTCCGCCGTAACCGGATATCCGTCCGTATTCCTCTGTGAGTGAACGCGACCAGAGGATATTACCATCTTTGTCGAAGCAGAAGAAGAGTCCTTGGACCCCGTGGGCATAGATATTCCCGGTTTCTGGGTCGCCTGCGAGGCTTGTCCATCCGACGCGGTTGAAAGTGATTGTCGTATGAAAGACGTTGAATTGGTAATTCCAGAGTTGTTCGCCGGTTTCAGCGTCGAAGCAGGCGACGCGTTCCTGTTCGGTGATGTCTTTACCGACACGTCCCATGACGTAGACTCTGCCGTTGAGGACGATGGGTGTGGAACGTCCGATAAATTCTGCTTCCCAGAGCAGGTTTTCACCTTCGGCTGACCACGTTGCGATTAACCCGGTTTCAGCAGAGGTGCCGTCTTGATTCGGACCCCGCCAAGATGGCCAATCACCAGCGATGGCTTGCATAGGAAGGGTGAGCAGAATAAAGCAAGTAAAGAGTCGAAAAAGGTTTGATTTCCAATGGTGCAAATTTCTGTTCCTCCTCGTGTATTTTATGTGTGTCTGCAATCCTATTAAGACGCTGAAAAAGGTCTTAATGTTTAACGGTGCGCGTCTGTTAGAAACATTATTATTACGTCGCGCTTATGAATCTGACAGCGCACGGGATGGTTTTGTTCTGCATATCTTTTGATATACTATTATACCACGTTTGATGTTTTAGAAAAAGTTAAATTGAGGAACAGCGAAAGGCGCGGAAAGGTTGCATAAAATGCAAGATTTGAGGAAAAAACCAAATTTAGATAGGATAGCAAACGGGCCTGATAAATACGAAGATTTCTATAGTGAGAGAATTTTAACTTGCCGCCAAGTCTTTTAAGATGCGCTTCACAACTTGTTTCTGCTGCCCTTGAATTGCGGGTTGTTCCAATTCGTAGACTTCATCTAAAATCAGATGTTTATAGGTTTCGATAGGGAGGGCACTGTGGGATCCTTTATCGATGTAGCGATTGAAGATGGTAAAGCGCGGGGAGTCTTCTGTCCAGCGTCTTGCGCCGTGGTAGAGTGCTTCCGTAAAGATAACACAGTCGCCAGCGTTGACAGGGACGTTGATAACCGTAGGTGGTCCGTCGTAAATTGAGAGATTATCGGGTGGATCGAGGTTGCGTTTATGGCTTCCGAGTAGGCAGACGAAACCTGTCCCTTCTGGTATATCCACTAACGAGATACCAGCGTTGAGGAAACCGGCGCGAGGTCCCAGTTCGTCGACGCTATAATCCTGACCGGCGGCGTGGAAATGGATGTCATCGGAGGTTTTGGAGTTCTTTGTTAAGGCACAGTCAACGAGGCACGGCGTTCCACGCGTCAGCGCAATAATCACGCGCATAATTTCTCGGTTGAGCACGAGGCGTTGGAACACCGGGTCCCCGTATTGGATATGGTTGATCCAATGCGCGATCGTCGGTGAAGTGTCGCCTGTCAGCGATGTAGAAGTCAGCGGCGGCGGCAGTTCGTCGAGTGTCATGTCGTGCCACTGGTTGCCGAGTTCAATCATTCGCTCGATATCTTCAGGTGGCACGACTTTACGGAGGATGATAAATCCGTGGTGGTCAAAGAACCATTTCTCTTGTGGTGTTAGCATATTTTTAATTTTACCTTGCGGAAAAACAACCTGCATTTAAACTATTGGATGCGTTCCCGAAATCCGCCCTCCACTACGTTACGGGCTACAGGTTTTAATTTATAGTAAATCCCATAATTAACTTTACAGTGGCGGGGTTACAAACCCCGCCTGCAGTAGTGGGGATAACGGGATATTGTTCATCAAAGTGTAAATATATCTTCAGGATTTACTTATAACTTGCGGAGAGACAACGTACGTCTGAACTATAACAGATCCCGGCGTTCTAAAGCCGTTTTGTCCATTATTTTAAAATTGTCTTCAGGTTACCCCAGACGACAGGTAACTTCTCCGCTGCTTCAACGGATAATCCGATTTTGGATTCAAAGTTTCGGGTTACTTCGTCAGCCGTGAGTGGACGGTCATAGATGCGGACCTCGTCGATGACACCGGGAAAATGTCGGCTGGGGGCACCGCGATTGTTCCCCGCACCGATAAAGACGGGTTCCACAAATGGAACAAAATTGTCGAGTTCCTTTACGTCACCGGCGACGATCTCTTGTGCCTCGCCGTCCATATAAATGCTGACTTCGGCTTTACCGGCATCTACGACTGCGAAAACGATATGATGCCATTTCCCATCGGAGATCGGAAACTCAATTTCAACCGGGATAGCGTTGCACCCTGCCGCCGAATGTTGACGGAGATAAAAGTGAATAACCCCTTCAGCAAACGGGAATCCGGCTAATGCGCTCCGGTTCGGTTCAATTGCCCATCCCATGTTACACCCTTGGTCAAGGACTTTGAAAAGCGTCGTCCAGTCATTTTTAAAACTGCTTTTCATCCAGACTTCAAAGGTGGATGTCCCGATTTTCTCTCCAAAATCGCCGAGGTTCGTTAAGTTCACATAGTCGTCGGAGCCGTCAAATTCGAGTGCTTCTCCGACTTGTCCATCAACGATTTTCGGGTCTCCTACGATTTTAGCATCATTTTCACCCCAGACATCTTTGATTGTGTCGCCAGTAATGTCTTGCTCATCAAACGTCCAGTAACTGACGAGTCCATCTGTCACGACAGGTTGCGTATATCCGTTTTGGAGAGACATAGTAATAATTAGCGTGATTGCGAAGAGAGGGATTAGCATTTTCATTGTGCGTTACTCCTTGCGGAAGATGTTTCCGCGTCTATGAAAATCTTTGGTGTAGTGTTTTAGGCACTTACGCTTCCCAAACCGATGCAGTCATTATAACATCTTTTCTGATTTATTACCAAATTTACTTCGGTTTCAAGTTGAGACTTGCAAGTTACGCTGAAAACTGCTAAAATGCGTTTTATATTGTTATCGATTGGAGAGGAAATCATGCCGAAAATGACGGGTGCTCGATTTATTGCTGAAACTGTCCACGGTTACGGGATTACGCACGTCTTTTTTATGCCGTATATCGGTCCGCGTGCGCTGATGGAGATGGAGAATCTTGGGATTAAACGGGTTCAGACGCACGGAGAGAAAGCGGCTGCGTATATGGCGGATGCATACGCTCGCGTGAACCGTGCGCCGAGTCTCTGTATGGCGCAGTCGGTCGGTGCTGTTAACCTTGCTGCGGGGTTACAAGATGCCTACCTCGCCTGCTCACCGGTTGTTGCATTGACGGGTAAGGAGAATCAGATCAATCAACAACGGCACGCGTATCAAGAGGTAGATCACGTTAACCCGTTTTCTGCCGTTACGAAATACAGTGCGTACGTCGCGACACCGGAGCAGCTGCCTTTCTATTTACGTCAAGCCTTCCGTGCAGCGACAACGGGGACACCGGGACCTGTTCACCTCGACTTTGAAGGTATCGCGGGATCGTCCGTCATTGATCGGGAAGGTGAACTTGAGGTCGTCATTGAAGAAGCGTTTGCGCAGTTGCCGCCGTTTCGACCGGAGGCGGAAGCGGAAAAAATAACAGAGGCTCTCAGGTTACTCGCCGATGCGGAACGACCAATCATTGTGGCGGGTGGCGGTGTGACGGCTTCGGACGCACGTGCAGAATTGGTGGCGTTCGCTGAGAGACTTTCAATCCCTGTAGCAACCTCTTTGAATGCGAAGGCGATGTTCCCGAGTGACCATCCGTTGGCAGTAGGGACTCCCGGTTCATATTCGCGGGCGTGTGCGAACCAAGCCGTCTGTGAGGCAGACCTCGTCTTCTTTATCGGCAGCCATACGGGTGGACAGGTGACCAGCGGATACAGGATTCCGCCACAAGGCACGCCGATTATACAACTCGATATTAATCCTGAAGAACTCGGACGGAACTACCCGATTCGGTTGGGGATGCAGGGAGACGTACGGAATACATTGCGACGGATGCTTGCAGCGTCAGAAACCACAGGAGAAAGAACGGAATGGGTTAACCGCGTGCAGGAATTGGTGACGCATTGGAGAGAAAGCGTCAGCGAGAAAGTGGATTCGGAACGGTTGCCGATGCTACCGGAACGGTTGTGCCGTGAACTGACTGATTATCTACCGTCAGATGCGATCCTCGTATCGGATACTGGGCATTCGGGTATCTGGACCGGCACGATGATTGATTTTAAACATCCGGATCAGAGTTTTATACGGTGTTCAGGGTCGCTTGGGTGGGGTGTTCCTGCGGCAATGGGCGCGAAGTGTGCGCAACCGGATAGACCGGTACTCTGTTTCACCGGAGATGGTGGTATCTGGTATCATCTAACGGAACTGGATACGGCGATGAAATGTGGGATTAACGCTGTCATCGTTGTGAACAATAATCACTCGTTGAATCAGGAGCAGGGTGGCGTTGAGTCGGTTTACGGTGGACGGACATCGGGTTCCGATGAACTCTGGTTGTTCCCGGATGCGGATTTCGCGAAGATGGCAGAATCGATGGGATGTTTCGGGATTACGGTGAACAAACCGAGTGAACTTGCGGGTGCGTTGGATCAGGCGTTTGAATCGGGTCAGCCTGCAGTCGTAGATGTGAAGACGCATGTGGAAGGGATTGCACCGCGGACGTGGATGCCTTCTTAAAGATAGATTGTGTGGTAGTGCAAGGTTTCCATACCTCGCACTGCCAAAGTTTTAAGGACAGGTATCTTTCTTTAAAAGGTGTGTATGCTTCTTTGTTTTATACACTTTCCCTTGAACTATGTGATTCTTAAAATCTCTGATTAATTTTTCATCATCAGAAACCAATACTTTTACCCTGGCTACGAGGGCTAACGCAATAACATGTTCGTCGTCCGAAACTATTTTTCCCTTGAGCTCGTTTTCTTTTTCTATCACATCTTCAGCCGGTACATCTTTAAGTTTATTCCTTCTTAGCAATTCCCTCCTCAATTCGTAACCTCTGCTTCCCTTCCATTCTTCTCTAAACTTTTCGGTATTCGCGTAAACGATCTTGCCGTTTCTGTTATATACCCAGTGCTTTACAGGGATTATATCTTCATCTATCCCCTTGTTAAATTTGCCAATACAGTTGGTATCTAAAATCACACACATCAATTAATCCTCAAATCCCATGAGCCTATCAGTCTCTTTTAGGAAAAATTCTCCGTAATGTGATGGCACGCCCTCCATATTACCCATCTTATCAAAATAGATATTATGTACTTTGACAATATTTCCTTTTGGCTCAAAATAGATAACGGATACATCTTTGTGATCGATGTTCCCCTTTCTAATTTCAATGCGTGCACGATCAAGCATATAGTCGCTATGCGTTTCGACGATGAATGACTGCTCACCTTTGTTAGCCAATTTCACTAACAAAGAAGAGAACTCTGCTTGTGCTCTTGGATGCAAGTGAACCTCAGGTTGTTGTAGTAAGGAAAAGGTTGATTGAAGAGCACGCCGAGGGCCCTTAGAAATACTTGGATTTAAAATCTGAACCAAAATTGGCAAAATTTGACTGACACCGTAACCGACATCAATGATATTAACCCTAGGACCGCGCACCTTGAATTGCAATTGGAATGGAGAACCTAGGGCACGTCCAAGTCTTTTTATTTCTATATTCTGAAATAAGTCAGAACTCTTACCAAATTCGACTAACTGTTGTTTCAGGACCTCCCAATCCTTTTTCTGGGTCGCCTCAATTCGCATTAGATACATTGGGACATCACTGCCTTCCGGGTCCTTAAATTCTCTCGTGGGATCATAGGTACGCTCAGGACGTGAGCGTACTGGTGATGTGCTAAACATAGATATGGTATCCCAGATATGCCAAAGTTGGGGTCTACCGTTTTTAGATTTTTCACTTTTCTTCTCTAAATATTTCGAGAAAGCATTTTTCTCTTCAGACTGCCCTTGAAAAGCAGATAAAACGAAGAAAAAAGGAAGGCTGTTTAAGACCTCAGGCCCGCAAAGTATCTGGTATTGATTCCGTTCTTCTTCAAAGAAATCTAAACCTACTTCCATCTCCATATTATCTTTAGTTTCAATGATAATTGTACCATCAATAAGTTCTATTGTTATTGAATTAACAGCAGGTTCTATTCCTTCCTTTTTCTCAACAAATTCAACTGTCCATTGAACATCTTCATCAGCATGTTTTGAAGTAAACCCAAGTCTAAAAATCTTTTCTTTTTTTCGACTATTTCTGACAATATCCCTAAAAGTTCCCATTGAATAAGGATGCAAGTTTTGGGGCAGTCCATTGAAAACAACTCCCCTACCGCGCAAATAATTTGCCAATATATGGAAACATGCCAATGATGTTGTTTTGCCAGTACTGTTTTCGCCGACTAAAAAGGTCAGAGGTCTAATTTCAAGGGTCTGGCGTTCGCCAAAGCAGCGGACCTCTTCCATTGTGAATTGGGTAATGCTCATGTTTCGTCTCCACAATCGTCATTGTGTCGTTAGCGTTGAATAACCACGGAAGCGGTGAGGTTTGAAACCTTGCCAGCAAAGAGACTTGTGTAAATCCTGATCGATTTCGTTATGCCGCAAGTTCTTCTCGGTGTTCAGGTTGCGGGAAGCGGAATTTTCCCTGTCGCCATTCTCTATAGATGAGAAAGAGACCAACTACAAATAAAGATTTGTATAGGAAGGATTTTATATAGGAAACTGTCAGTATGAATTCCCCTATAGTCATGCTTTGCGTTAACCAGTTATTGATTTCACCTGCTGTCCATTGATCTATATATGGATGATAAAAGTGTTGAAAAATTGGATTGAAAATCCCACTGGTAAGAAGTAGTGCAGTAAGAAATATCACACCCTTTGATCTCGTCCGCAAACACAAAAACAGCAGCAGTCCCGCAAGAACTAATTGAGCAACAATATTCAGACCGGCAAGTATGCTAAACATCACTAAATCTCCTTTAGACACAAGTTTCGTTGTAAATTTGTCTTTGTTGAAAAAATTATACCATAAACCTGTTGACTATACCAGTTTAACTGTATTCGCGGCTAATGGGATTCAGGGTCAGCACTGCTGATTTTCAGGTCTGTAAACGGTTTTCCGGCGGGGTCGGTAATCCGTAGATAGAATCCCCACATCACTTCTTCGTTACAGACTTTGACGAGGAGTCTGTTTTCGCCGGACTTGAGTGTTACAGGAATCGTGGACCGATCAATTCTGGCACTATAGGCATTCGTATTTGTGAAGACCTCTTCGCCGTTTAGCCAGACTTTACTTTGGTCGTCGCTATCAAAACGGATTTGCGCCTCGCGTTCATCAGGTGAGGTAACCGTTGCGAACGCATAAGCGACACGCCAATTAACATTCTCTCCAAGATCAATAAAACCGTCCAAGGTAGCATCGGTGCTTGCTTGCCAACTTATCTGTCCGTCTACACCTTCGTGTTTTGCGGTTGTGTCGACCTGTGTTGCGTCTTCTGCGATGTACGCCGTGTCGTAGCCGTCACCATGGGTGTTATCAAACGGACCGAGAATTAACCACGCATCTTCAGTGATAAAACCTGTTTTTTGAACGTAGTTGATTGCTTTCTCTGGCATCGCATTTTCACGGCAGAACGCCGCCAATTTAAGATGAACATCTAATGGAACACTCAGATTGTCAGGTACGCCATTCATTAATTCATCCAATAGTTCGACGTATCGCCCTTTGTCTTTAACATGCTTCTCGGTTCGAGACATCCATGAAGTCAACCACTGTCCAAACGTCTCCCGCTCCATAGTGTTTAGACCCTGTTTGAGTTGTTCCAATGCCTCTTCATATCTGTCGTTGATGACGTACGCCTGCGCTAATGTTGCCGTGTAACTTGACCCTGAGCTCATTTGCGATGCGCTTTTGGCGTATTCTAACCCTTTCTCCGGCATGATCCCTTTGTCGAGAATCTGCCTTGCGAGTGTAAGGTAACCAGCCGGACTTTGTCGCCGGTTCGCCTCTTTCTCTCGGATGGCTAACCACTCCGCATA
Organism: Candidatus Poribacteria bacterium; assembly: GCA_012270865.1. Taxonomy (GTDB): domain Bacteria; phylum Poribacteria; class WGA-4E; order WGA-4E; family WGA-3G; genus WGA-3G. Next base: position 41,627 of record JAAXHL010000183.1, on the reverse strand, counting down.
TAACGCATCTGCTTTTTCGGTATCACCAGTTTCTTTGTGAGCGTCGGCTAACAATTCAAGCAAAGTGGGATTTGCTTCCATTTTCGGTTTTAACGCTTCAAGGGCAGCGATTCCGTTTTCCTTTTGGTTTTTGTCAGTGTAGAGTTTCCAGATACTTCGGATTGCGGACTCGTGTTCATTTTCTTCAAGCGGCGCGTCCAAAGCCTGACGATACACCGCCTCCGCTTCTGACAGTCGATCTGATTTGATATGGGTTTGTGCCAATAGATTATAGAGTTCATAAGAGGACGGTTTGAGGTGAATCGCCTTTTGATATGCTGCGGCTGCTTGTGCTAATTGCTCTGTACTGGCAATCGTTAAAACTGGACGGGTGTAAGGTTCCAGTTTGGCATCCCCGACCAGTTTACCGTTGTTTTTGTTAGGCGAGACATCGAGGAGGTTCCGATCAGTTGTTTCATCGAATTTCCAGTAAGCGATTAAGCCGGGTTCATCTCCTTTCAACCGAGCGTTCATGTTTGAACGAATCTCATCCTCTGTAAGGGCAACATTCCAGACAGAAACACTATCAATTTGCCCGACAAACGAGGTGCGCGTTGCCCGTTCTTCGTCATGTTCACTTGAACTACCGACTCGAACTGGCAAGCTGCTTTCGTAAATGTTGGGATTTTGTCTATAGTCTCGGGATCCGACTTCAGTGCCATCAATATACAGTTTAATGATATTTCCGGGGGCATCAACAACACCAGCGATGTGGTACCATTTATTGAGCGTGATGGATCCGGTAGGTGAAAAGGCGTATTTTTCTGCCTCACCACTTGGTGATGAAGCGAATTGAATCCTACCGTCATTCCGTAGCAACAATGCGTAACTTCGATTGCTGATGCCAGATGTCCGCTTATCGCCTTTGTAAAAAATAGGGGTATACCTGTCAGGATATTCGGTCGGTTTAATCCACGCCGTCACGGTCACCTGTTGGCTGATATTGTTCAGCGCAGCACTATCCGTAATCTCCACGAAACTTCCATTTCCAGCCAAGCTAAGTGCTGTATCTTCAACGACCTCATCTGTCTGCCGCTGCGTTTGGTAGAGATCGCCAATTTTTTTCTGCCACTGCGCGTCGTCAGGCTGAAGTTCGCTGATTTTCTGGTATTGTGCGATGGCTTCGTCCACTTTATCGCTTAATTCGTAGCTTTCCGCGAGTGTGAAACGTGCATCAAGGTCATCTGGGTTTTCCTCAACTTTCTGTAGTTGTTCGGGAATCTGCTTTTCATAGAGTTTACCTTCAATGTAAGCTTGGCGTATTTTCTTCTCTGCCGTTTCTCGCATCTGGTCGTAGCTGGCGAGCGTTGCCATCTGTTTATAGGCATCAACGGCTTCTTCATAACGTTTTGCGCCGAGGTAACTCTTTCCAAGGATGTCGTATAAATATTCGGACAGTCCAGAAATCATGCCGCCCATCCGTGAACTTTTCGCCATTGCTTCTTCGGCGAGTTCGATTGCTGTGTCGTACAGTCCACCTTCAGCGCAGATGGACGCGAGTGTCATATAGAGAAAGATATCGAATTGTGCGCGAGGATTTGTTGAAATTGCGTTCTCGCCTTGGCGGATCATCTCTTTTGCGAGTTCTGGTTTGTCGCTTTTCGTCAGGGCAACAGCGGCGTAGTAGAAACTGCGGGTGTTCCCGGGATGCGCTTTGCAGAGTGCCTGATACGTTTCTGCCGCCTTCTCATAGTTGCGAGCGTTCCAGTAAATTTCAGCAACCATCTCAAGAACTGCTGGATTATTTGGGTCCTTTTCGAGTTTGTCCTTAAAGAGGCTCTCCAATTCCTCAAGTTTTCCTTGATTTTTATAGGCATTAATCAAGGTATCGCGGGCTTCATCTCCGCCCGACATAATTTTGAAACCGGACGAACCCGTACTGATTGATATACTTCCTACTGGACTCGATTGAGCTTGGCTTTCATAGATTTCTATTGCCGAATCGTTATCGCCGATCTGTGCGTATAGTTTCAGTATTTCGTTGGAGATGTTGTCTCGTTCGTAACTCTGTGTCGCCATATCCAAGGCTTTCTTATATGCGTCAATTGCTTTTTTAGGTTCGCCGGCGTTTCGATAGTTTTGTGCGCGTTCTCGTTGCATATCAAGCGTGATTGTGCCGGCATCTTCCGCCTGCTTAAGCATCTCTTCTAATTTTCCCTGTCGACGATAGACATCCATGAGTTGCCGCTCAATACTGCGTTGTTCCCACTCGCGTCCGGTGTATTGGATCGCGTCCTTGAACGCTTTTTCAGCTGCGTCGAGGTCATCTTTACGGAGATAAAGTTGCCCCAATTGGCGGTAGGTTTGTCCGTCAGCGGGATTCAGTTCAACGGCTTTTTTATAGGTATCGATGGCATCGTCAATACGGTCTTCGGCAGCGTAGAGTTTCGCAAGTCGAACATGGTGGACCCCATTTTCTGGTTCCGCTGCGATGTATTGCTGTGCGAGTTCGAGTGCTTCAGCGTTTTTGTCGGCGGCTTGGTAAGCATCAACGCGTCCGTCTTGATATTTTGTGTTCTCGGGGTCTGCGTCGAGTAAAGCCACCCAAATCTCTATCGCCTTATCGTGCTTCTTTTGACGTGAATAGAGATTTGCGAGTTGTGCGCGTGATTCCAGGTCTTCAGGCATCACCTCTGCGATCTTCTCGTAAGTTTCGATCGCTTTTTTGATCTCGTTCTGTTGGACGTATTGTTGTGCCAATGTTCGCTGCGTCGCGACGTTGAATCTCTCCGTTTTTTCAGACGTGGCGTTTGTTTTCGTTGATCCATCACGCTGCTGTTTGATTTGCATCAGTTGTCGCTGTGCCTGTTCACGGCTCCAGGATTGCGTTGAGAAGTCGTTGATAATCTCGGTAAAGAGCATCTCAGCATCGTCCCACATTTTATGTTGTATGTATGTGTTCGCGACGGCTTCCTTCTCATAGGAGCTGGTGCTTTTTAACAGGCGGAGGGTCCCCATCTTGCGGAATACCTCTTGTGCTTTCTCTTTTTCTCCCTGCTTAGCGTAGGATGTGCCAAGTTTTTGATAGGTTTCCGCGAGGTGCCGTGTATCTTGTTGACTGATTTTCGTAATCGCAGATTCAAGTAAGCGACGTTCACGGTCTCGGTCGTCTGCCGTTCGGTAAGCATCCGCGAGATTGTTCAGCCAGTGTGAATCTACAGGGACCGAATCATTGAGGAGTTTATCAACGAGTGCGTCTGATCCTTCAAGGTCGCCGGCAGCAATTTTCATTGAGGCGACGAGGTAGGTCAGGGAGGCGTTCTCCGGTTTTTCAGCAAGTTTTGTTTCATATTCCGTCAGCAATTCCTCTATTTGCCCCGATGCTTTGTAGAACTCTGTCAATTTTGATACGATCTCTACTTGGGTGTGCGGGTCTTGTGATAGTACCGTATCCTTTGCTTCGAGTTTCTGACGCAGGAGCTGTATTGACTTTTCACGCTCGCCTGCAGCGGCATAAGCAGAAGCTAAAGTCGTGTATGTCTGAGGTAGGTTCGGCTGCACGGCAATAATCTTTTCATAGAGTTCAATCGCTGCTTTAGGTCTATTGCTTTCAAGGCATTGATTTGCTACGCCTTGTGCGAAGGCGTTGCCGAAGTTGAGTCCGACAGATGGAACGATCATCTCTTTCGCGAGCGAAACGAGTTCATCAACCTTGCCTGCGTTGAAGAAGGTTTGCATGACCTGATAATAGTTGTAGCCGAGTGCGTTCGGGTTCTCTTTTAGGAGTAGCAGATATTGTGCTGCAGCCTCTTTCGCTTTTCCCTTCCGGTCTAACATCTGTGCGTATCGCTGGCGTGTCATGCTATCCTTGGGATGTAGGGTGAGTGCCGCCTCGTAGGCTTCGGACGCTTTTTCTACCTGATTTGTCTGTTCATAGAAGGTCGCCAACTTGATTTGTGCCTGGAACGAATTCGGGTCCTTCTGAGTGGCTGCAACCAACTGCGGTTCACGCTCTCGGAGTCCTTTAGAACGTCCTGCGAGTCGGACGGCTCGTTGCATGTCCCATCGATACAATGTTTGTCCGTATCGGTCGCGCTGGTTGGCGAACCGAATTGCGCGTTCAGCGATACGGGAGGCATCCTGTCCGCGTCCTAAATCCTCTAAATGCCGGCTCAAATCCACAAGGAAGTTCGGATCGCTCTCACCCATCGCGAGGCTCGTCGCCTTCTTAGCAATTGCAATTGCGTATTGCGTGAGTCCATTTTGTTGGAGTGTTTGCGAGAATTGATAAAGTTCTCGAGCTCCACTTGGTGAATTTAGTACCTTTGTCACCAGTTCACGCACAGCGACGGTATCTCCGATTTGTGCCGCGATTTGCAATGTGAGTTCATAGTACTGCTTCCGGTTTCTTGGATCAACTTCAGCGAGTCCATCGAGCAATTCGAGTGCTGTCGCGTGTTCTCCCGTTTGAATCGCAGTGAAGATAGTGTTTAGTTTGAGTGTGAGGTCCTCAGGAAATTCCTTTTGGAGCGAGGAGAGGACTTCTTGTGCTTTGTCGCGATCCCCTGCCCACCAATAGCAATAACTGAGTGCTAAACCTGGGTAAATGCGATCTTTGTCCGTTGCCGTGTCTAACGCAGTTTCAAGTTTTTTGTACAGTGCTGTCTCTGTATTGTGGGACCACAGTTGGGTGAAAATCTGCTGAAGGAACTGTAAACGGTTTTGGTCGTAGTAGGTTGTCGGTGATGGGTAGCGTGTCTGTAACGGTGTGTACCCCGAGTAGGAACGATTTGCATAAGTTAAGGCGGCGACACGTCTTGCATTGGATGCTTGTGGTTTGGTTCGCTCAAGGAACGTCCAGAACAGGGCAACCGCTTTGTCCGCTTGCCCTTCACGAAGATAAGCCGTCGCGAGGCTTCCATAGATATTTCTATATTCTTGCCACTGCTGCGAAGTGGAGGTTCGTTGACCGAAAAGGGCTAATTGTGGTGTCTGTGATGGCTGTTGTTGCGTCGTTGCGGGTGGCGAGGCGGGGAGCTGAGCAAGGATACTTTCAGCCGCCGCTGTCTTGCCCATCTGTGTGAGCGTATTAACGATTCTTGCCCCAGTTTTGAAGTCCGTCACCTTCGCGCCTTCAAGTTCCGCCGCCAATTTTTCGGCATCTTCTTTCTGTCCCTGGTTGTAAAAGTTACTTGCGTATTGCGCTATATACCAGAGCCGTGCTTCGGGAGGTAACCCCGTCATTTCGTCGAGGGACTTCTTTAATGTTTCATAATCGAGTCCGTGTTCCATAAAACTCGTTAACTGGATGCTTTGATAGACGGGATCGTTCGGTGATGCAGCGATTAACCGATCAATAGTGTCCTTAGCTTTGTCGGTATTTTGGGTTAAGGTGTAGATTTGTGCCAGCGTTTCGAGCGTCTTAATATTTTTCGGGTCTGCGTCAACTTGTGCTTCAAAGAGTTCGATAAACGCAGTCAACCTCCGTTGTTGTTGTGCGATTATTATTAGTTGTACAAGTGCGCCTGCTTGTGCTTCTTCAAAGTTTTTGGGTACCCATCGGGTTTGCTGTCTGCCGCTGATTTGAAAGGAGAATCGCTGAATTTGGAGGATGAGCCTTTGCGGGAGGTTGAACCTATCTGTATTGATTCCGGGGGGTGCCGATATTGTTTGGGATGCTGTTGTTGTGGTGCTCTGAGACGGTTCGGGCAGATCAAGGATTCGTTGGAAGTAGGAACGTGCGCGATCGTATTCATTTATTTCGACCAACGCTGCGCCGAGTTGATATAGCGTAATATGTGCGTTTGTGCCTGTCACCTTTTCAGCTGCTCGATCGAGAACCGAAACTGCTTCATCGAGTAGCCCGTGCTGGATCAGCAGAGCGGCGAGTTTAATCTCTGCCTCAAAGGGTTGGTTTTTGGTATGGAGAAGTTTTGTCCACGCCTGAATCGCTTCTTGTTCGCGTCCGACATCAAACAGTAGTTCGCCGAGTCGCTGCCGATTTGTAGGATTCGGTTGTGTCTTGACGAGTCGCTGTTGGTAGGAGAGTGCGTCCTGCGTATCGCCGAGGTCAAGGCTAATTTTGACGAGTTGCGCCAAGAGGTCCGGGTTTTCGCGGTCCCTGTCTAATGCGCGAGCGAGTTGGAAACGTGCGTTCGGTAAATCGCCTTCCGTTTTATAGATTTCCGCCAATGCAACGATGGGACCTACATCAGAGGTGTTCGTTGTCGCTATCTGCTTCAACTTTTCTTCGAGTTCGCCGCGGCGTCCCAAATCGTAATATACCTCCGAAAGCGGTTTGACGAAAACGAGTTTGTCGTTGACGCTCGTGCTTAATTCCCAGCATCGCCAGTACTGTTCGAGTGCTTGTCGAGGGTTACCGGAAAGTTTGTAAATTTCTGCGAGTTCGGAACGGATGTTGGTGGCTTCTGGTCGCAGGCGAATTGCCTGCTTGAAACTGTTAATAGCGGTTTGATAATCTGCTGCTTGTGTCGCGATCTGTGCCAGCATCTGATGCCCTTCGGGGTTCCGGGGACTGTGTGCGATGGCTTGCTTTGCGGCATCCGTTGCGGCATCAAAATCCATGATTTCGAGATAGGAACGTGCGATGTTTGTATAGTATTCGCGTGCGTTTGCAGCGTCAATTTCGGTGAGGTAGGTATAGACGGCGTTAGCGTCCTTCCGTCGTCCTTGCAAAGCGTAGATTTCGGCGAGCCAACGGTTGATAAGCACATCATTAGGTTGGGCGTTTTTCGCTTTCATAAGCACCTCAAGCGCGTAGGTGGTATTCCCTAACTTGAGGTACATCTTGATGAGCTGCTTGTATTGTGTGAAGGCATCAGCAGCGGTGGTATCTGGTTTTTCGAGTGTCGCTTCCAAATCTTCAATTTTTTCAACCAGCGTCCCTTGCCTCCGATAGATTTCGATTTGCTGGTTATCCATCTGTTCCGCAAAAAAATCGTTTGGTGCGAGTTTGGTGGCTTCCGTATATTCTGTTAACGCTTCATCGTAATTTTTGTTCTCGATGAGCCGTTTTGCCAATGCCTCACGATAGCGGTATACGTCGGGTGCTAACTCGACAGCCTTTCGACTTGCAGCGATGGCTTCGGTGTTGCTGTTCAGTACGCGAGCCTTGCTATCAAGCAAATTTGCGAGTCGGTCATAATTTTCGGGGACGGCTTTATCGCCAGCGACCATCTGATTCCAGGTCTCTAAAGTTTTTGTTCTGTCTCCTTGACGGAAGTAGAATTCACCGAAATACTCAATGTAATCCAGATTGTCGGGTGCAAGCGAAAGTGCTGATTGATAGGATGCGACGGCATCGTCTACCCATTCGTGATTGGCGTAAATCTCGGCAAGGATGAGGTGCGTGCTTGCGTTATCAGGGTCCCGGGCGAGCATGCGCTGATAGGTTGCTCTTGCTTTGTCTTCGTCATCTAATTGCAAGTATAACTCGCCGAGTTCGCGATAGATGCCGAAATCGTCGGGTTGCTGTTCGCTGAGAGATTCGTAGGCTGCAGCGGCATCCTCATATTTTTCGACGTTCCGGAGCGCAGTGATTAGGTTCAAACGGAGTCCAGCATCTGTCGGGGCGAGTTCAAGTGCGTTCTGATAGGCGGCGATCCCTTCGTCCAGCTGTTGGTTTTCGATGTAGGCAGAAGCCAGCAAACCGATTAACTCTGGATCGTTGGGTGTCTGTTGAAGTTTTTCATTATAGTGCGCGATTAGACCGTCCCAATCCCCGTCTGCGGCATGAATGCCTGTAATACGGTGTTGGAGGTCCTTACGGAGCCAGTTTCCGGGTGCCGTCAATGCTAATGCGGCTTCGTAGCTTTGGATAGCTCCCTCGTAATCCCCTTTTTCTTCGTGAATGTTGCCGATCTCCCGATGACTGAGACAGATTCGGTAGGGATCGTCTGCTTTAAGTGCGATAATCGCCTGATGTTGCGCGACTGCTTGATCGTAGAGTTGTTGCTCTCGGAAGAGGTCTGCGAGTTCGATGCGGGAGAAGATATTTTCTGGGTCGAGTTCGGAGATTTTTGTCCATGCCGAAATCGCTTCGTCTACACGGTCTCGGTTGAAATAAGCACGTCCGAGTGCCTTATAAATCGCCATCAATTCCTCAGGAGATGCAGCCTGTGTCTGCTCAGACAGTTCTGCGGCTTTCGTTAGTTCTCGGATTGCGTCTTCATGCCGACGGAGGATTGCGTACATCTGCCCCAATGTGAAATGCGGATAATAAGCGTTAGGGGCAAGTTCAACGGCGCGTTCGTATGCGGTGAGCGTCTCTGTATCTTTTCCGAGGCGTTTGTGGATATGCCCTAAGATGAGTTGGATGTTTGGATCATTGGATTTGGCTTCTGCTTCTGCCTGATAATCGGCGACCATGGCATCTAAGCCCGCGCCTTCGAGGTAAAATTGATAGAGCCGATCGAACGTACTCCCTTCTTTGGGGTTGCGATTGAGCATCAATTTGTAGCGTTCGATAATTTTTTCGTCTTGGGTATCTTGGGCAAACGCAATTGCGGAAAAGTAGAGAGTGCAGGATATGAGATAGAAGAGGCACGCGACGATTGAATATTTCTTTCTTGCGAACATGAATATCTCCTTGAGGAAATAGGCGGCGTTGGGAAACCTAAGTTTTTTGATGTTTTAAACCGATTATCCAAAACAAATTTAAATTGGACCTACGCGTTTTTTTGATAAATCTCGGCATGATAATCACTATAGGCGGGGTTCCAAACCCCGCCTGCTTTGGGGGGTGCGTAGACTCTGTTAAATATTTGGGGGTTACTTATAGTGACGCATTTTAAGGTCGAAAAGGGTGCATTATTTTCAGGACTTACGCAATTTTGACTGCAGCCTATTCTGTTAGATGAGGTTTCTCGGAAAACCCAGCGTTTTAGTGTCACAAACTAACAGTTTATGCTACAAAAGAGAAGCATGCGTAAGTCCTAATTTTATCAAAGTTGATTTTTTAATCAGGCTCGCTAAATACTTCCATTCCCGCGGAGCCGTCTGCGATCTTACGGATTTGTTTCTCAAAACCGGGAGGTGAAAGTGTCCATGTAATCCAGAGCGGTTCATCGCCTGTGTTGACAAAGCGGTGCTCAACGTTGGGTGGTAGATAGATAACTGTGCCGGGTTTCAGGTCAGCGACTTCATCACCGACGAAGGCTTTTCCTTGTCCACCGTAGACAAAAATAATCTCCTCGGCTTCACTATGAAAGTGGAGCGGGATTTCGCTGTGTGGGTCAATCTCCTCTAACCCCATTGCGAAATGTTCGGTATTCGCGGTATTCGGTTGGATGAGCGTGTAGAGTGTCCGGGGCGCATCGCCTTCAATACGGACGACTTCGGCATCCTCTTTGTGATAGATATGTTTCATCTTTTTCTCCTCAAGTGGTAAAAGTTTCAAGTATCGCGAGCAGAACTCGCTCCTACAGGTCGGTTCAAATATCGCGAGCAGAACTCGCTCCTACAGGTCGATAGGACCTTGTGAGCAACACAACTTGAAACTGCACGAAGCAATGGTCTCCAATGATTAAACGAACCAGTAAGAATATAGGCTTGCGTTCCTGAGTTGGAATCGGAGCCGAACCTCTTTGCCTTTAAGTGTCTCTAACGAATGATTAAATTCAATCTCTATATCCAATTGATTCCCGACAATTTGATGAGAGGTGTAATTCTCCAAAGGAACACCTATATCATCGGTGATTGAGACGACGATATAGCCTTGACTGGCATCAACATTCAGGTGTAGTTCTGTGCCGTTAAGTTTCAGCGGTTTTGTTAGTATGTACCCTTCGGTTTCACCTGCATCGATTGAGACGAATCCGTCCCGGCGCAAGGTCGCCAAGCCGAGCATGGACTTGTGTTTGCGTTCTACTTGTTTGAATTTCCTACCGGTGTGCGGTCCGTTCACGCCACCGTAATAGAGATAGATTTGGTCGTTGTGTACGATGAAATTTTGACTGATTCGTGTCATACCGTCTTCCCAACTCCCTTGCTGACCGAGTGTGAGGAAGGTCTGACGATCCAGAACGCGCTGCCAGTTGATACCATCACGACTGGTTGCGAGTGATGTGTCAATCGTGCCATCAACACCTTCGCGATAGACCCAAATCATACCGAGATAGATGCCTTCGTAGATGTTGATCGGCATGCCGTAAATTTGGGTGCCTTCTTCATCAATTGCGTCGCATTCAAAGACGCGTTCGGGTTGGCTGAAGTTGATTGCGTCGGGACTCTCGGCGCGAGCGGTTTTGCGTCCACCTGCTCCGAACCGTCCGAAGACAACGTATTTCTGTATGTTCGGATCCCACACTAAGGATTGGGTTGTATCGCTATCAATCGGAATAACAGGGTTAGATTCGCAGTTTGTCCAGTGCACACCGTCCGGCGAAAAGGACATCCACATACCGTCTCCTTCACCGCGTCCCCAGATTGTGCGTCCTTCGTATTCAATAAAGGTATCAATGCCACCGTGTTCCCAATAAAAGGCTTTGTAACGGCGGTTCGGATCGGTCTCGTGTGCATCGTAGAGGATAGCCGCGCCCTCACAGTTTGTGCGTCCAATGTACACGAGATTGTTGGCAGTGCTGCCTTCAAAATCGACCTGGTTTAGGACGGGTTTTTCCCAGTGTACGCCATCGGTTGAGGCGGCATAAGCAAGGAGCGTTATGTTGCCGAGTGCGTTCCGTTGACGGATTTGTACCATGCCGTCCACGTAGGGTCCCGTGAGATACCACATTTTGAAAAGCGAATCCTGCGGATCGTATAGTACCGTGCCGTAGAGCGATGCGACGCTCTCCCACGGGTTCTCGCCGCGTAGAATCGGGTTATCGGGATGCCGTTGCGGTTGGTGCATCCGGCGGTAAAGACCTTCTATTCGGGTGATGTGGTGCAGATCGAGGAAAAGGTATCGGCGTTCCATAGGTTGGTTCCTTAGATGTTCCGTGCCTTCTATGCCGATATGTTATCATAAATGTGAATGCAAGTCAACCACAATGGCGGGGGCATATAGTTGTAAATAAATTATGGGTTTGTCTATATTTTTGAATCTTCTTTTTAAATCCGGTGCGGTTCCAAACCGCACCTACATCTCTGTTACCCTGGCACAGCCTAACAGGCTATGCTACAAGTCATGCTACGTCCGTTGGGTTACAGCATGCGCAATTCTTCAAATAGAGCCAGTTGTTGAAGATAATCTGTCGGGAGTGGACGGACTTCTTGATACCCTTCAAAGAAAATTGGCTGTTCATCCTCACTAAAATGGCGAGAAAGCGTCAGAATATCTGAGATATAATAACCGAATCCGAACTCGACGACATCAATCGGGCAGGGTTGTCCATCGGAGATAATGATATTGTGCGGTTCCAGATCGGAGTGAATCAGTCCGAAAACGTCTCGCCCTTCCCCCTGCTCTGTGACGAACTGTGAAAAGCGGGAAGAGAGGGAGGAAAGTTTAGCGAGTTCCTCCGCTGAAGCGTCTGTATCACTTCCGAGTGCGGTTTTAATTTTTTCGTTAATCCATTCCATATCGTACCGAGGACGGGTAAACCATTGTGGTAGTTCTAAGGTCTCCGATACTTGGTGCATGCGACCTGCCATAGTTCCAAGATTTCGGATTAGTTCTGGTGTTTTCTCCGTTTCAAAGTGTGCGTGAAGCGTCTCACCCAGAATCCAATCGCAGACAGTTGCATAGCGAGTCGGTAGGTCATTTGGGGTGATAGATTGAATCATTTCCCCGTCGCGTCCAAGGACAGGGGAAAGGGTCTTAATTTGTGCTCTATTCCAAAGTGCCTTTAACCAATGAACCTCAGATCGGATTTTAGCGATTGAAGTTCCAGCCCGATAGATTCTTAGTGTGAACCGAGCGTCCTGAGTATCTAAGAAAAACAACATATTCGCAAAATCAAATCCGATACCACTGATTTGGAATGAAATGCCATCGAATCCATACGACATAACAGCCGATTTTGCATAGTGCCAATCGGTGATAAGGTATTGTAAAATGTTGCTGTTCCAAACGATCAAAACGCCGTTGTCACACGCGTGTCGTGTCGATTCGGAGATAAACATCCGTTGTTCATCGTTGAGTGGACCCAAGAAGTCACGGATAGCGGGATCGATCTGCGGATGTGGTTCAGAGATTGCTTCAAGCCAATACTGTCTACATTTATCGTGACAATCAATTCGGTAGACGGGTAACGACGGATCGCGATACCAGTCCGGCGAATTTTCGATCGCGTATTCAACTTGGGTCCCACAAAACGGGCACGCCATTTTCTCCGCCATGGTAGCGTTCCTCCTATGTTAACCTATTGAAGGATTAAAATCGGTTGCGGACATGTTACCATAGATCCGAGGGTAAGTCTACAGAAAACGGAGACGTTTGCTCGTGTCGTTTGACAATCTACGTCAATGGTGTTATACTTTTCCAAGGTGTTTCGATTGCCAAACAGACTGCTACAGATAGGTGCTTTAAAAACAGAAGGTATTAAGAAATGATACAACGGATCGCGTGCATACTACTTTTCGTTTCAATCCTGTTCACTTCAGATCTTTCGGCGGAAGACTATACTCGGTGGCAACTGCCTGAAGGTGCGAAACTCCGGCTTGGAAAAGGCGTGCCACATGATATAAAATTTACGCCAGATGGTAACCGAGTCGCGGTTGCAACCAGCATCGGAATTTGGATATACGATGCAAAGACCGGTCAAGAAATCTCGCTTCTCACAGGACACACGAGCAGGGTGACCTCATTGGGTTTCCCGGCGGATGGACGCTTTTTGGCAAGCGGAAGTGCTGATGGAACCGTCCGGTTGTGGGACATAGAGACCAGTAAGCAGATGGCACTCCTTGCCGGACATTGGCGTGGTATTAAGGCGATTGCTGTGTCGCCTGATGGGAAAATCCTCGCGGGTGGAAGTGTGTACGACAGCGGTCAGGGTAGGTTCCTCATTCGTTTGTGGGAACTCCCCAGTGGTCGCGTTCTGAGTACCCTTATTGGACATACAAGTAGTGTGGATGCGTTGCGATTCTCACCTGATGGAAAAACCCTCGCCAGCAGTGGTGATGATGGAACGATTCTGCTTTGGGACTTGGATAAAACCGATCAGATAGAGAGATAAATGTTGTGTTACCCAACACACCTTATAGGGGAACACCGATTCTTAGGGGTTTTCGCTAAACCGCGGTTCAGCCAATCGGAAGGTGAGCAAGAACCCTATCAAAACAAGGACACCACCCCCGATAAAAACAGGTTCAAAGGCGAATCCCTCGATTAATGCCCCAATCAGCGGTGAAACCAATAGTGGGATCGCCTGAAAAAGACTCATCACGCCCAGATATTGCGGGTGTTTCTCCTGTGGCGCGATTTCAAGCGTGTAGTTTGTAACGATGCGTGCCGACACGGGTGTGAATCCCATAAGGGCAAAGATAATCCAATAAAACTGGGCACCGGTAGGCATCCGACTAATGCCGACCGCCAATAACGGCATACAGGCACTGATCAATATGAGGATACGTAAGACGAATCGGTTTCCTGAGCGGTCCGCGATGTTGCCCATGATACCGGCACCGATAGCATTAGAGGCATTCTGGGCAATAATCAACGTGACGAAACCAGAAGGGACTAATCCTAACGTTCGCGTCCCGAAAACCGTATAATGCGGGAAAAGGGGCCAGATGGAATAAAACAGTAGAATGACGACTGCGAATCGCCGAAAATTTCTGTCATAGCGTAACGATAGTAGTGCCTCGCCAAGAAATTTGAAAAAAGGTGCCGTGCCCTCGGGCTGTGAAGGGAGTTCTCTAAACCAGAAACTGACCGCCGCTGCGACACCAAAGAAGAAGGCTGTTGCACTAAAAAGAAGCGCGTAACGCGGGGCACTCCCAGAAAGCCAGCGCGGTAGAAGGTAAAAAGCGACTCCGATCGCGAGCGTACAACCGATGATATTAGAATAGGCGAGTAGCCTGCCTCGCTTGTTCGGACTGATGAGTTTTCCTTGTAGCGTTCCGTTCGCCAGATGATTGCAACCGACCGCGAGCCAGTGCAGGGTACACAACACGAGAAAGACAGCGACTATAACATTCCCTGACCAGCGCGTAAGGCTTAACATCCCGGACAACACAAACCACGGAATCGCGAAACCGAAACCGGTGAGAATAAAGAATCCTTGCTTTTTCGGCATCCGAGCGACACGTTGTGCGACGAGAAATTGGGGCAGACTTTGCCCGATTCGCAGAATGAGCGGTAACAATCCGCGGATAGTTCCAGACGAGGTATAGACATCAATAAACGCCGGAATGACGACAGACTCAGATTTGAACATCCAACCGAGACGCATCAGGATCTGGTTTAGCGCGAATACGATTAAATTGCGCTTTTCATGCGGATAAGACTCCTTCAAGTTAAAGTCTTTCTGATTTGGTACGTCTTTATCCATCGAGAATCCTATTTGTTTGCAGTCTTTACGAGTCTGAAGTTTCTACATAGGTGCCGCTTCTACGGAACTCAAGAGCGGTTTTCGGGTATGCAGGGTTTCTGCCTAAAATCCGGTGCGGTTGAAAACCGCATCTACCGGTCCTGGGGGATCTGAGATTATGGGGTTAGTGCGCCTTCTTTAAGGCGTTGTGCGCCGTATCTCTCTAAATCCGCTTGTTCCTGTGGTGTCAAGGTCTCTTGCTCGGAGAGTGCCTCTGCGATCCGATGGAAGCGTTCAACGTCCCTTAATCCCATGATTGTTAGATGGACACTCTTATGGCTGAGTACATAGCGATAGAATTGTTCCGGTGCGGGTGCGGGTGCGTCACCAAAAAGTCTGTCATTGCGAGAAGCGTTCATAATGACGACCCCGGTATTGTGTTTGTCGGCAGCGGGGAAAACGGTATCCTCCGGTGTTTTCATCGCACAATTATACCAACAGAGGACGGTATCGAAAAAACCTGTGGCGACAGCGTGTTGGACCTCGACCCAATCGTGTCCAGTGACACCGATAAAGCGGATAAGTCCTTCATCTCGTGCTTTTCGCGCCATCTCCAATGCGCTGCCGGGTGCCAATGCCTGGTCTCGTTCCGCTTTCGTGTTCAGGTGATGCAGTTGGTAAATATCAATGTAATCAACGCCGAGCATCCGTAACGATGTCTCAAGTTCTGTGCGTGCGCCTTTTGCATCGCGCTGCGCGGTTTTCGTCGCAAGAATGAGTTTATCGCGTTGCCCTTTTATAGCAGCTCCGACGACCTTTTCATCCTCGCCATCTCTGTATGTGCGTGCCGTGTCCATATAATTGATACCGGCATCAATCGCTTTCCGGTAACCCTCAACGGATTCGCAGTACGCGCCCCCACTACCGAGCCGGGTAACCGTCAGACCTGTGCGCCCTAAAACTGTTTTCGGAATCTCATAAGCCATTGTGTCACCTCTATGGCTATCAGCCGTCAGCAATCGGCTTTCAGCGGGCTCCGTTCCAGTTTTCTTGCTGACGGCTCGTTTATCATTGAATGTTAGCGAGAGTATATGCTATTTCAATCCAAAAGTCAAATCTTCTCTCAAAATGCGGGTGCCATCTCCCAGGCTTGAACAGATCGGAAATGTGCCTGTCCGCCACGGCTCACCAACCTTACACCTGTACTATCGACTCGCGTTGGATAGACCCGTTGCGTAATACATTGTCTGCCGTTCGCGAATACTTCGACTACAGACTTATCGACATAGATACGGAACTGAAGTGTTTCGTTGCCCTTCAGCGTAAATGGTGCACGTTGTGCGTCAACAAAACGTTCCGCTTCCGGTAATCTTGCAGTGCCGCCGGCATCTCGGTAGTGCGGATATCGGATAGCTTCGTTCAAGGTAGAACGACTGATGTCGATTTTTAAGGTGCCTTCTGCGGGGACATATAGAATCCCAGTGCGTTCAGCCTGATCAGGTGAGCAGAGCACTTGGACACCCACTTCGGTTGCATCGCCGGGATCAATTTCAACAGCCAACTCAAGGCAGTTCCCCTGAACGCCTTCTAAGTTCAACTCGCCATCGGCACTCAAGGTGACATTTTCAAGTGCCTTCGGGTTCATCCGTAAACATTCCAACTCTGGCACCGGTTCAATCAGTAAACTACCGTCGGTTGCGAGGGATAGGATGCGTGGCACTGTCATAACACCTGACCAACCCGATGCGCGTTCCTGTTCAACGCCGCGGATTTCACGAATCCAATCGAAAAAGATACGGCGACTGTGATCGTCTAACAGTGAGCGCGGTCCACCGAGTAGTCCACCCTCCCAACTCATCCGTCCATAGTCTTCAACATGATACCGCTCGTTTTCAAATCGTCCGAGATAGTACTGCGTGCCTTGCCAGTGGCTACAGAACAACAACATGTGCTTATCGCCTAACGGATAGAAATCGGGTACCGCGCAGTCCTCTTCCGCATCTGTCCACTCGCGCCGAGATTCGTAAAAGGAGCGGACAAATTCCCAGTCTACGAGGTTAGACGACTTAAAGAGAGCCGTTCCATCTCCGATTTGTCCCGGGATCGTGTTCCCGATGAGCGCGTAATAGGTATCGCCTTCCACCCATGCACACGGGTCAAACACAATATATTCGCCGTGTCCCTTTTCACCCGGTTTTGGAACGGGAATCACTGGGTTAGCGGGATGCTTGTCCCACGTAATGAGCAAATCGTCGCTACTCGTTGCGAGACACGTTCCATCGGGGATTCCATGATAGATGAATGTTGGCAGCCCTTCATGATTTACAAAGGCACCACCGCTAAAGCAGCCGCCACGGTCGGGTCCGTCAAGGTCAGGCGTTAAAGCGATGGGATGATGCACCCAATGCACGAGATCAACACTTGAGGCGTGTCCCCATTGCATCCATTTCCAATAGCCGCCTTCGGGATTGTGTTGGTAGAAGATATGGTAGCGTCCCTTCCAGAAGATTGAACCGTTGATATCGTTCATCCAACCAAACGGCGGGGTAAAGTGATAGCACGGGCGGTATGGATCGCTTGCATACATCGCGCCGAGTTCTCGCGTAGCGTGGATGAGTGCTTCTGTTTTTTCGATGGCTGTGTTCATGGTATTATTGTTCCTCGCAAATCAGTCAGCGAGCCAGAAGGCGTAAAGTTCTGCCTCGAGTATAGAAAAGCGGAGGCGGACGGTCTTACCTTGAAGTTCAGTCAGGTCCGGCTTCTCCTTCCAGCGCATCGGTTCGTCAATACTATCAATCATGGCGGGGATACTTTCGTTGAAGGTGTAGCCTTGGATGGGTTGTCCATCATCTGCGTTGAGAATTTCGACCTTCACCCGACCGCGCCAAGAATCCACATTAGCGCGTAGTTCGCTGCCTTCGACAACGAGCGGTTTCGTCAGCACCGAACCCCACTCAATGCCACCCTTGAGCGACACAAAACCGTCAACGCGAAGTTTTGCGAGCGACATGGCAAAGTTGTTGAGGTATTTTCTGTTCATTGTGTCTGCCAAAGGTTGGCTACGGTGCCGAACACCAAGGTAGTAAAACCAGAGTTCGTTATTGCGTCTGATGGGTCCGTTGACGACGGATATCTGTCCCGTATCGTAGGCGCTGCCATCTCCGACGGGTGAGAGTTCGATAAATGGCGTGCGGTTTGCGACCCGTTCCCACTGCCGTAAATCTCGGCTTGAAGCGAGTTCCACCGATTTGCGGCTGTCCACGTTCTCGTAGAGTGGTGGGTGCTTTCCCGTCCAGTGGTGCATCACAGGCAATCCGAGATACAATCCCTCGTAGCGAAATACCGGAAAATTGTAAACATCGGTACGCCATTCTTCAGGTCGGTTGTATAACGGGGTCAAATAATCGGGGTCCTCAACGAATTTGCGTATCCGTTCTTCCCCGTTTTCTTGATCCGTCTGATCGGCATGAAAAACCAGTTCTATCCCGCTCCAGTTTTCAAAATCCTCACTGGTACTCAAGCAGAAGCTGCGTCCGTAAGGTGATCTGCCATCGGGTCCGGCGTGCTTGACGGTGGCGATGAATAACCCTGCTTCCTGATCATAACCGAAGTGTGCTTCGTCGGAACTTGGAGTAGGTGGCACATCAAGGTATGTCCAGTGGAGACAATCTGGTGAGACTGCGGGTGTCAGCCCACCGCCTTTTCCCCATCCCATGCCTTTGTAGCGGCGTTGTTCATCAGGGTCGTGGGGGTCGTAGATCGGACCCAGCGGGATGCCTGTCGGTAGAATGTTGTTATCCGTGCCAATCGCGGTGCCTCGCCATGTGAGGGCATCGTAATCTTGTAGCCCCAAAGACGGTTTTTCCCAGTTCACACCGTCTTCTGAGGTTGCATAGCAGATAAAACTCCGCCCGCCAATCGGCGCACCCGTTACATCGAGTTTGACCTCTGGATCATCTGATTCTGAACTGGCGTAGTAAAGCGTTTTGAAAACCGCTTCATCGGGCACCCAAGCGGGGGTTGTCCACATCATAATACCGCAGTTTTCCCAACGATTTTCAGGTCGAAGCACGGCGTTCTTATCGAACTTTTGGAGTGGGTGCAGTTTCCGAGCAAGGTTGTTGATTGCCTCGACATCATGGTCATCAATAAATAACGTTTTCATTTTTTTAGTCGTCAGTTAAGAGTCGGGATTCGGAGATCCCTCCTACATCTGTTTGTGTTTCAAGTAGGGTAAAACATCCTGTAAATTTGAGATTGAATAGTCAGGTTGTTCGTCTGCTATCTGTGGTATTAGTTCTTCCGATTTTCGGTTGATAAAAACGCTTGTCATGCCTGCCCGGTTGGCACCGACGATGTCGTTTTGAATCGTATCGCCGACGTACATAGCCTCTTCTGGTAAAACGTCAGCACGTTCACAAGCGACTTTGAAGATTTCGATGTTCGGTTTTCTGACACCGATTTCACCGGAAATTGTCAGCGATTGAATCCGTTCGCTGAGTCCAAGGTATCGGACTTTAGAGAGTTGGCTGTCGGTGTGTTCATCGTGTGCGCCGTTTGTAATGATACCGACATGGTATGCGTGTAGTTCCTCAAGAACTGAGACATCCTCGTAAAGATATAAACTTGTGATGTAACGCGAACAGAAGAAGTCGTTAAGTTCTTGCATGACTGTATCCGTAGGCAAACCTAATTCTTCAAATAGGCACTGGAAACGCGAGTCTCTCACCGCTGCCATAGAGCATTTTCCAGCGTCGAGTTGCTGAAAGAGTTTCTGATGCACTGTTGTCCATGCGTTTGTAATAGCCTCTTCTAAAACATACGGATAACGTTTGCGTAAACGTTGAAATGTTTCATTTTGCGCGATGCTCCATGCTGTGTCGGAGTCGCAGAGTGTACCATCAAGGTCAAAGAGTACTGCTTTAATCATTTTTTTCTAAAGACCAAATCTCGCTATCCCAGTTACATACATGTAGACAAATACGAATACTATCCAAACCCAGGCAACCGTTTTCATTACCCAACTTTTCCACCCTTTCGTCGTGATATAATAGGCAATGTGGTTGAATAGGAGTATCAAAACAATCATGAGGTTGAGGTAACTGACCGATTTGGGATCGAAATCTGGTGTCATAAAAAATATAAATACACTGAAAGCAAGCAGGCAGAGAATAACTATGAGAAAACCGTACTTCCAGAGGGGACGTTGTATAAACTCAGTCTTTGGTGATGCCTCTTCAAAGGTCTCTGGTAGGTCCGGATTCGTTTCCCGAAGTGCTTGCTGGCGTTCCTGTTCCTCTTTAATTTTCGTCTCAAGTTGTTGTTTTTCAGTGTCGTTTAATTGTTTCATAGATACTATCTCCGTTTCGGCGATTTGAGAGGCATGACGAAAGCCAACACTTTTCATCTCGGTTTGTTCATTGTATTTTTTTAGGCGAGGTTTGAGACCTCGCCTGTGAGAGACGTATGCGCCTAATGGCGATAATTATCGCCGATCAAATTATTTGCCGCACGGACGGGACGGAAAAGGGTCTGCCGTTTAGCGGGCATCTCCTCAAGCAGTGTCGGATGCGGGTCCCAATCGTGCCACTTGCTATTGACGGTGTTGTAACAGCTGAAAATAGCGAGGCGGTCGTTTTCCTCATTCGTCCATGTGTGTGTGCTATGTGTCAACGCCTCCGTGAAAAAGAGGAGCGAACCAGCAGGACACTCATAGGTATCCCAGATAAGCGAATCTTGACTTCGGATTGTTTCGGGTGCTGTGTAGACGGCTTTATGGCTCGCGGTAATAAAGAGCGTGCCGCCTTGCCGATACTTGACCGGGTTCAGCTCCCAGACGATACGGGTTAAGCCGCTATAGCCTCTGCCGGGAATACAGCGATAGAGGTGCGAATCGCCGGGGAAACGGAGCATACCGTTTCCGTTGTGAGGTCCAAAGTTTCCGTCCCCGACTGTACGGTAGAAGAGGCTACACGATTCCATACGGAAGCCGTAGCATTCTTGGCTTGATAACGCGGGATGTGCAAGAAATTCGTTGAGAAAGCCGATGACATTCGGATGATCGGCAAGGCGTTGCATGGGGCCGCCGAGGGGAGAGCGTTGATGCTCTGGAATTGAGTCGGGTTCGTGGCGGAGTTTATAGCCGAATTCTTGTATCTCCGCGAGTTCATCACCGGACAGCACCCCTGGCACTAAGAGCCAACCGCGCATGTCAAAGAGGTATTTCTGTTCCTGCGTCGGTGGGACAACGGGTGTGCCATCAGAAGTTGTTGCCGTGAGTTGTGCGTTCTCAATGTCGAGGGCCGCGCCGAGGTTTTTATCAACGATAAACGGTTTTGTGTGATTTGTAGTTTCTGCCATGAGAGAATCCTCTTGGTTGTAGGAGAATTAGGATTTACGCAAGCTCCCTACTTTGCAGTATGAAGCCTACCTTCGTTAATTTAATGGCGATAATTATCGCCGATCAAATTATTTGCCGCGCGGACGGGACGGAAAAGGGTCTGCCGTTTGGGGGGCATCTCTTCAAGCAGTTTCGGATGCGGGTCCCAATTGCTCCATTTGCTATTGACGCTGTTGTAGCAGCTGAAAGTAGCGAGGCGATTGTTCTCCTCGTTTGTCCACGGGTGCGCGCTATGTGTTAACGCCTCCGTGAAAAAGAGGAGCGAACCGGCAGGACATTCATAGGTGTCCCAAATCGGTGAATCTTGGCTTCGGATGGTGTCGGGTGCTGTGTAGACGGCTTTATGGCTTGCAGTAATAAAGAGCGTGCCACCTTGTCGGTATTTGACAGGGTTGAGTTCCCAGACGACGCGAGTTAATCCGCTGTGACCTTTTCCCGGGATACACCGATAGAGGTGCGAATCCCCCGGAAAGCGGAGCATCCCGTTTCCGTTGTGGGGATTGAACTTCGCATCACCGACAGTGCGATGGAATAGGTGACACGATTCCATACGAAACCCGTAGCACTCTTGGCTTGATAGTGCCGGATGTGCGAGAAATTCGTTAAGGAAACCGACGACGTTGGGATGGTCAGAGAGACGTTGTAGGGGACCCCCGAGCGGTGAGCGTTCGTGCTTCGGAATCGACTCCGGTTCGTGGTGGAGTTTATATCCGAATTCTTGCACCTCCGCGAGTTCATCACCTGACAGCACCCCTGGCACTAAGAGCCAACCGCGCATATCAAAGAGGTACTTCTGTTCCTGTGTCGGTGGGACAACAGGTGTGCCGTCGGAGGTCGTTGCCGTGAGTTGTGCGTTATCGATGTCGAGTGCTGCACCGAGATTTTTATCAACAATAAAAGGTTTTGTGTGGTTCGTAACTTCTCTCATAATAGACATCCTTTGTATTGGCTATCAGCAATCGGCTTTCGGAAACCTTCAGTAAAGAGGGTGTTTGTTAAAACCATAGTCCTCTATCTGATTGCTGACCGCTGATGGCTATTCTTGCTGATCGCTATGCAGCTTTCGCGCGTTTGAGTGCATCTTCAGAGACGTTTAAAGTCTTGGCAATATCCTCATCGGTGTGGGACATGGACATGAACCAGATATGTCCCTCTGGTAAGTATAAACCGCCGTCCAAGGTGGCTTCATAGAAGGTTTTATGGAATCGCTGTTGTTTTTCGTCGTCGCTGTTGGTACGCAAACCGAAATACGGCATGGGTCCGATACCACCGATGCTGGCGTTGTCGATACCGAGGCGTGTCGTCATCTCTCTGTAGCCGTCCAACAACTTCTGTCCCTGTTTCCACATAAAGGCGACCCCGTCCTTTGCCTCGAGTTCTGCGATTGTGGCGATTGCAGCGGCGACGAGCGATACCTCGCCGTGGAATGTTGCGGCGACCCAGACATCACCGACTTCATCCATGATTTCTTTTTTTCCGACGACGACAGCCGTTGCGAAACCGTTGGCGAGTGCTTTTCCGAAAACAGACATGTCAGGCGTAACCCCGAAGTATTCTTGGGCACCACCGAGCGCATATCGGAATCCGGTTTTCACCTCGTCGAAAATCATCAGTGCACCGTTGGCGTTGACGAGTTTTTTCGCTTCTTCAAGGAAACCGTCTTTCGGGAGGTCGTGTCCGGAGGGTTCCATAATCAGGCAAGCGATTTCATCCGGGTGTGCTTTAAAGAGGTCGGCGAGTCCATCAAGGTCGTTGAAATCGAGACTGAGTGTCGCGGCAGCAGCACTTGAGAGGTGTCCGCGTGCGTGGCTGCACCAATCGTGCCATCCGTGATAACCGGAGCGGATTACCTTTTCTCTACCGGTGTATGCGCGTGCGAACTTAATCGCGCCGGTTGTTGCGTCCGAACCCCCGACAAAGTAGGCGACCCTCTCCGCCGACGGGATAATCTGGATCAATTTTTCGGCGAGTTCTACCTCAAGCGTATGCCCGAAGTTATAGACATTACCGCGTTCAACGAGGTATTTCGTAACCGTATCAATCACAGTCGGATAGGCGTATCCGAGGATCATGGGACCGTATCCCATGAGATAGTCGATGTAGTCGTTTCCATCGGCATCCCAGAAATGTGAACCTTTCGCGCCTGCGATCATAACGGGTTTCGGTGGTTGGCTCCGTTTATGGGGTTGTCCACCACCGACGAGTGCTGCTTCGGCGCGTTTCTGCCACGCGAGCGATTTCTCAAAACTTCGTCCCATCCTAAAACCTCCAATGCGCTGTCTTACTATGGCACACAGCGTGTGCCTTCTACTTTTACTTATTTTACCACAATTCTATATTTGATGGGGAATTTTTTCAGAAACTGTTGAAGAAACACTCAAGCAAAACCTTACTGGACCTGGATGAAAACGCAACCAAAGCAGAAAAAAATTGAATAACTCTGTTAACAACTGCACAACGTCAACGCCCTTGAAAATTGTTCGCTTGTGGTATATAATTATTCTATGGGGATACAGAGTTATGGAAATAAAAATGGAAATGAGAAAATATAGGAACTATGAAGAGAGCCTCAAGGCGCGATTGGCGGATTCAGCGTATGCCAAGGCGTATCTTGCCGTAGCACTTGAGGAATATGAGGAAGATGGTAACATTGAAGCGTTTTTGCTTGCAGTCAGAGATGTGGCAAACGCCCAAGGAGGGCAAAAATGGCAGAATACCTCTTAAATGACGCACAGATGCGGGAATTCATTGTGAACGGTTTTGTGACCGTCACGACCGAACTCTCTGCAGAGTTTCACGATGCGATCTACGAAAAGACGATGAGTGTCTTTGATAAGGAAGGGAATCCGGGGAATAACTTGTTGCCACGGATCCCGGAGATTCAGCAGATCTTTGACGATCCGAACGTTCGCGGTGCCTTGATGAGTCTCATCGGACCGGATTACTATATGCAGCCGCACCGGCATCCGCACTATAATCCGCCCGGGAGTAAAGGACAAGGGTTGCATCAGGATGGCGGAAAGCGGTGGTCGCATCACACACGTAGGTTGTTGGTTTTCTACTATCCGCAGGACACACCGGTTGAACTCGGTCCGACGGGTGTGGTGCCGATGAGTCACTACTATAGTACGCGTGAGGGTGCGGAAGTTTCGCCGGAACAGCCTATTGTTGGCAAGGCGGGAACGGTTGCATTCGCGAACTACGATCTGTGGCACCGTGCGATGCCGAACAGCAGCGAGAAACGGCGCTACATGATGAAATTCTTGTATGCCCGGATGTCCGAACCTGAAGAACCTACGTGGGCAAATCAGGAGACGGAGTGGGCAAACGGGAATCCCGTGGGACCGGCTGAGCATCAAGAGATGTTCCGACATCTCTGGAACTGGCATCGCGGGGTTGAAGGTAACGGTTCGGACAAGACATCAAACGGTGCTTCACTGTCAGATTTGGTCAGTTCACTTAACAGTACATCGGAATCGACGGGGTTACAGGCGGCTTATGCGTTGCCTCAATTCGGGGAGCAGGCGGTTGCTGCTTTGGTGCGGTGTCTGCATGACGAACCGGAGATGACACGTCGGAACGCCTGTTATGCGCTTAATGCAGTGGGGTCTCTTGCGGTTGATGCTTTGTCTAACGCGCTGAAAGATCCGTCTGAGCATGTGCGGGACAACGCAGCGGAGGCACTCGGCGATTTAGGGAGCAAGGCGGAGTCTGCGGTGCCGGCATTGGTTGACGCACTTTCGGATGAATCGGGTCGCGTGCGGGTCCGGGCAGCAGAGGCGTTAGGGACAGCCGGTCAATCGAGTTCAGCTGCTGCGCCGAGTCTCGTGAAGGCGTTAGCAGATCCGAATGATGGGGTTCGTCGGAATGCTATTTTCGCACTGGCACGAATTGGTAAGGATGCCGATGGTGCGGTTGAAGGTTTACAGGATTTGCTGTTTGACGCGAATCGATATATGCGTGGTGATGCGGTGTATGCGCTTTACCGTATCGGGACACCGGCGGCGAAGTCGGTGTTGCTGCGTCATCTTCAGACGACGCGTTGGTGCCCCATCACGTCACGGGAAAGTACGTTTTAGATGTGTATGCGATCTGGGAATTTGGCGCGCTTTAAAAGCGCGCCAACCGTGATGTGAAGTGAAAACCTACGTAAAAAATTCTTCGTTATGTGGACGGACATCCACTTCAAACGTCCACGCGCTCCGTTCCTGTTGTACCAAAGCCCAATAGGTATCCGCGATTGCGTCGGGTTCGAGGAGCGGTTCATTCTCACTGAGTTTATAGCGTTGTCGTACCCCCGGTGTGTCAATAACACCATCAATGATGATATGGGCGACGTGGATACCGTAGGGACCGACTTCGCGTGCGAGTGCGGAGGCTAATCCTCGTGTTGCGAATTTGGCACTGCTGAACGCTAATGCGCCTGCTCTTCCACGGACAGCAGAGGTTGCACCTGTAAATAGGATGCTTCCACCACCTTTCTTAAGCATGCCCGGTACGACCTGTTTTGAACAGAGGAACCCGCCGAGTGTGCAGACGCGCCATGCGCCTTCAAATGCCTCTGGTGTGAGGTCCGCGAAACTTCCCCACGCGGCATTTCCTGCGTGATTCACCAAGATGTCAGGGTCGCCGAGTTCTTCTCGGATACGATCGAAACTTCGATCCACCTGCTCAGGTTCGGTAATATCCGTTGGAATCGGGATAACTGTGCGTCCGGATTTTGCCAATCGTGTGGATAAGTTTTTAATATAGGCGGACGAACGCGACAGAAGTGCTACGTTGCATCCCTCTGCTACAAATTTACGGGCGAGTGCAGCCCCTGAGCCGGGACCCACACCTGCGATAACTGCAATTTTTTCCATTTTTTAATGATTCCTTGCGGTTCGTGGAGGCCGGTTTGGATATTGAATCTTGTTTGTATAGATTTACGAAAGATTGAGAGATCGGTTTCACGCGTCCGGTATTCTATTCATGTCTGAGTGCGTCAATCGGATGAAGTTTTGCGGCTTTCCACGCCGGATACGCACCGAAAAAGATGCCGACGAGTGCGCTGACAACAAAGGAAATTATACCGTACATAGGCGAAACAAGGGTTCGCCATTCCCAGAAGGATGTGACCAGATCCGCGCCGCCTATGCCGACAAGAATACCGATGCTGCCACCGACGAGTGCGAGTGTGGTAGATTCAACGAGGAATTGCGCGAGGATATCGACGCGCTGGGCGCCGACGGCTTTGCGTAACCCGATCTCTTTCGTCCGCTCGGTTACAGAAACGAGCATAATGTTCATAATACCGATACCACCGACAACTAACGATACTACAGCGATCCCTAAGATTAGGTTGGTAAAGGTTTGGTTTGATTCTTCGAGTGTTTCCATGAATTCGGCTTGGTTCCGGATGTGAAAATCGGGTTCCTTGTTGATCGGAATTTCGTGTTGCTTTCGGATGAGTTCGGTTAGTTCAGTTTCTGCCGCTTCAATAAGTTTACCGTTATTCGCTTGTACACTGATACTTGATAGATACTCATTTCCGAAGACGCGCTTCATCGCGGTTGAATAAGGGATAAAAACCTGATCATCGGGGTTTCGCCATCCGCTCGCGCCTTTTTCTTTCATCACCCCGACGACAGGGAAGCTGAGGTTCTTAATTTTGACCGTCTGACCGACGGGTTCAATGTTTTCAAAGAGGGTATCGGCAACGGTTTTACCGAGCACACAGACGCGTTCTCGTTTTCGGATCTCATACTCTGTAAAGAATCGTCCCTTTTCAACCGTAAAATTCGCCGTGACGAGGTACGCTGGAGAGGTGCCGACGATAGTGGTGTTCGTATTTTTATTGCGGAACTTCACCTGTGCGCGGCTGCTGACTTCAGGCGTGACATAACTAAAAGTTTGTCCACGTTCCTGTAGTGCCTCCATATCTTCGACGGTGAGGGTTCTTCGGGCATCCGCGGATCCGCGTCCACGAAACATGCTTTGTCCAGGTCGGACAGCGAGGATGTTCGCGCCTAAGGTCTGAATCCGTTCGGTGACATCGGCTTTCGCGCCTTCACCGATTGAAGTGGTGGTTATAATTGCGGCGACCCCGATGATGACCCCTAACATTGTCAAGATAGATCGGAGTTTGTTTGCCAATAAAGCACTCAATGCGTTTGCAAAACTTTCAAGGATACCCATAGCGTTTTCTCCTATGCATTATTGCCCTTTTGGCGTATTTACCGCCCTCGGGGACCGCCGCCGCCTCCCATCCGTCGCATTGTGGAAGCCGGGTTTTGCATCATGCGTCTTCGCCAATCTTCGCCGCCGCCACCGCCGGGCTGAAAGCCGCCGATTGCGACGATATCGCCTTCGGCGAGTCCTGAGATGACCTCAATTTTATCAAAGCTGTTAACACCCGTCACAACGGGCTGCGGTCGTCCAGGTTGACCGTCTGCGTCAAGGATTCTGACCATTTTTCTACCGCGCATATCAAGTACGGCTTCGGTCGGCAAGGTAAGGATACCAGTTTTGTTGATAGCTGAGATTTGGACGCTGGCGTTCATGCCGGGTTTGAGGAACGGCATCTTTGAGGTTTCAGTCTCTGGGGGTTGCGTCTGGGGCTGTGGTTCTTCTGGGGGTGCTTCTTCAATGAAGCCGCCGAAAAGTCCGCCCCAATCATTGTCATCGGTTTCCGCTTTCGCTTCGGCTACGTCAGGGTCTTCTATTTCCTGTGCGGGTTGTTGTGCGGGGGGTTCTTGGGGTGTAGGTCTTGACGGTATTCCGTCGGCAGCGTCACCGTCTGCTTGGCGTTGTTGTCGCATTGCGCGGAAACGTTCTCGTTGTTCGTCTGTCATATTTGCGAAATCTGGTCGTCCTTCACCACCGCCGCGCCGACCGCCTGCACCTCGCATCATTCCCGGACCCGTTCCAGTCGCTGCCACATTCTTCAACTCGGAAGTCACTTCAAAAGTTGTCACATTCTGAATGACTTGTCCTTGCGGAGCGATCTTCAAGACTTCACCCTGAAACGGCATATCAGGATAGGCTTCGACATTAATCGTCACGGGTTGTCCGATTTGGACTTTGCCGATGTCGGTTTCATCGACCTCCGTCACGACGTAGACGGTATCAAGGTCTGCCATTGTGACAATCGTCTGTCCTTCTTCTGAGGCGATTGAAGAGAGGCGTGAAGTGATGACTTGTCCTTCTTCAACCATTTTTTCAAGGATTGTTCCGGAGATAGGTGCCTTGATGACGGTGTCGTCGTACTCAATTTGGCGGAGTTCTAATTGGACTTCGTTGCGTTTGACTGCGAGACGTGCGGTTTCGATGTCGCGTTCTTTTCGGGTAATTTGTTTCCGGTTCGCTTGTGCGAGTTTCAAGGATTCTTCCGCCTGAATGATGCGCTGCTGCTGAAGTTCAATATCCATATCTCGCGCGGTTTCACCTTCGACGCGTTCTTGGGCAAGTTCGAGGTTGAATTCTGATTTCCTGATATCCGCGCGTCCGAGTTCAAGTTCGGCTTCAGTTGCGGGTTTCTCTACCAGTTTTACGCTTTCGACTGAGGAGCGATGTCGCGCCTGCGCCGATTTAAGCTGTGCTTGTGAAGACTCTAATGCGGCTTGCGAGATAAGTTCTTTATCATAAAGCGTTTTATTCCGTTCATGTTCTGCGGTTACCAGGTCCAAGTTTGCTTTATCCTGTTCCAAGGTGGCTTGCGCGCGTCGTTTATTTTCGTCCCGGACCTCATCGGAGGTGAGCAATTTATACCTAATTTTAGCGATATTGAGACTGTTTTCAGCGTCCATCACACCACGCTTGTTGGCTATTTTCTCGAGACGGATATCCGCTTTGAGTTGGATGAGCCGTTGCTGTGCCTCGATGAGAGATTCTTGTGCCTGCCGAATCTGAATTTCGGATTGTTCTCTCTGGAGTTGGATATCGATTTCTGCCTGTTGCAAACGTGCTTGGGCAGATTGTAGGTCGGCTTGTGCCTGTTCCAAACTGATCTGGACGTAGGTGGTTTCAATGACAGCGATGATATCGTCCTGTTGGACGTAATCACCCGCGTCAACTTTGAGTTCCAGGATCTTTCCACTCGCTTTGGAACCGACTTTAACGATATTCAACGGTTTGATGGTGCCTGTTGCGTCAATCATTACGGCAATATCGCCGCGTTCGACTATTGCTGTCTTTATGGCTTGTGCCTCGCCGTTGCCTGCGCCATTTTTGGTTGCAAATACGATGCGCCCGACGACAACTGCGACTGCGACGACCAGTACGACTGCAGCGGCAATTGTAATAACTTTCCATCTTCCCATAACGGATTACCCCCTTCTGATGATAAGGCGCGAGCGTGTTTTTTACAACTTCCCCGTGCCACCCGTCAAAGCTTACTTTCGTAACCGCAAGTTTTGGCTTCACGATAACTAAAAACGTCTGCGCTGCTACTTTTAATTTAGTCAAATCTGAAAGAGAAAAGTTCGGATTTTTGGTTCTATAAGTGTGGCATATCGACAGCTCTATCCCATCGTTCGTGCATGTTCTTTTCCATGGCTTCAGGGTAGCGGTCTGGTAGATGAGAGACATCGTTGAGTTTTTGGAGTGCTTCACCTTGCTTTCCCTCCGTCCAGTCAAGGAGTATCTTTTTGAAGAATCAGATACCTTTCACCAGAGTTCTTCTCATCCCTTAATTCTTCATGTTCCCAATCAACGAATCCCAAACTTTCGTAGAGTCGCGCGGCAGCTTCGTTTTTCCTTTCATGGCTCGTTGCAATCCGCTCGACTTCTGGATGTAATTTCAATCTTCGTATAACCTCAATCATAGCAGCTCTGCCATACCCTCTCCTTTGAAACTTTTCATCTATCATTAAGCGGACGATGAAGCCAACTGCGTCACTAAGTTCATACATAATGAATCCTACCATAGATGGATTCGTTTGGTAATGGGCTTCTGCATCGTAGATACCGAAAGGATGATACATTGGATTGACAGATGCTTCGGCAAGGGAGTACACATTAGAGGCAACGAGTCCCTTTTGATTGTTAGCAACTTTTAGGGAAATACACTCATCAAGATTCATCCGTGTAATCGGTCTCAGAGATACTTTTGCCATTTAGTTTCCGTGTTATAATTTATATACTGCTCAATGGTATTGCTTTATTGGCGACCTCTAAAATACTGTCCAGCACCTTGGTAACTTCCGGATCGATATGGTCGGATGACACGTACTGGACTAAAGTATGATAATTTGTTTTCTGCATGAGATTCGGGATCTTCAATTCGTCGAAGACAGTTTCAAAAAGCCGGTCCAGAAATTCGTCGGTTACTTTGATATCCGGTGACCAAGGTGATTCTTGACCGAGTGTTTCTCGGGCTTTTTCAATCTCCTCAATCTTTTTCTCCATTATAGATACCGAGTTCATTGAAAACAATGGGCCTTCAGTTCGTTCCTCTGCCTTTGCCTGTAACCAATCAATTAGCACTTGCTTGCTGGATACGATGTAATTTTCAATTTCACGCTTTTGCCATGCATATTCCATTAATTCAGGACGCTTTTGAAGTTCATCAGGAATTCGGTCGTAGAGACAAAATCCCACGAGATCAGGCTTTGCTTCGCGTAAACCATAAAAGTGGTCACGGGCTTTCCCGGGTTGGTTACCAACATAGTAAACATGGGGACGTTCCAATACAGTCGTCACTTCGTGTGAGAGTTTTTCAGCAAAGGCACGTAAGATTGCGAGATCTGTCGAACCTTCAAGATAGAGAACCCACCCTTGTTGTTCTGCTTGAGAATATTGTTCAAAGCCGATTGTCCGAAGCGATTTAAGCAATTGACTGCCGCGGCTATCAATTCGGTGAGGCTTGCCAAGAAAGGCGATAACGACATCCCGATCTGCTGCTTCATTGAGGATAATTTCGGAATGGCTGGCAGCGATGATTTGACTGTTGTGTTTTCTTGCTAATTCCGTAAGAACTTGATAAATCTGCCGTTGCCGTAGGATTTCGAGATGTGCATCTGGTTCATCAAGCAGTAAAACGGAACGGGGATTTGCAGTGACATAGGCAAGTAGTAGTAGTGTTTGTTGCAATCCACGCCCCGATGAAGAGAGGTCTAGAGAAACATTAGACTCTTCCCGATAACTCATTGTGATTTCGCCACGCCCCGAAACGTAGCTTGGTTTATCAAGGAACACACCAAATAGATCGCTGATCTGCTTGCAGAGTTTTTCCCACTTTTTTTCATCGTGTGAAATCTGATAACAGAGATTACGCAAGATTTCAGCTGTTCGTCCCTCTCCAATTCGGACATTGATTGCCCCTTGATCAAGTCGTGTTTCATTGGAAGTAAGTCCAGACATCGGTGGCAGGAAGGCGACAGAAAGTTTTTCCGCTTCTTCAGGAACGGGCATCCGAGCGGATACTTTTCCATTTTCTTCTGAGGTTCTCAGCGGACGACAGTAAAAGGATTCTTGATTGGCATAATCGAATTCAAAACCGCACTGCCAGCCCTTGCCATCCGTAACACCCTCTACGATAATATCTATACGGACATTCTGTGTTCGTTGTTTACCTTCAATCCTTTCCACATCACGAATTTGCAGATCTCGCCAGAGTAGTCGTGTGCTTGGTACCGGGACGGAGATAAGGTCAAATCGATTAATAGCGACACCCGGGAGTTTCTCCGGGTTTGTTTTTCCCCTGCGGTTCTCATTCCATCGTCTGAGTCCTGTCTCCCACAACGCGAGTGCTTGTAACGCTGTTGTTTTGCCGGAATTGTTCGGACCGATGAAAACAACCAGGTTCCCCAATTCAATTTCAACCTCGCCGAAGTTTTTGAAATTACGACAGATCAATTTGGTTAGCATTTTTCCCCCGAAAAGGTATCAAACAGGAACGGTTTCGCCTTCTGAACGTAGGCCTGCTTCGTAGACTTTCATGACCTCCAGTGCGAACTCCAGCGATCCCTGTTCGGCAGGTTTGCCCTCCAAAATACAGTCGCAGAAATATCGCATCTCTTGGTAGAAACCCTGAACGAAAAGTCCTTTGTTTTCGAGTGTGCCGAGACTGAATTGCGGTTCCCAGACGACGGCACCACTGTCAAACCCATCGGGTACAAAACTGGTGCTCCCACGGTAATCAAACTGCGCACCGCGCTGCAGTAATACCTGTGTGCCGTTTCTGATTTCGGCGTGGCATCCGTCCCCGAAGAATTGGTAAAGTTCGGAAGGTTGCCCGTGCCTTGCGCCGTCAGCGAGATGGAAGTTTCCGAGTGCACCGCTTTCGTATTCCAAGATACACGCGCCACCGCCGCGTTGCCCGAGACGGACGGTTACAGCAGAAACCTTCCCGCCGACTGCTACCAGCAGCGACAGCGGATGAACGCCGTTTTGGAGCCAGTTGGTATGCTCTTTTTCCCGTAGCACCCGTTTGCCGTCGCTCGGAATCGTCATCGGGTAGACACCTAAGAGCGTCCGCAAGGGACCATACTCGTCGGTCGCGAAGATTTCGATAATCTTTTGCGTTGCTGGCATGAACGCCTTTTTGAATCCGACGACTACGACGCGATCTTTCCGGTGACGGATCATCTCCCTGACTTCATCAGCGAACATACCGGGCGGTTTTTCTAACCAGACATGTACGCCAGCGTCGAGTGCCTCGCACGTCAGTTCGGGATGGAGACGCGGGGGCGCGCAGAGGAAGATGGCATCCAGTTCTTCGTTCTGGAACATCTCTGCCATGCTCGGATAGCAGGCGTTCACGCCGTATTGCTCGGCAGTGATACGCGCTCGCGCGATGTCGATATCGCAGAGTGCCTTCAACCGAATGGGGAGGAATGTTAGGGT
Source organism: Candidatus Poribacteria bacterium (assembly GCA_012270865.1). GTDB lineage: Bacteria > Poribacteria > WGA-4E > WGA-4E > WGA-3G > WGA-3G. The sequence goes on along the minus strand of JAAXHL010000183.1, from coordinate 8,990 downwards.
CGGTAAAACGTTACGATAGCCGTGTGAACCGACACCGACAACAGCAACGTTCAACCGTTCCGCAAATTCCCGTTGATAACTCATTTTTTTAATTTACCTTGCGGTTCGGTTAGGTAAACTGAGGGTTTAGTGTTCCCTTCCGTAAACCCGCTTTCCACTTCGTTTCAAGCTACGCACTTGAGGTTATTTGATTTTCCTTGCGGTTCGGTCAGGTAAACTGGGGGTTTATGTTCCCTTCCGTAAACCCGCTTTCCACTTCGTTTCAAGCTACGTCCTTGAAGTTATTTAATACTATACTAAAGTTTGGACAATTCGTATCCCATTGAGGTAGAGTTTACAAAAGGCTGCTGGTTTTTTAGGAGTTGCCCCTATCCACTAAACTCAGCGAAAAATGCTGCACGCACAGTAGGTTGGGTTGAACGGATACCTCCGAAAAAAGCCGCCATAGCAAGCAACTTCGGGTGCCTCGGGATCCCTGAACATTCCAAAGCCGAGAGAAACCCAACGATTTTTTCTTAAAGCGGTGTGTTTGTTGGGTTTCGCTGCCCCTATTTTGATGAAGGGGTCTCGGCGAACAGCAGTTTCGGTAGCACTACAAGGGCACTGAGTTTTACCGCTCAACCCAACCTACGGGTCTGGAAAACTATAAATTTACCTTGCGGTTAAATCATAAAGGCACAGGAATTAGGGAAGCACGGCATCAAAGTAGGCATCCATATCCTTTTTCATTTTTTCCAACTCCGCTTGGTCGGTGTACATCATGTGTCCAGCCTTATAGTAAGCCATTGTGATGTTATCCTGTAAAGACGGATCAAGTCCGAGATGCGTGAAGGTATATTCCGATGCCAAAAACGGTGTTGCCAAATCGTAATAACCGTTCGCAACGAACACTTTCAAGGCAGGGTTGACAGTCATCGCCTTGCGGAGTGTATCGGCGACGTTGACATATTGGTTCTGATGGCCACTGTAGTCCCACGGATGTACACGCCTGCTCAGGATTTCATAGGGGAGATCCGATTCAAATCCGAGTTCGCCGCGGACATAGTTGTTGAGGTTCGCAGTATACGCGCCTTGTGTGACTGCACCACTCGGATCGTATTCGTAGTTTTCGCCTGCGGAATCGCGGTCGATCCCTTTGTATCGGCTATCAAACCGCCCGACTGTCCGTGCTTCATCGCGGAGCAGTTCCTTACAGAACCGAGCGATGTTAATCCGCAAATCGGTTCGCTCAATATATTCGGGTGTCAGTCCGGTATAACTTGCGAGTTTTTTAACAATATCGGCACGTTCTGTTGAAGATATCGCACTCCCCTTCATCAGTGCCGTTGTGTAATCGCCTGTGGAAAACGCTCTGACTTCGTCCATGAAAGGTTCAAACTCGGTATCAATCTCGCCTAACCTTTTATGGTAAAATGCAGTCGCTGCGTAAGTCGGCAGGAAAAGGATATAGGGCAGATCGTTACCGGGTGCGAACCGTATCGTCTGGAAGTTGAGGACGACCGAAACGAGCATGATACCGTTGAGGTATGCGCCGCGGCGTTCTTGGAGGTAACCGGCGAGTCCACCGGCACGGGTTGTTCCGTAACTTTCGCCGATGAGGAATTTAGGGGATCCCCAGCGTTGATAGCGTCCGAGATAGAGAAGAATAAAATCGCCGACGGATTCAATGTCTTTTTTGAACCCGTGGAACTGCTTCGCTTCTTCCCCTGGAACTGCCCTACTGAAGCCTGTGCTGACCGGATCGATGAAAACGAGATCGGTTTTGTCCAAAATGGAGCATTCGTTATCGGTCAGTTGGTACGGTGGATGCGGTAACTCGCCATCTTCGTCGGGTTTGACGCGTCTCGGTCCGAGGACTCCGAGGTGCAACCAGACCGATGAAGAACCGGGACCCCCGTTGAACGAGAAGGTTATCGGACGCGTGTCGGGGTCTTCTACATCATCGCGTGTGTAAGCGATAAAGAAGACAGCGGCTTTCGGTTTTTCACCCTCCTTGTTGACCTCTTCTTTCAGGATTAGTGTTCCGGTTGTTGCGGTATAACGGATTTCCTCGCCATTAATGATAACGCTATGGTGTGTAACGGAGAGTTTATCCTCAGGTTCATCGCTATCTTTCTCTTCGTCTTTGGTTTCTTCAGATTCGTTTTTTTCTTCTTCGCTCATGTTAAATTCCTTTCTTTTTTTGATTGACAAGACTTAAACACATTGCCTGATTAAATGCATTATAGCACATTTTTTAGAAACGGGTGTGACAATTTTTTGTCTGAATCCCGGGTTTCATGGGCTTCGCGAATTTTTGAACAATGCAAAGAATTTGACATAATCGCGAAATGTGCTAAACTTTATGCAAAGGAGATACACACAATGAATAAACCGATTCGTTTAGGGTTGATTGGTTGTGGCGGGATTGTGCAAATTACGCATGCCCGTGCCTACCGCGCCCTCGCTGAAACTATTCAGGTTACCGCCCTCGCAGATGTTGTTCCTGAAAATCTACAAAAGGTTGGCGAAACGTTTGATGTGCCAACGGAAAACCGATACACAGATTACCGCGAGATGCTGGAACACGCAGCAATTGACGTGGTGACGATTGCCACCCCGCACTCACTTCATGCCGAGCAGGTCATTGAAGCCGCAAACGCTGGCGTGGCGGTTATCTCTGAAAAACCGATGGCGACAAACTTAGAAGAGGCAGGTCAAATTCTGGAAGCAGTCCGCCAGAATGATGTGCCTTACACGGTCGTACATAACTACCTCTTCACTGCTGGGATGCAAACGGCATTGACGGAGCTTGACGCTTTAGGTAAACCGCATTTCGGACGAAGCGTTGGAATGGGGTTAAAGCCTGCAGATTTTTCGGCAGATCACCGTATACCTGCATTCGCGTGGCGCGCAAGTAAGGCAAAAGGTGGTGGGTGTATCATCGACACGAGTTACCACGAAATCTATTCTGTCTGCACACTGATGCGCTCGCCGGTGCGTTATGTTGAGGCACGCGTGCAAACGCTACGCCTCGATATTGATGTTGACGATATAGCGATGTTGTTGTGTGAGCATGAAGATGGTGGTATCACAACCGTCTCTGGTGCGTGGTGTGTGCCCGGGACGGATTCGGGTTGGTGTGAGATGCACGCTGAGAACGGCTCTCTACGCGTCAATCATCGCCACAACGTAGCGGACGCGCTCCGTCGTTATACACGCGCAGACGGGTGGAAACAGTTGGAACTCCCTGAATTTGACGAAGCAGAACGCACCGATGCGAGCGGACATGCCCGTTATTTTACGGAGACTTTCAACGCGCTTGCTGCGGATGCAGTTTTACCGGTGCGTCCAGAGATGGCGTATCACAACCTTGCGATTATTGAAGCAGCACGCAAAGCGACAACGGAACGCCGTGCCATTGAGATTTCACTACCATAAACAGTCATAAGGAGTACGAAGATGTCTTTAGATCAACGCCAAGCAAAAGTAGATGCTGAACAGGACGCGCAAACCGATACGAATAAAATTATTTGGCTCATTGCGGGTTTGATCGGCAATTTTATAGGAATCATTATCGCATATATCTATCAACCGGAGCCGCGTGCCTCGCAGTTTTTGGAGAAACCGGAGGAATACAAAGCGTTTTACAAAGATACCTATAAAATCAAAGCGCGGTCTATTCAACTCACTTACGCCTTGATAGGGTTTGGGGTACTTGTCGCCGGAGGGCTCATAATCAACCTTCTCTTTTTGGGTATCATTGCGAGTATGGTGAGTCAAACGCTCTAATTTGGAGTGGCAATATTCTTATAGGGAGATGGAATGCAAAAGCGTGTAATTTTCCAACTTTTGGCTGTTCTGATGGTTGTGTTGAGCGTGAGTCTGCCGATGTGGTGCTTCGCACAGCAGGACTCGGTCGCCCTTGAAGCAAAAGCGGATGCCGAATATGATGCCGAAGACGATGTGAACGCGGCGTTGTGGCTTTCCGCTGGCGGGGTTTTAGGTGTCGCAGGTACTTGCTTGCTCGGTACCGTTGCTGTCGCGGGTGCATATCTCTACCAACCGGTTCCACCCGTTGATCGACTCCTCGGTAAATCGGCGGAATATGTTAATTTTTACACGGATGCCTACAAAGCACGAATGCGGCGACTCCAATTGGTTGCTGCGACAAAAGGCGCGCTCGGTGGATCGGCAGTCTTCTTCCTATTGGGAACGCTCAACATAAAGCCGTGGGCGAACTTTGTAATCTGGTAGATAGATATAGCGAAACCCAATACCCAAATGTCGGTGTAAGGAGGCGTTGGGTTTCACTCGGTTTTGATGATTTTACCTACGGGGCCCGGGAACTCCAACGGTTATTATCCATATAAGAGATGCCGTAGTGCGTTTGCGATGATCTCTTCTTGCCCCGGGTTGAGAGTGTAGGCGTTAATCACGAGTGTGTCTTTGCCGCGCGTGTTCACTTTGATACGCGGCGTGCCAGCGTCAAGATCGCGTGCTATCTGTGATGCGTCCCTGCCGTCACAGGTAACGTGTAGATTCGACAGCGTATGGCTATTCTTTTGGTAATGGACTTCACACGATACACCGTCGATATTCTCCAGTCCTTGTGCCAGTGCCTCGTATCTTGCATCCTGTTCCTTTGATCGCTTATTGTGGTCTGTAGATAGCCAGATGTCAATAGCGGTTAGAAGTCCGATGATTTCCTGCCGGTCAACTTTCATTCCGCGTCCGACGGGGCGAGGTCCAATGAAGCCGTGTCTGTGTACAACCTCAATTAGGTCCTTTCTGCCACAGATGAATCCTGTTGAATGCGGTGCGTTGAAATACTTGCCACCGAAGCAGACGAGGTCGGCGGATTGGGCATTTCGGCGGAAGTAATCAAGCGGATAGATTTGAGATGCAGCATCGGCAATAAGTGGTAGGTTATGCGCGTGTGCGATCTCGACGGCTTCCGCCAACGGAACGGCGTTCCCTTGGTTCGGTTGGATGAGGTAAGCGAGTGCGGCGGTGTTTTCGCCGATAGCATCGTTCAACTCGTCGGCGGTACAACCGTTTTCATCGCCTACGAAAATGAGTTTACTACCGGGAATCGTAAACGCGCGATCGTAGGTATAGTGTTGCATCTTCTGAAAAACGATTTCGTCTTTCAATCCTGTGGTATCTGGGAGTTGTGCGCACTTGTCGGGATCGTTTCCTGTCATAACGGTTGCTGATGCCAAGACGAGTGCGGTATAGCACCCCGCCGTGATGTATGCATCTTCAACACCTAACCGCTCGGCTATGAACTGTCCTGACTTTTGGAGCAGTTCTTCCATTTCGACGTAACTGTCATCTGCTTGGCGCATTGCGTCTCGGACTGCTGGCGAAGGTGTGGACCCGCCTCTGACAGTCTGGTTTCCGGTAGCATTAATGACGGGTCGCGCGCCGAGTTTCTTGTAAACATTTCCCCAACCTATACTCGCCATCGGATTACCTCCTTGGGATGATTGTCGGTTGTTAGAAGAATGGTTATTGGCAGTTAGCCATCGGCTGTCAGTTGTCAGTAGGACCCTTTTCCAGTGACGGGTAGGAGCCTCGGTGTTGGATATTGTCAGTAAAGAAACCTGTGTGAGTGCCGTTCTGTTTTTTCGGTTAGAGGATCGTCAATTCATCGTCATCGCCGCTCTCTTCCAATACGGATTCCAATTCTTGTGCGACTGCGCCGAATGCTTCGGACTGCGGGGATTCTGGGTGTCCAGCGACAATTGGAACACCGATGTCGCCTGCTGTACAGACCTCAGCATCAAGTGGAATTTGTCCGAGGAACGCGACCCCGAATCGCTCGCTTGTGTTCTTTCCACCGTCTTTGCGAAAGATTTCTGTTTTTTCGTTGCAGTGTGGGCAGAGGAAGTAACTCATATTTTCGATAATACCGAGAATCGGCACGCCGAGGCGTTCAAACATGGCAACGCCGCGTCGGACATCGGCGAGTGCAACGTCTTGTGGGGTTGTGACAATCAGTGCACCGGTAAGTGGGATCGCCTGCGTTAGAGAGAGCGCGACATCACCCGTTCCGGGCGGTAGATCAATAATAAGATACTCAAGTTCACCCCATTCGACATCGCTCAGGAGTTGACGTATAGAGCTGTGTAGCATCGGACCCCGCCAGATCATCGCCTGTTCCTCTGCGACCATAAATCCGATTGACATGAGTTTAATATTATGTCGCACAAGCGGGATAAGTTTGCGTGCCGGACTGACCTTCGGTTGCTCTTGAACCCCCATCATCGTTGGAATGCTCGGACCGTAAGCGTCAGCGTCCATGAGACCGACGGCACCTCCGGCGTTTGCTAAAGAGATCGCGAGATTGGTCGCGACGGTTGATTTTCCGACACCGCCTTTTCCACTCGCAACCGCAATTTTATACTTGATGTTCGGTAGTGTAATATTTTGTTGTTGCGGTTGTTGTTGCGGCTGTGTCGGTTGTTGTGGTCGCTGCCCAGAAATTTGCGAACCGCTGATGACCTTCAGATCGGGATGCCCCTTTGTCTCCTGTTCGGGTTCGGACTTCGGTTTTTTGTCGTCCCCTTTTTTGAGGAATCGCATATCTATACTCCTATGGTTTGCTTATGGAATAGTTTTCGGTTATCGGTTTTCAGTCATTAAGATGTGACGACATTTCGGAAAATAGTTTAACACTTTTTTTAATAATTTTGTATAATATTGGGGTTTACGCGATTTTTTTGCGTATTGCTTGCGTCAGGCGGTGTTACAAACCCCGCCTGCAACGGAAAGGAGTTCTTATGAATATTCTGATGTTACGGCATTCCGCTGGTTTTGAACATAGTTATCTTCCGAATGCAGAGGTTACACTGAAACAGATTGGTGCTGCAAACGGTTGGAACGTCACCACGACGCACCGATGCGATCGGATTAACGCTGACAATCTTGAGAAACAGGACATCGTCGCGTTCGCAACGACAGGTAATTTGCCTTTCAATGATGCCCAAAAAGAGGCGTTGTTGAATTTTGTTCGTAACGGCAAAGCGTTCTTTGGTATCCACAACGCGACGGATACGTTTTACGATTGGCCCGAATACGGCGAGATGCTCGGCGGCTACTTCGCTGGACATCCGTGGCACGAAGAGGTGAACGTCATCGTTGAGGATACTGACCATCCAGCGACCCGTATGCTGGGCAGCAGTTTCAAAGTTGTGGATGAAATTTATACGTTCAAAAGTTGGGACCGCAACAAAACGCGTGTGCTGATGCGTCTGGATAACGATTCCATTGATGTCTCGCGTGGCAACCGTGAAGATGACGACTACGCCCTCGGTTGGTGTCATACGTATGGAGACGGACGTGTGATGTACACCGCCTTGGGACACCCGGATGCGCTTTGGGGTGAGAAATGGTTTCACGAACACATCACCGGGTGTCTGAAGTGGGCGGGTGGATTGGAAGATTAGGTTAACTCGGTATGACACCTGTTGCCCGTAGGAGGGTCTCCTGCACTAACAATTCGTGTGCCACCGGACGGTCCGGCGGTTGTTCACCCGCAAGAGTCGCTAAAAACGCGTCAAGTTCAAGTTCATAAGTGCGTTGACGGCTCTCGCCATCTATCGTCACGATCTGTTCGCCTTGTGTGTAACCGTCCTTTGCGCTCTCCAAACAGAGCCGAATTTTCAATCCCGGTTCAAAGGGTTCGACGATGATGGCACTGCCTTCGCTTCCATAGACTTCAAATCTGCGTGCCATGGGTCTCGGTTCCAGAGCGGAGATGGATATGAACGCCATCGCTTTTTCAAATTCATAAACGGTGAGGGTGTTATCTTTGAAAGGTTCGATGGAGTCGCCGTCGTTTCGGAGGAAAGAGGTGACCTTCTCCGGTCGTCCGAGGAGCCAGAGTACCTGGTCGAGGACGTGTCCGCCCAAATCAAAGAAGATACCGCCGATGTGTTGGCTGATGCGGGTGCGTGCTTCAAGAGAAATATTGGTTGACATGTGTGCGCGGACGGAAAAGACATCGCCTAAGAACCCAGAGTGCACCCACTCGGCAACCTGCTTGAAGGCGGAGTGATACCGTAGCATGTAACCCATCTGTACGTGTAAGGATTTCTCTTGTGCGGTCCTGATAACGCGTTGCCACTGTTCCCAGTTTTCGCCGGCGGGTTTGTCGTACCAGACGTGTTTTCCGGCGTTGACAATCTGCTCGGTCTGATCCAGACTTTCGGCATTATTGCCTTCCGAAGCGACTGCGACGATAGACGCATCGCTGAGCATCTCCTCGGCATTATCATACCAGTGGACACCTTCAAACGTCCCTTCGCCATTTTGAAGTTTTTCGCGTTGTTGTGTGTCGGGTTCAAACACACCTGCGACTTCCACATCGGGGTTGACGAGCATCGCCTGTAGTTTGCCGCGTGCGTGTCCGTGCTTCGTTCCGTACTGTGCCATCCGTATTTTCGCCATACTTTACCTCTCCAAAAAATGTGGTGTTGTATGGCTATTATACGGACATGTAATTGCATGTCAAGGAAATATTCTGGGTGTTAATATTTTAGGGAAAATGCGTGAATTCTATCATTATTAAACCGAAAACTCTCGGATTAAGAACCTATCACGGATTTTAGGTCCCAGAGGAGGATGGTACCGTCAAAACTGCCACTCGCTAAGAGGGCACCGTCGGGTGAAAAAGCGAGATCTTGGACATCGGTCGGGTGTCCCCAGAAGGTGGCGATGTTTTCACCAGTGGCAACTTCCCACAAGCGAATAGGCACCTTTTCTGTTTCCACGCTCCTATTCCACCACACGCCAGAAGCAAGATATTTCCCACAAGGCGAAAACGCCAAGGCACGCAGATATGGATCATGCGGAAGAGTCCAGGACGTTTGACAACTATTGACATCCCACAATCGGATTTGGTTTCCCATGCCACAAGCAATCTTATGACCGCAAGGTGAAAACGCGACAGTAGAGAAATGGTTGACACGGAACTAGAGCTAGTGTTCTGTCACATCTAAGTT
>JAAXHL010000214.1 GCA_012270865.1 Candidatus Poribacteria bacterium | reverse complement strand
TTGATAGATTTGAGAAATATCAGTCTAATAATGCCAACAAGTCATGCGATCTTAGGAGTGGAATACTTGCTTCCTGTAGCCATGCCTTTAAATACTTTTCAATACACTGTTGGGCATGAAAGCAGATAATATCAAAATCGGGATCCTCTGTTCCTTGATGCAATGCTATTGCGGCATAATCACGTTCTGCTTTCTGCGCCCATTCCAGTGTCAACGGATTCATGAGGTATTTTTCCTTTTTCAATGGTTTCGGAAGGAAGTTGATAGATTTATAAAGCACTTCCCCTTTTTCAAGAATCTCGCGAAGAAACCAATCGTTGTAGGAGACGCGATAAGCGATTTCTTCGGGTGAGCGCACAAGCAAATCCATACTGAAACGGCGCGGGATGCGTTGGAGAATTTCCCCTGCTTGGCGACGCGTCTCCGATTCAGGGATATCCATGACCACGAGCAAATCGACATCGGAATCCTCTGTCGGCGTGCCGTATGCATAAGAACCGAACAGAATAACCTGCAACGGCGAAAATTCGCGGACAATATCGGCACAAGTCGCTTGAATATCTTCACGGGTAACCATCTATCTTCCTCCTACTTCCTGCAAGTATAACACAACGTCCGAAATAGGTCAAGACAGTATGAAAGGGCAAACAGGACGATTTAGTTTTCGACTTTTTAATTCAATTTTGACACCCCAGGCCCGGTAGGTGCGGTTTCTAACCGGGGTCCCCACCCGTTACTGGGAAGGGGCACCGGGACTGAAAAGGAAAATCCAAAAATTGAGATAACCCGACAATTTGTTTAAAACTAAATAACCCTGCAAGGGCAAAAATTTGTTGTTTTCTTCAATAAGTTAATATAGAATAACGGAAACTTGTGTACAGCAGGCTACTGGAAAGATTAACCTCTATAGTCAAAGGAGTAAACGATGACACCTGAAGTCGCTTTAGAAAAACGCGAACAGATGATTCAAGATGGGTTCTGCGTCGTTGACGATGTTCTAACCGAGGAATTCCTGCAGGAACTTCGAGACGAGTCGGAACGGCTCATCGCCGGACATGTGGAGCCCGACGATGTTATTTATCAAGGACAGCATGTCAACGTCCACGGTAACGATAACCCATATATTAAAAAACTGCTGGAATGGCAGCCCTCACGCGAGGCATTAGAACAACTCGGTTTCGGAGATTTCCAAGCCTCCGGTGGGATCATTATCCTGACAAAGGAGGCTGGGGGACCCCCACTCTATTGGCATCAAGACTGGATGCGTTGGAACGATCCGCTAAGCTGCTCGCCGTGGCCCCAGACGATTTTTCTTAATTACTATCTCACCGATACCACTCGTGAAAATGGATGTTTAAAGGTTATTCCGGGGACACATCGAAAGCGGGTTGATTTACACGATATATTGGTGCCAGCACATGAGCAAGGCGCACGGTTCATTGATGACGATCATCCCGTCATGTTCAGTGATCATCCGGCTCAGGTAGATATCTGTGCCAAAGCGGGTTCGTTGGTTATGGCAGATGCTCGACTCCTACACGCTGCGCATAAAAACCTGACAGATGTTCGGCGGACACTGATTCTGGCATGGCACAACCGTCCTAACACTGTGCCGGATTATTGGGACCGCGAAATCCCAGAAGTTATTGCCAATCGCGACGAAAATGGTAACTACCCGATGTCTCGTATCCCTACTCATTTTTTAGAGTGATCGCGTATAGGGGGAAGTATGATTTCGATTGACCTCACCAATAAAATAGCAGTAATCACAGGCGGCTCCGGTGCACTCGGACGCGTCATGGTCAGGACCTTTGCAGAAGCAGGGGCAGACATTGCAATATGTTATTACCGAGACGAAGAGAGTGCACAAAATCTCGAAAATGAAATCACTGCGAAGGGTGTTCGAGCGATCACTGTACAGGCAGATGTCACCGACCAAAGTTCAATAAGTGCGATGCGTGATGTCGTCTCCGAGAAACTCGGGGCAGCGAACATCATTGTTAACAACGCTGTCGTTCAGTATAGCTGGACATCCGTTTTGGAGCAGTCGCCTGAAGACTATGAAAGCCAGTTCCAATCCTGTGTCTTGCATAACGTGTATATGGCGCAAGCGTTCGTCCCTGCGATGGTTGAAGCGGGTTGGGGACGCGTCGTCGGTATTAATACGGAATGCTCGATGCAAAATTTTGCAGGGCAGAGTGCCTATACATCTGGGAAACGGGGGATGGACGGTGTCCTGCGCGTACTCGCTAAAGAGGTCGGTGAACACGGGGTTACCGTCAACCAAGTTGCTCCCGGGTGGACAATCAGTGAAAAGAGTGAAGCGAGCGCAGCGGATGAACATTATTGGAGCCAGGTACCGATGCAACGTCGAGGAACTGCTCAAGAGATCGCCAATACCGTCCTCTTCCTTGCTTCGGACCTTGCGAGTTATATCACAGGTGTGTATATCCCCGTGTGCGGTGGGAATGTGATGCCTGCTATCTAAAACGAATTGAGGTAGATATGGACGGACACAAACTCCATTACCAAGTGCTGAACCAGCACAATCCGGATGCCGAAACAGGACAACACTGGGAAATCAAGGTATATGCGACACCTACAGAGCTGCAGACGTTTGCCGATACGGGGTACCTTGTTCGGGAAGGACTCTTTCAAGGCGAGGCACTCGAAAAGTTGAGAGATGCGCTTGATCGTTTAGAAGAACGCGAATGGGAAAAACGGGACAAGGCTATCGCAGGCAAACGCGGTTGGGGGTTCATTCCAAGACATCTTATGGACAAAGATGAAGCATTTCTCGAACTCTTAAAGTTTCAACCGACACTATCAATCGCGCGTGCAATGATGGGGCCGCTCGTACGGCTCCGTGGGTTAAGTGCTCGCATCACTTACCCCGGTGATGATCGGGAACATCAAACGCCGTGGCATCAACACCTACGGGTGGTTTCTAAACCTTTACCACCGTGGTTTTCACGTCCACACTGCATGGACTGTCTCATCTATCTCGACGATCTGAACGAAGACACTGGTGCGGTTGCCGTTGTACCCGGGTCCCATAACTGGTTAGACAAAGGAACACCGCATACACACGGACCGGTAGAAGGTGAAACTGAACTTCGGGTGAACGCCGGTGGTGCTGTACTTATCCACGGTAATCTCTGGCATCGGGGGCTGCCGACGCTAAACGCGAAGCGACGCATGTTGATCTTGAGTTATACGCCGACGTGGCTACGGAAATCACCACACGGCGGTCCGCAACCGGAAGATGGGTTGACGCACGATTTCCTTGCAGATGCAGATATAGAAGAACGGATGCTATTGGGTGTGGGCGGATATTCCTGAACTGGTGGAAGCCAATGGGAAAGCAACGACAAAGTGGGAATGCCTAAAACTCAATGATAGAGGCACGGCATAGGGCAAAATAGTGATTGATTTTTTTTTGTAATTTTTATATGATATTGTAATCATGGATTATGCATTGCATTCCAACCTTAATGCCTCAGTTAAATCCATGAGAAACTCCTTTTTAGTGTTTGGTCTGTGGTAGGATAGAAACACGACAAAGGAGCTCCCATGGATTGCCAAGCAAACTGTCAAGTGCTTATACCTTGTTTTAAGTTAGCAACTTGAGTGATTGGAATTGCAACGCGGCTGAATTCCGCAAAAAGCGTTCCTATTTGCTTTCACTTGTTAGTCAAATGTGTTCGTGAAAAGTTCATTTTTTGTTAAAATTTTTGCCGAGATATTGGCAACATATAACGCTCATCAATAATAAAAGGAGATTTCCGATGAAAACTACTTTTATATTCAGATTTCTGGTTTTAAGCCTGATGCTGACCGGTGCCGTAGTCGCAAGCCATGCGCAGGGTGTCAGTCAAGATGAACTTATCATCTACTACAGTTTTAATGAAGATACACTGAAAGGCGATGATGTTTTAGATGTATCTGGAAACGGGAATGACGGCTTCCTAAAAGGTGGAAATTTAGATATTGTCGATGGTAAAGTCGGAGAGTGTATGGAGTTCCCGGGCAGTGCTGCGGAATATATTTCCGTTCGGAACCACATGTATGACGATCCAATTGAGGAACTTAGCCTTGTCGCTTGGGTAAAAACGGATGTCCGGGGGATGATCGCTTCTTGGGATCGGAGTGAATTCTTCCGTTTTGCCGTAGGTGATGATGTCGGTGCGAACAACGGCACAACTTTCGTTGCCTTTGACAACTGTTGTCCGATACACGACTGGTTCGGTGAAACAGATGTCGCAGATGACAAATGGCATCACCTTGTCGCAACTTTTGATGGCGACGAGAAACGTATCTATGTTGATGGCGAGTTAGATGAAAAAGTTGCCGCACCGACACAAGTTATTGGTGCAGGATTGGATCGATATGGGTTTATCGGAATCGGATCAGAAGCCGCAGCATTTAACGCAGCGACGGGACCCAATTGGGCCTTTAACGGATTAATGGATGAGTTCATGTTGTTTCATCGCTCACTGTCTGAAAAAGAGGTAGAAAGCCTCGCCCAAGGCCGCGGAAATCCGTTTGCCGTTGACCCTACGGAGAAACTCACGACGACATGGGGTTATATTAAGGATATAGAATAGCCTCAAATTCAGGGCTATTTAGTTCTCGGTCTTTTCGTCCAATTTTGCCACCCCAGGACCGGTAGGTGCGGTTTCCAACCGCACTGGGACTGAAAAGGAAAATCCAAAAATTCAGACAACCCGACAATTTGTTTTATAGCAAAGCCCATAATTATTTAAACACATCAAATCGAAGCAATTCCCATCTTATTCCCCCCTGATAAGGGGGGTTAGGGGGGTTATCTTCGGACAAGTGTTCATTTATTTTCGGATTTTACTATAAACTAAATAACCCTGGTGTCAAATTGTTCCTATCTTGTATTCTTTTCAGAATTATTGTAAAATAGAGCAATCTGACAGGTTTTGAAAATTGACGATTCAGAATGGCGCACATTCAAAACGTGCTTACCATAGAAGGAGATTTTCAATGAAAGCGAATCTGATGTTCGGATTATCGGTTTTAAGTCTGATGATGTTAGCTCCCGTGTTGGCGGTCAACGCGCAAGGGGTCAGCGAAGATGAATTAGTCATCTACTATAGTTTCAATCAAGACACACTCCAAACCGAAGATATTCTTGATGTATCTGGTAATGGGAACGACGGTTTCCTGCACGGCGCGAATCTCAATATAGTGGACGGCATAGTCGGAGAGTGTATGGAGTTTCCAGGGAACGCAGCTGAATATATTTCAGTGCGCCAGCACCAATATGTTGAACCCTTTCCAGCCTTGAGCCTTGCGGCGTGGGTAAAAACAGGAGTCCGAGGCATGATCTCCTCATGGGATCGGAGTGAATTCTTCCGTTTTGCCGTAGGCGATGATGTCGGCGCGAACAACGGCACAACTTTTGTCGCGTTTGACCACTGCTGTCCGATACATGATTGGTTCGGAGCAACGGATGTCGCCGACGATGAGTGGCATCATGTCGTCGCAGTCTTTGATGGTGAAGAGAAACGGATTTATGTTGATGGGAAGTTAGATGCAAGTATAGCGTCAACCACCGAAATGATCGGTGCGGGTGCTGCCCGATACGGGTTTATTGGCATCGGATCAGAAGCCGCTGATTTCAACGCAAACGTCGGACCCACTTGGGCGTTCAATGGACTCATGGATGAATACTTGATGTTCCATCGGGCACTCACTGACGCGGAAATTGAACACCTCGCCAGTGGTCCCAGGGACCCTTTTGCTGATCCTACTGCGGTTGATCCAAATGGAAAACTAAGCACCACTTGGGCAGACATTAAGGCATCTCAGTAAGGTGTAGGGTAAAGTAAGTGAAAGTAAAAAAAAAGACGGGTGGAGACCACGGTGTCTACCCGTCTTTTTTATAGCAAAGCCCATAATTATTTAAACACATCAAATCGAAGTAATTCCCATCTTATTCCCCCCTGATAAGGGGGGTTAGGGGGGTTATCTTCGGACAAGTGTTCATTTATTTTCGGATTTTACTATAATTCCAATTAAGATTCCGTCGGTTCAATTATTTCTTGGATACCGGGCCACTCTTTCCATATATCCGTATAGGCATCGTAGCCGTTATCTACGCAGTCTACATGTCGTAAACGGAAAATTGCAGCGTAGCGGATATCAGAAGCAGCATTCGGTGCTGCTGAATGGACGATCTGGTGGTGCGTTAGCACGACATCCCCAGCTTGACCGACGATTTGATGTGGTCCCTCAGGTAACTCCGGTCTCGGCATACCGTCCGCCAATATTTCATGTCCTTCCTTTTTGAAGTAATCGGCAAAGAAACTATGTGATTTCGGCCAGACGGTGAAGTTCCCGCTGTACGGTTCTGGTACATCCGCAAGATAGATGACAGCAAGCGCGGTAAACCCACGTCGATACACACCTTTTTCCATGCCGTTCGTGCCACTGCCCAACCCGTCAAGGTGTCCACGGGGTTCCTTGGGATCGGTGTGCAACGGACCCGGAAATCGAAGTGCTATCTGCGCGGAACCGGGCACCTGGACATTCCCCTCACCCATCAACGATTCCGCAATTTGCTGGACTGGTGTCTTGTCGAACAGATCCACGATCTCAGGTTTATTACGAACCTCGTTGCAATACGATTGCGCCCGAAACTTTTCTAAATCGCCTTCATGCATACCGACTGCACCGATAGAGTGATTAATCGTTTTCCGTGCGGCATCTACCATCAATCTCGGTATAACCCCAGGAATCACAAGATAGCCGTTTTCATGAAAGTCTAACTTCTGTTTATGTGTGAGCATATCTCTTCTTTCTCCATGTTCTTTGTATCAGCGGAGTCCCATCTCTAAGTATTCCGTTAGGTTTGAGAACAGATATCGCAATCCGTCCTAAATCTTTTGATTTTAGACACGAATTGATGCGAAAAGTTTAACGGAATTCACCTATCGCTTATACCACATCTAAATAATGCTATCACATTACTATAACCTAAGTTGCCACCTATGTAGCATAAACTTCCAGTTTGTGCTATAAGGGCGCAAATAGGTAACGTGAGTTTGATAATTAAATTCCAAATATAGTTCTCGTAGGTTGGGTTGAGCGGTAAAGTCGTAACTACATTTCACTATACACAGTGCTGCGTTCTTCAATGAACCGTTGAGGGAGATAGATGTAGCGAAACCCAACATCCCAAACCGTGTCAATCTCATAATGCGTTGGATTTCACTCGGTTTTTGGTGATTTCAGGTGTCTCTGTTGGCTTGAAAACGCTGTGGTGTGCGCGATTTTTCTAATTGGTCCCCGTTCAACCCAACCTACAAGAGGCTTCAATTTTTATTTTTAAACTCACGTTATAGGTAGCAACTCGGGTTATTTTAGTGCGTAAGTGTATAGACGACAGCGTTGATTCCCATTTGCAACGCCATATTAGAATATTCACGCGGATAGTAGTCCTCAGCTGCGTGTTCCCATGCATCGCCGAGGTCAGAGTTGAAGTTAATCATCATCATCAACCTACCAGAGTCGTCATACACGCCGCGACAATATGCTGGGTATCCATCAAACCGTTCATACGTCCGATCGTTAAAAAGCGCGCGGAGTCCGGGGATTTGGATCAGTTTGTCGATTTTAAAGAAGCATTGAAAAATCGGATGTGAAATCGGTATGTCTTCAGGTTCACGATCGGGAAAGATTTTTTTAAATTCGGTATAAAACCATTTCCACTCCCGTTCCCCATGAAAATCGTCAATAAAGATAAACCCGCCGCGTAGGAGATACTCCCTTAGATTCTCTGCTTCCTGTTTGCTGAGTCTGAGACTACCGACTTCCAACATATAGGCGAACGGATACTCAAACAATTCCCGTGCGCCGACATCAATAATTTTTTCACGGGGTGCGACAGCGATGTTGGTCTGTTTACTGAGTTGCCAGATGAAATTCCGATCGGATGCTGGCCAATCGACACGCCAACTACTCAGCCGGGTAAACTGTCCACTGTATCTTAGACGGACAAATGTGAACAGATCGCTATCACCGTCCAAGAGTGTCGAGGGGACAGAAAGCATAATAAAAATCATAAGTATCAGCGTAATTCGCATATATTTAATTCCGTCATTTTGAATTAGAAATTGTGGTACCAGGCAATCGTCATCTGAATACCGCGACCGGATTCGAGTGCTTTTGCGATGTTAAGCCTGAGAATAGAAGCGTCCTCTCCAGAATGTAGCCCGTTAATGTTCACTACGGTAACAGTGTCGTCGTCCCCAATCTGCAAACCGATGCCGATACTCGCCTTCGGATTGAAAGCATACATAGCATCGGATACATTCCAGACCTGCCCTTCGTCAATAAAAGCGATAACGAAGAACTTTTCAAAGAAACGCGGACTGAACAAATTGGACAAACGGTAGTGGTATTCAACATTGAGCAGAAAACCGCTGTCGCCTGTGAAGGCATAAGGAGAATACGTATATCCGTTGTGATATGTTAGTATACCTTCAGATGTCGTTTCTTGTCTACGCCACGGATACCCTCTAAGTCCTCCCATTCCGTCGATTACAAATTGGCGTTGAATCGGAAGCGTCGCATCAGAGAACCCAAGCAAAAGACGGGTGCGGATTCGGTTATTCGCTAACGGAAAAGCATATCGAAGATGCAACTGTAAACGTGTGAAATCGAAGTCGGAACCGACAGTAGGGCTGCTATGTTCAACAAGGAGCGTATTATGCCAACCGAGCGTTTTTATTCTGTTATTAAAATCGTACTGGAAAATGAGACCCCGCATTTTTCCGGGAGTTATTGACGGATTTTCTCGCAAACTGAGTTTAGAACCCCAATTAGTGATAAACCAATCTGTGCTTTTCTGTAGGTTCGCATGCGATTCGTTAATTGCAGTCAAATTGAATGAATGGATAGATGCGACGGGTGACCATCGTAATGAGACTGCGGAGCCTTGCTGTAGATAGTAATTTTGGAGGTCCGGCGCGCCAAGGATGCGTTCAAAAATCGACCATGCCCCGTTGTAACCGGGAAAAAGTTCGGGAGCCACTGCAACGGTTGTTCGGTATACCTGTGCCATCATCCGCGTGTTCCAAGTGTAGGGTCTTCCCCAATTCGCAACCCCTCCGATACGGTAGTGGAGATGCGGATTGCCGAATGCATAACTGACCCTCCCGAATAGCCTTGAAGTCTGATCGGATTGTTCCTCATTGATGTTCCACATCCACAGGGGTCCCACATCTTTCCGTTTTCCAACTTTAAAGCCTGTTCCGATCTCCCACCCCGTTACGCGGTTAAAACCGAAACGCATGAGTGGACTGAAACCGAGGTAAGCATTCGCGGAAAGCGGTTTTTCAGTTACCGTGATTGTAGCGACATACCTTTTTCCTTCCTCATTGACCTGTAGGTTTATCTCTTCAAAATACGGTATCGCTTCAAATAATGTTTGGAGTGCCTTATCAATGTCTTTTGAAGCGTTTTCAAGTGATTGTCGGATGTGTGCTTCTGGAATCTTCTGATTGCCTTGGATGTGCAGTTCGTGAATAGGTACATCTTTTGCCATAAATCGTGTTGTTGCCGCCGGTATCTCAGCACCATATCCTTGTGGAACAAAGAAGGTGTTCACCTTTACTTGGCTGTGCGTGCCCTTATGCGATTCTGAAATTTGTATAGATTTCAGAATCGATATTTCTTCTGCGGGTACCAAGTTAATTACAGCGATGCGCTTTCCGCCTTCTTCCATAATGCGCCAAGATAAGGTTTTAGGATGATCACCGAGCACCTCCGCCAGCACCGGTATGACCTCTTCAAGTTCACCAGAGCCTTCTTGTAGCACTTTTCTTATCTTATCCATCTCAGTTGCTATTTTATCTTCTGTCAATTCTGGATCTTCAGTTTCACCGGTCGTCGTTAGGTTTTCGATGCGTACTTCATGGATCGGTTTGCCATCGACTTGCCATTTCAGGGATTCTATGGGTTCAAGGTTCTTAGGCAAAGACGGTTCCGTGGAGGTGTCTTTCGCTGTAGGAGGCGATGTAGGTTCTGGCTTGACAGGTTCCAGGAGCGGCGCGAGTTGTAAATCACGATTTCTCAGCGACATCAACCTCTCGATTTCAATACCGAGTTGGTTGAGATTCCGTAGTAACGGACCGAGCTGCGCAAGTGCGGTTTCACCGACAATGTTTATTCCGTAAACACCGTTCCCGCTTTTGACGATGACTAAAACACCTCTAACAATCTCATTTTGGTGGAGAATGGAGATATAGAGGTCGGTTTTTTCCGGGTTGATTCGTGTGCTACGTCCTAATACGCGCCACCCCTGCGCGCTGAGTGCTTCATTGTAATATTGAACCAATTTTTCAAAATTACCAGACCGGTTCCGATAATTCCTTAGATATAAATTGTTTACGCTCTTAAATATAGGCGCGACATCGGAGGTCGGATCTTCCATAACGAGTGCTATGACATGCCGGTCCAAATCAAACTCGAATCTGGGGGGCGACACACCCGGACAATCGAACGGAACGGTACCGATGTCGGGTTCGGAATAGATTGCTTGACACATCAGAAACAGAAGTGACGTTAAGGCACCCAAGACGGTATATTTCATCCAAAATCTCCGTTACTGCTCTCTGATGTTTGCGCTCTTTTTTTCTTGAATTTTATTTAAACGCTGTTGTAGTTTTTTCAATTCATCCGGAACCTGCGGTTTACCGGAACGGTAGATAGCGTTTGGCGGCACAATTTGCATGTATCCGTGTGGCGGTCGATACAACCACTGTAGTGCGATTGCATGTCGAGGTCCTTGGAAATAGTGGATCTCAACCGGATGCATACCTGTCCCTAACCTTATACTTCCCTGCTGACGTATCGTTGCGTGAATGCCATCGTTATCAACGACGAGTCTGTCGTTGATATAGAGTTGTGAACCGTCGTCTGAGTAGAGTTCAAAGATGTATATTCCGGGTATATCAACCCGCAATTCCGCGCGAAAGCGGATCGCGAAATCTTCAACGACGGCTTGCATTTCTGGAGTCGGAAATCCTTCGGTGTAGTTTCGTGTAGGAACGTCCAAATTTGATGTGACAAAGGCATAGATAGGTGTCAAACGCTGAAAATTAGGCATTCGGAAAATCTTGCCTCCCGGAACGAAGACTTGTCCAATAAGTCCGTGTCCAGGCATCACCTCTGTCCCGAAGATACCGAGTCCCGTACCCACGGTATTGCGTATTTCAAGTCCAATATCTGATACGCCGGTTTCGTGTATAAATCGCATTCCCACGTTGTTGTTGCGACGCTCCGGTCCCTCGAACCCGATGTTTGTACCGCCGCCCCCTTTTCCTGTGTGTCCATTAATGACCACGGGACCGCCGATTGTTTTATCATCACCGTAACTGGTATTGGAAACATTGCTCGGTTGATCTGTTTGTGAGAGGTCCGCGTGTGTGACAACATCAGGAACGACATCAGCGCGGATGGGTGCATTCGGCATGCTCACACGGGGTGCGTACGTTGACGTGGGCAGAGAATCGGAAGTTGCTTCAGCATCTGCGACTCGCGGCATTAGAGGTATCCGCGGTGGCAATACTCGCCGCCTTATCCGTTTTTCAGGGTCCGCTGCTAATATCTCCGCAGATATACCCTCTTTTGAGGCATCAAAATCATTAATGAAAAAAGGAGAAAGCACGAATATCAATATGATATGGAAAACGAACGATAGTAATAAAGCACGATTGGTACGTCCACGCATCTTCTGATACTCCAGATGCCTAATAATACGCGATGCAGGCGGGGTTTAAACCCCGCCCTGCATAGGGGTTGGCGTGAGTCTTATGCCCTATGTAGGCAGTGACGGGCTGTCCGATGTGGGAAACTTTTATTATTTTAACAGGTAAAGGTGCTATTGTCAAGTCTAATCTCAGCGCGGTCAGGACGATTTAGTTTTCGGTTTTTTAGTCCAATTTTGACCCCCAGGCCCGGTAGGTGCGGTTTGGAACCGCACCGGGACTGAAAAGGAAAATCCAAAAATTCAGACAACCCGACAATTTGTTTAAAACTAAATAACCCTGCAGCGCGGTTCTGGAACGGGGTCTTACCCCTCACTGATCACACAATAAAAAAGGCGTGCTTGGAAACACGCCTTTTAAAAGTCTTATTGTGCCGAATATCACAATTATTCATCAAGCGTGAAACGGAGTACACCGCGACCGGCAGTTCCGACATAGAGGGTGTCGCCATCAATTGCAAGCGAGAAGACGATATCTGGAATTTCAGGTGTTACCTGTTCCCATACGTCCGAATTTTCTTTTATCCGATACACGTGTTGTCCAGCTATGCCATATACCGTCGTTCCCTTTACAACAAGCCTATTCATGACAAGTTGCCCACCTTCAGCATCGGTGGTTACCGCTTGCCAAGTCGTGCCGTCCTCTGAATAGGCAACCCCTTTATTAGTTGCTACATAAACGGTTGATCCAGCAAAGACGATTGCATTGAAATCGACGGAAGCAAACGGCAGTTTTAGCGTGACATCGTTCCAGATATCCCCTTCATCAGACGATTGGAAAAGATACCCATCTCGTTTGCCGACGTAAACGGTTTTACCGGATACTGCGAGTTTGACACCAAGAGAATGAATAAGATTCGTCGACGCAACGTACTCGCCAGAATAGAGGTTAGAAAGATTGGGGAGCTCGGCTTCATCTTTCAATCCCGTGTCGAACCATTCAGTCATACCGGGTTTCCATCTGAAAAGCCGCTGCTGGTATTCGACATAGTAGGTATCACCACTAACTGCAAAACTCCCATAAAACGAGGTCATACCGGGTGTGGGTTGTTCCTGAAGTGCCTTATTGATTGCTTCCTTTTTTAGCTGCTCAAGATCAATGTGATCATTGAGTGCCTCATTTAACTGGTCAGGGTCAACGCCCTTAAGTATTTCATTTACCTGCTCAGGCTCAAGGTCCTCAAGATCTTCCTTACGCTTATCTGTAATTGCTGCCAGAGCGGTTATGATCACTTCTGGTGGTATCTCTACCGTCGTCTGGACCCTACCGACCTTCCCAAAAGCGGGCATGCCGGGTATAAACTTGGGGATATGCTCCTCGGTAGGGAGTCGAAGCAGCGGTGAAAGTGAATTCATATTATTTCCGCTCTTTACATAGAGAACACCATCATAAGCCTTAAGAAAAACACCGTGGTCAATACCGCCGGGAAGCGGCGTCCATGACTCACCACCGTCTACTGAAGTGACAAACCCAGTCATTGAATTTGCGTAGAGTTTACCCTTAACAGTAATCAATGTGGTAACGGTAGTATCCACGAGTCCAGAGTTAAACTGATGCCACGATTTGCCGCCGTCGGTTGTCCGCTGAACGCCAGGTGGAACACCTCTATAGAAGGTGTTCTTATTTAACATCAGGACAGGTGGAGCGGTCCCGTAATCTGATCCGAGCTTTAAATCTAAGAAATTCCAAGTCTCTCCGGTATTTATGGAGTGGAAAAGTTCTCCATTCGCATCTACCACCATTACCCTTTCTTCCGCTGCGACTATCTTGATTTTCGAGAACATCTCTATCAAAGAGGTACCGTCTTCATTGCGTATATCTCCAAACTCAAACCGAAATCCACGCTTCCTCCTCTTCTTTGTCTCATTCTCTAATCTTTCCCAGGGGTCTATAGAGTACCAAGAATCACCTGAATCTGTTGAACGGTAAAGCGACCACCATGCGTTATTGGGCGTTCCTGATGTGGATCGCATCTCTGCATCTCCAACTGCAGCATAAAGTCGGTGCCCTGCAACTGTCAAGGCATAGATAATCGGTTTCTCTGTGCTCACCGCTTCTCGACGAATGGACACGCTTTCCCACGACCCAACACCAAGACGATAGAGTCCGTTATCGGTGCCAGCAAATACGGTGTTTTCGACAGCAGCGAGTGCGTGAATCCTGTTGGCATCCAATCCATCTTTCAGAGGCACCCACGATGCTTTACCATCTTTGGCGTAGTAAACACCGTCCATAAGCGCAAGGTAAAACCCTGCGTCGGTTATCGCTAACCCTGCCGGCACGCCTTTTGGATGGATACCGAGCGAATTCCATGTACTACCACTATCGGTAGAAGTTAATAATTCCGTATCGGTAGCGACGTAGAGGGTATCGTCGCGCTCTACCATTTGTCCACCACTTATCAACCACTCTTGGACGCTGCGTGAGGTTTCGGTTTCGGCGTTGACAAGTTTCCATGCCCGCTGATCGTCCGATAATTTGTAAAGACTGGTAGGTGTCCCCGCGTAAATGTCCCCACCTATTGTTGCGAAAAGGGTGTTGACTTTGGCTCCCTCAGGTCCTTTTGTCTGTATCCACTGCGGTTTAGGTGCTAGAACTTCGCTTTCGTCAACGCGTGCTGCAGCGAAGCGTTGTGCGTCCGGTTTCTGACCGGCACCGGGATTGTTACCAGGCGTAATTGAGCTTCCTGCCTGATTCCGAACGGCAGGTTTCGCCGGAGAATCATAAACAAAAACGGCTTCAATAACCTCCACAGTCGGTTCGGATGTGGCGTTCAGATTGTACGGTTTCTGAAAACGCGACATGTACTGTGTCCCCGTACCTATCAGTAGAAAAATCAAAACAGCAGAGGCAGCCGAGAGGACCCACGGCAACATCGGTTTATTGGTAGCCGGAACAGTCGGCGCAATACGAGAGACCTCTCGCATAATGTTCGTCGTTAGATCGGTAGGCAATTGGAAACTGCCGAGATTTTGTTGGATCATGTCTTCCTCCTTCTTCAAGCGGTTGCGAGCACGACTGAGACGACTCTTTACAGTGTTCGGCGATACACCGAGAAACTCACCGATGGCATTGATGGTCATCTCACCGAGGTAAAAAAGCGTTATGACTGTCCGTTCACTTTCCGGCAGTTTTTGGAGCAGTTTTTTGACAACTTTACGGCGTGTCTCATCAGCTTCAGCAGCCTGTTTTTCTGCAATATATCGAGAATATGACACTTGATCCACCTCACTTGCATCAATATTATCCAAGGATGCTACGGGTGTAGCGTTCTTTTGGTTCCAGTCATAACACAAGCGTGCTGCGATAACATAAAGCCATCCGGCAAACAAGTTATGGTTTTTCAAGTCGCCAAGGTTCTTGTATGCCTTAAGAAATGCATCTTGCGTGATTTCTTGTGCGATGTGAAAATCACCGATTTTACGCCACGCGAGTGCGTGAACGCCTTTCTGATATTTTTTCACGAGGCACCCGAACGCGTCCTGGTCCCCTTGTAAACTGTGTTGAATGAGTTCAGCATCGTTTTGCGTCATCACAACATTTCTCCAGAATTGGACTCTCTTTTAATTTAAGTGACTGATTTTAGATATCGAAAAGTTGCATTATTTCTGAAATTGATTCATCAACTTTTAGGACTTTATAAGGAACTAAAAACTATAGAAAAACATCAAATTGAATTGAAGGTCCTGCTCAGCGTCAAACGCCTTCGCAACGTTGAACCGAAAAAAATCAATATCTGTCGCAAATTGTAAACCGAGACCGACGCTCCCTTTTGGATCAAAACGTCGTTGGCTTTCAGAGAGGTCCCAGACTTGTCCCCCATCAAGCAGGAGCGCGATGGATAAATTATTCCTTCCAAAACTAAACACGCTGTAGAGGAATTCCGTGTTAAGGAGATATCCTGTATCTCCCGCAAATGCATAGAGCGGATAGCCGTTAAGGGTCCCGATACCGCCCATTACAAATTGCCGTTGTGTAGCCAGCGGTGCTGTAGCAGAACCGACAACCGCTCTGACACGAATCTGATTTTTCCCGAGAGGATACGCATACCGTATATGCGTTTGAAAACGGGTCCACTGGAAATCGGAGCCAAATATTGGGGTGCTATGCTCAACAAAAAAGGTATTGTGCCAACCGAGATATCTGCGCCGGGTACTAAAATCGTATTTAAACACAATGCTCCGCATTCGACCGTGTGTTATCAGCGGGTTCCCACGGACATCTGATCTTGACCGCCAGTTAAAGAAATGCCAATCCGTGCTTTTTTGTAAACTATCATGCGACTCGGCGAGTAGTAGCAGTTTGAACGAATGCCTTTGCCTAACCGGTCTCCATTGCAATGCGACCTCAATCCCTTCTCTCAAATAGTAATTTTGATGGTCCGGCACCCCTAAGATTCGGAGAAAAATTGTCTCTGTATGGTCATAAAAAGGAAAAAGATCCGAGGCGATGATGCTTGTCGTGCGATGGAATTGCGTCGTTAACCCAAGGTGCCATGACTCAGATTCACCCCAAACTGCCCTGCCGCCAACTCGGTAGTAGAATTGCTTATTGCCAAATCCGTAACCGGCCCGTCCGAAAAATTTTGAGAGTTCACCACCACGGAATTCAGCGGGCGTACTGATGCTGGAGGGTTTACGGGAGGGGTTCCCTTTCCGAAAACCGGAATCAATACCCGCACCTAACTCCCAACCCGTGACGCGATTGAAACCAATCTGCGGAGCTGGATCAAGATAGAAACGCGAGGGAAGCGGTTTTTCGACTATGGTAACTATCGCGGTGCGACGATCACCTTTCTCCTCAATCTGGAGATGCACCTCTTCTATATCTGATATCTCGTTTGGTAGTTTTCTGATCGCTTCTTCGATTTCTTCTGTCCCCTTTTCAAGTACCTTTCTAACATCGTACGGATGTGCGGATTGATGACCGCGAATCCGAATTTCATGGATAGGTTTGCCGTCCTTGGTTTGAAACCGCTTTGCAAGCATAAAAGATTCATTTTTATAATCCGGTATGTCGCCAACGCTAATTGTAGCACTGCGTTCCCATATCCGTACAACAAGTTTCTGCTTATATCTCGGTGTATTTTGTGATGGAAAGCTATTCAGTACCTCCTCAATGTCAGCGGTTCCTTTTTGAAGTGCCTCACTGATTTGGGCAATAAGTTCTTTGCTATCAGAACGAATATGGATATGTTCAATTGGATGGCCATAATAACGCCAATCTCCGTGAAGGTCTTTATTGTGGCTTCTTGAGAACTTCAAGCCGAAATTTGACGATTCGTTTTTCATTGAAAACCCTACGCGGAGAAAATTCGGCCGATCGTTGGAGGTGCGAAACAGTGTCGGAACCAACATCGCTTTGGCTGACGCTTCAATTCTCCGAAACGTAGACGCATCAAGCGACTTTAATTCAGGTATCTCAAGACCCAGTTGACTCAGATTTGTCAAGAGATATCTTATCTGATGTAATGGGATATTACCGACGATGTTTAGCAGATGTACATCGCTCTCACTTTCTACAACCGCAAAGACACCCAAAACCATCTTATTTGACTGCGAAACTCGTGCAATTGGTGCCTCCAGAATATAGAGTAGCACACCTTTCCCTTCTTGTAAACTTTGCCAGTCTTCTGCTTTCAAGGTCTCACCATAATACTGAACGAATTTACCAAAAATACCTGCTTCAATATCATAGGTGCGGATATAAATGTCCGACACGGTGTTGAAGGGTTCTGCTGTGACAGCGAGTGCGATAAGTTCGCGAGTAAAGTGGAATTGAAATTTCGCGTGTGGCACATCAGGACAATCAAAAGCAATTCTGCCATCAGTTGCTTTGGCGTGCATGAGTCCGGACGTGGTCAGAAATAGGAATCCGATAAAAATAAGCGTTTTCATAATTTTTTTATCTTCGTAAACCTCATCAGCAATTGATCTCTCTTTTAACTTAAATGACTGATTTTAGATATCGAAAAGTTGCATTATTTTGCTTAACCGCAATTATAAATACATTACAAACAGGGGCCAGTGAAAATATCACACATCTGTGACAGAGAAAAGGCGAGGTGAGTAAACCTCGCCTACTGATCGAAAAAACTCAAGACACAAAGACCTCACCCTACACCCCATTATTTACAGAACACACAACCGCATCAAATATCGGAACAGAAGAACTTCAGAAATGCTATTGTTGCAAACGTCAAAATAAAAATACAAAGTTCTGTAAAATCCAGTGAATTCCTCACACCATTGAAAACTACCCCCAGTTAGCATCTACAAATCGCTAATTGAATCCGAACGTGTAACGTTTCATAGAAGTTGCCTCACGTCCTTCTATGCTTTCCACACATGCCTCAAAACCTAAGTCTTCAACAGCTTCGATTAATGTTGCCTTCACACGGTCTGAAATTACATCACTTATGCCATTAGCAGGATCCGCACCAGCGAGTGCCTGCACGACAACAATAAAGTACTTCGGTTCATCGGGTTTCAGATGCCAACCCATTTTATTCTCCAAAACAGGCTCGCTTGATTCCTCTGTCTCTTTTCTAAACGAAACCTCATTAGTAGAAGGCGTATATTTTATTGAAACTTGCGGTTCATTTCTTACTTTACCAAATGGCATTGTAGCTGTCACTACCTTGTAGGTAGCATCTTCGATGACCAGGTTATCAATTTTTTGCAACGAACTCATAACACTGAACGCAGATGTAACTCGCGTCATACCGGTAACCGATAATGTGATGTCAAACCCCGTTTTACCGAATTTTTCAGTAGTGCAACCGAACCTAAAAACGAGTGACACAACAACTAAAATAAATAAACAAATAAGTAACCATTTTACCTGACGCATCGTAATCTCCTCCACATTTTATAGTAAAATCTACAGTCCACACTAATCATTAAGCGTGAAACGTAGCACACCGCTGCTGGAAGTTCCAACATAAAGCACGTTGCCATCAACAGCAAACGAAAGGACAGAATCCGGGATTTCGGGTGTTACTTGCTCCCATGTGCTTGCATTTTCTGTCAACCGATACACGCGTTGACCAGCTATGCTATATACTGTCGTTCCCGCTACTGTGAGTTTTTCGGTGATAAGGGGTTTCCCTCCGCCATCGGTTGTTGCGTGCCAGGTGGCACCGTCGCTTGAATGTGCCACCCCTTTGTCCGTTGCCACATAGACGGTTGGGCCAGCGAAAGTTATTGCGT
Source organism: Candidatus Poribacteria bacterium (assembly GCA_012270865.1). Taxonomy (GTDB): domain Bacteria; phylum Poribacteria; class WGA-4E; order WGA-4E; family WGA-3G; genus WGA-3G. Next base: position 10,956 of record JAAXHL010000214.1, on the reverse strand, counting down.
TGAACTCCGCAAAAGAGAACGGAAGATTTTGCGTGACATCGTTCCAAGTTTCACCCTCATCAAACGATTGAGAGAGGTGTCCATCCCGGCGCGCAACGTAAACGGTGTCACCTGAGACGGCAATCTCGAAACCCATAGAATCCATCATATTGGTGATAGCAGAAAATCCACCGGAATAATCAAAAGGCGTAGAAAACATAGTCGCAAAAAAGCTTTCGGCACTATCTACCAATCCAGTGTTATGCCACTCGGTCATTCCGGGTTTCCATCTGAAGAGTTTTTGTCCATATTCCACATAGTAAGTATCATCACTAACAGCAAAGTTTCCAAAAGCTGGCATCATGAGAGTTGCAACGTTCTCTTGCATCACCTCACCCATTTTTTCGTTCAATTGGTTTAACTGCTCCGCATCGATATCTTCAAGGTTGGGTAATTTACCGTTTTCCGGGTCCAGTTCGCCCGCATCTTTCAGTGCCCCGGACAGAATCTTAGTGCTCTCTTGTTCTATCAGGGCTGTGAGGTCAACTGGATCGCCCTTTTCAAACAAAACAGGCATGCCAGAGATATGCGTGAACTTCCCGTCCGGTATTGAAAATCGGAGAATTTGAGGAATCATGCCATTTATGTCCTTTGCATAGAGATTACCGCCAAACTCGGCCATCTTAATTGCGTTAAGGCCAATACCTTTGGGAAGCGGTACCCACGATTCGCCGCCATCCGTTGAGGTAACAAGTCCATCCATTGTGGACGCATGCAGTTTACCGCTAAGCACAAATAAATGCATAACGGTTGTCCCAGCGAGTCCGGTATTAAATTGATCCCACGACTTACCCGCGTCAGTTGTGCGGTGGATCCCAGATTGTGTGCCTATGTAGAAGGTATTCGCATCCAACATCACAATGGGGGGCGCGACGGTGTTAACTCCGGGGGATTTATCCTTTAAATCTAAAGATGTCCAAGTCTCGCCTGCGTTAACTGAATGGAACAGTTCCCTTGAATCCGCTAACATAACCCGACCCTCTGCCGTAATTATTTTGATGTTCGAGTAAGTAAAATCTATCGGTTTTGAATCTTTACTATGGACCGGGAATCGCATCGAAAACCCGCCTTTTGGTTTCCTCTCGTTCTCGGTCCTTTCTCTCGGATCTATATCATACCACGTCTCCCCCAAATCTGTCGAACGGTAAAGGGACCACCAGTCCTCGCCTGTTATTATTGATTTGAATTGTGCGCTGAACTTCGTTGTAATTTCTCTTCCGGCTGCGACATAGAGCCGGTGCTTTGAAGCAGCCACGGCATGGATCACCGGCTTTTCGCCATGTTTATCTACCGGACCAACGGATACAAGCTCCCATGCCTCAGCGTTGAGACGATAGAGTCCACTATCGGTGCCAGCAAACACGGTATTTTCAACAGCAGCAAGCGCACGAACCTTCTCCACTTCCATGCCATCCTTCAGCATTACCCACGATGCCTTGCCATCTTTGGAATAGTAAACGCCCTCTATAAGTGCAAGGTAAAATCCAGAATCGGTTACCGCAAAACCTTTGGAGCCACCTTTCGGATGGACACCCAATGTATCCCATGTCTCTCCGTTATCTGCAGATGCCAGTATTTCAGTATCGGTGGCGAGATAGAGCCTATCACCGTGCTCTGCCATCTGTATCGCACCTGCTATCCAGTCTTGGAGGTTAAGGGAACTGGTACTTCTTGAGTTGACATGCTTCCATGCGCGAGAATCCGTTGTAAGTTTATAGAGGCTGGTGGGTGTCCCTGCGTAAATATCGCCAGAATTCGTCGTGAAGAGACTGTTGACGATACCGCCTTCCGGTCCCTTAGTTTGTGTCCACTGCGGTTTTGGCGTTGGAACTTCGGTGTCGTCAATCAGTGCTGCGGCGAAGCGTCGCGCATCGGGTTGTTGACCAGCACCCGGATTTCTTCCCGGCGTAGCAGAACTGCCTACCTGATTCCGAACGGCAGGTTTCGCCGGAGAATCATAAACAAAAACGGCTTCAATAATCTCAACCGTCGGTTCGGATGTGGCGTTTAGATTGTACGGTTTCTGAAAACGCGACATGTACTGTGTACCCGTACCTATCAGTAGAAAAATCAGAACAGCAGAGGCAGCCGAGAGTGCCCACGGCAACATCGGTTTATTCGCAGCGGGAGCAGTCGGAGCAATACGAGAGACCTCTCGCATGATGTTTTCTGTCAAGTTCGCAGGCAGTTGGAAGCTGCCGAGATTTTGTCGGATCATGTCTTCTTCCTTCCTTAAACGGTTGCGAGCGCGGTTGAGGCGACTCTTTACTGTGTTTTGGGATACACCGAGAAACTCAGCAACGGCTTTGACGGTCATTTCCCCGAGATAATGAAGCGTTATGACGGTCCGTTCACTTTCAGGTAGTTTTTTCAGGAGTTCCTTGACGACCTCGCGGCGCGTCTCATCGGCTTCAGCAGCCTGTTTTTCTGCCGTATATCGAGAATATGACACTTGATCCACCTCACTTACATCCGTCGTATCTAACGGGTCCATCGGTAAACGGTTTTTGCGGAGCCAGTCTCGGGATAAACGCGCCACGATGACATAGACCCATCCAGAAAAGGCGTTACGATTTTTCAAGGTGCTAAGTTTCTGGTACGCTTTAAGAAACGCGTCCTGCGTAATCTCTTGGGCGACATGAAAATCACCGATCTTCCGCCACGCCAGTGCGTGAACCGCTTTCTGATACTTTTTCACGAGTGATCCGAACGCGTCTTGATCACCCTCTAATGTTCGTTGAATGAGTTCAGCATCGTTCTGTATCATCGAGAACCTCCCTCGACGTTTGTAGTCTCTTTTGCTTTAAGTGACGTAACTTAGGTGTCAAAAGGTTGCACTTTTTTATAATAGGACTTACGCACTGTAGCATAAACTGTTAGTTTGTGCCATCTGGTGAGTTGATAAATACCATAGAGGTCCACAACTCCTAATGGCGTAATAGACAGAATGCCCATATTTTGCGTAAATCCTGTATAATTGCAAAAAAAAAATGGGATGGTAAAAACCATCCCATTTGAAGTTATACAGAATTTAGAGTTTTAGGCAGATAGTGCTGAAACCGCATCCGCTTCGCTGTCGAAATGTTCAAAGAGACTCACGAGTCGGCTAAGCACAACCAAGTTCTTGATCTGTTTACTGACATTGATGACCGCGACACGACCTTTCTTTCGCGCGACTGCGGCACGCGCACCCATCAAGACACCGAGTCCTGAACTGTCAACCCTATTGACGTGCTCGAAATTAATCAGAATACGCGGGGTCTCATGCGTCTCTATCTGCGGTGAGATGGCTTCCCTTAATTCTGATACGGAGGGTCCCATTATTTTTCCATTAGGTTCCAAGATTACGATGCCATTTTGCTGACGAATTTTAGTTGTCATGATTTATTCCTTTTTTATTCGGTTTTTTGAAAGTTAATTTATCCTTTTAAAACGTTTTTGTGATAGATTAGATTCAACGAATACGATCTCTGAAAGTTTATATTGTATTCGCCTCTGACTTAAGTGACGCGACTGAGGCATGAAAAGGGTGCATTTTTTTTACAAAACCCAATTCGGTAATTAATACCCGCATCAAATATCGGAACGGAAGAATTTCAGAAACGCCACAGTTACCAGCGCAACCGCAAAGAAACAGAGCAACAAGGCATCCACCATCGATTGGCGGAAGGTATCTCCTAAAGTTGAGGCTTCTAAAGCAGGCGGTTGTGTGACTTGGACAGTGTCAGTTGGCGACACAATCCTCATGGAGATATGATCAACAACTTTGCTAAACCAATCGGTATCAAGCGCGTCATAATAACGGTCACCTGTTTGAAAGTAGTTGTCTCTTTTTGTTTTTCCGGTCTGTGTTAGGTTTGTCGTGAGATAAATGAGTGAAGAGGTCGGCGTGATTCGCGAAAGCATTTCACCGACTGCTTCTTGCCGCGCCTTCTCGCGCTTGTAACGCCGTTCTATTTCGTCAGCACTTTCCTTAAATTTCTGTCGAAATTCTTCCTCAAGCGGTTTCACCTGTTTATCTATCTCTTTTGAATTGCCAAAGCCTGATGCGAAATGTGCTGCAATGCTCTTTTCAATGTCTCCTTCACTTGTAGGTTGAGGACGACCTTTTGAGAATTCTTGATGTATCTTCATTTTCTTTTCATCAAGTTCAGCATTGAGATTCTCACGAAGAGCCGTCTTTTCGAGATAAACGCTCTGCGCTGTCTGTGTCGGCGCGATGAATTTTGCAGCGATAAATCCGACGCGCGGCGTAATTAGCACAGCGAACACCCAAACAGTAAACGCCACAATGAGTGCTGTCTTGGCATTATCTAAGTAGGTAGAAATAAATGTTCCGATTGCGAAGAAAACGCCGATATAAAGTAACGAGACGATAGTTAGACTTAGTAAGCGTGAAAAAATTTCGGGTTCACCGAGCGGAAAACCTTGCCAAACCAACATTAGTAGCCCGAATAGCAGCGATACCAGGAACGGAACGACGAATACAAAATAACCACCAATCAATTTACCCCATAGGAAGAGGTCACGCGGCAAGGAATTTGATAGCGTAATCCGCAGCGTTCCGGCTTCTCTTTCTCCAGCAACGGCATCAAACGTAAACAGCAACGCGAGCAGGCTAAAGACAGTGCCTACGAGAAAAAGAAAATCGAGATGACCGAGAAGATAGGAGAGAGAATCTGAAACCAAAGTTGGGGCACCCTGTGTAATCCCGTTGCGCGTCATACCAAGATAACTCGGTAGCGCGTCCGCTAATCCGCTTGCAAAAACGCTCAGCGGAGTCGGTTTGAGGAACAGTTTAGAAACCTCCAATTCTGGCTTCAACTCCATGCTCGGATTCATCTTTGCTTCTTCAATATTTGCCAATTTGACGGCTTCTTGGTAGTCAACAAGGTTTTGTTCGTAATTTCGATAACCGATAGATAGGGTAAGTGGGATGAGCAAAACACACATCAGCAGGAGCGCGACAAACCGGACGCTCAGAATATGATGCATAATCTCTTTTTGAATCAAGGTCATTAACATGGTAATTTCTCCCCTATTTTATTATTCTGATGGGATCGCGTAGCGGAACACGCCGTGACCAGTAGTTCCGATATAAAGCGCGTTATCACCAACAGTGAAAGAGGTAACAGGACTCGGAATTTCCGGTGTAACGGGTTCCCATGTCCGTGAATTCTCTTTTAATTGATATATCTGCTTCTGTTGCTGAGGTGCCCCGTATACGTTTTTGCCATCCACTGCGATTTTTTCTATGACGAGCGGCGTGCCTCCCGCATCGGTGGTCGCTGTGTGCCAGTTGATGCCATCGTTTGAATAGGCGACACCTTTATCGGTTGCCACATAGACGGTTGCTCCGGCGAAGATTATAGACTTGAATTGGGTAACAGAAAACGGCAGGGCTGTGGTAACATCGTTCCAAGTGTCGCCTTCATTAAAGGATTGAAAAAGGTGTCCATCCCGTTTACTAACGTAAACAGTTTCCCCTGAGACTGCGATTTTGAAATCAAAGGAACCCTGATCTTCAATGTCAGCAACAGAATGGATAGACTTCCCTGCATCTGCTAAGCCGGTATTAAACCATTCAGTCATACCGGGCTTCCACCTGAAGAGTTGCTGGTCGTATTCGATATAGTAAGTACGACCGCTGACAGCAAAACTCCCCAAATATGCCTGAATGACTTTAATGATGCCGTCCTCCATAGCCTTATTGGTAACTGTACTGAGCATATCCATATCGAGATCTTCAAGTTTTAATTTCAGACTTTCCTCAATGTTTTCCTGAAGTTCATCTTGTGCGGGTTCCGGCTGGGCGTTTTTGAATGTTTCAAAGATCAGTTTCTCAAGGTCTATCCCCTCTAAACTTGACATTCCGGGGACAGGCACTAACCCGTTATCCTCAGCGGATACGCCGAAAAGTTGAAGCGATGTCCCGTTGACCCCTTTGACATAGAGCACATCGTTAAATTTCATTAGATGCGTGAGCATTTCCGGACAACGTAAAAGAGGTGTCCACGATTCACCACCATCAAACGAGCCGACAATTTCTCCTCCTGTTTTTGCGTAGAGCGTCCTATTGGCATAGACCAAATTGTCTACGCCTGTCCTCACCAATCCCGTGTTAAACGGATGCCATGTTTTGCCTGCATCGGTCGTGCGCTGAACTCCAAATGGTCCACTTTTGTAAAAGGTGTTTGGATCCGATATGACAGCGGTAGAGGTACCGCCTATAGCTGCCGCTATGGCGCGGGTGGGATTACTTCTTATAGCTGCGGCACCTGAACCTAAAGATATCCATGTTTCTCCGGCATCACTTGAGTAATAACTTTTAATGCCATCTACGACTAAAAGTCTTTCTTGTGCTGCCACCATTTTGACGTTGGCAGGCTTCTCCATTTCTGAGGTGTCATCCATTTTTGGGATGTTAATATTTGGGATATTAAATTGAACAGTAAGACTAAATCCAGCATTTTCCTCGGAATCAGAAACTGTTTCTGTGAAATCTATTGCCTGCCACGAATCTCCGAGGTCTGTTGACCGATAAAGCGACAGAGAGACATTAATTGTCGATGTTGACGATGTGGTACTCGAAAAGTTATGTGCCCTAACTCCCTGTCCGACGGCAACATAAAGCCGGTGCTCGTCACTTGCCAATGCGCGAATATTCTCGGCTTCACCGACAGGTAATTGCTCCCAACCTCCCGAACTGTGGCGATAGAGTCCTTTATCCGTCCCTACAAAAACAGTGTTTTCAATAGTGGTGATTGCCTGAATTTTCCTATCGGTTAGGTTTTCGTCGGTAAGAGATGTCCACGATTTACCGGCATCCACAGAGCGAAATACACCATCAACAAGCCCCAAGTACATTGTAATGTTGGCTTGCGCCCCAGAGTCCGCATCCGTTATGATAGTGTCAATTAATTGTCCTTCTGGACGCGTTCCCAATGAGTTCCATGTTCTCCCTCTATCTGGAGAAGCCAGTACTTCGGTATCAGAAACGACATAAAGGGTATCTTTATGTTCTGTCATTTGCCACGATCCATTAATAGGCATATTCGTATTAGCAGCTACCCACGCGCTTCTATCGTCTGCTAACCTATAGAGATCCGCGCCGACTCTGGCATAAGCGTCGCCGTTAGATGCCACGAAGAGGCTGTTGACGACCCCTCCTTCAGGACCCTTCGTTTGGACCCATTGCTGTTTCGGCGTTGAAACTTCTGTCGTGTCAACGGGTAGCGTAGAAAAAAGGGATTCTTCGGGCTTCTGACCGGCACCTGGATTTTCACCCGGGGTATCTGAACCCCCGGGCTGGTTCCGAACCGCAGGTTTTGCAGGCGAATCCACAACAAAAACAGCGTCAATCAGCTCTACTGTCGGCTCGGAGGTAGCATCCAAACTGTACGGCTTCTGAAAACGAGATAGGTATTGTGCGCCGACACCTATCAAGAGGAAAATCAAAACAGCGGAAACAGCAGAAAGTGCTAAAGGTGCCATCGGTTTACTCACTGGCGGTTGAACAGGGGTCATACGCCAAACTTCCCGCATGACATTCTCTGCGAATTGGTTCGGAAGTTGGAAGCTGCCAAGATTCTCGCGGACCACATCCTCTTCTTTCCGTAGACGGTTCCGAGCACGGCTAAGACGACTCTTAACCGTATTTTGTGACACACCGAGAAACTCACTGATCATCTTAATCGTCATCTCACCGAGGTAATGCAAAGTCATTACCGTCCGTTCACTTTCAGGCAGCTTTTTCAAGAGGTCCTTGACGACTTCACGACGGTTTTCATCTGCTTCAGATTCCCGTTTTTCTACTGTATATTGCGAGTATGACACTTTGTCCACCTCATTTGTATCCTCAACATCTAAAGATTCCATTGGCAAGCGATTCTTTCGGAGCCAATCGAGACACAAGTTTGACGCGATAACGTACAACCACCCTGCGAATAAATTAGGGTTCTTCAAGGTTCCAAGTTTTTGATAAGCATTAAGAAAGGCATCTTGGGCAATCTCTTGCGCGATGTGAAAATCACCGACCTTCCGCCACGCCAGCTCATGGACACCTTTCTGGTATTTTTTTACCAAGGGACCGAACGCATCTGGATCCCCTTGGAGTACCTGCTGAATAAGTTTAGCATCACTCTGTTGCATTGTAAGTCTCCTTCAGAATTAACTTGTCCGTTGATAGAATGACGAAACTTGAGTACTGAAAGGTTGCATTTTTTTCAAAAAAATGGTAAAAATAGGTTATCGAGATAAAAATTACGACTTAATTGCAATTTTCTTTTATGCATCCTAAAATATATGGTATACTTTGTATACAAACTTTTGTTATATTTTGCAGACTTCCAAAACTTGTAAAACAAAAGTTGAAACCACGACATGCTCAACTGGGAGGCATAGCATGGAACAACATATAACAGGCGAACAATGGGAACATTTCTGGGAAAACGGTTATGTCCATATCGGGCAAGTCGCAACCGATACCGAACTTGCAGAGCTGCAACAGCGGATGGATGACATCATGCTCGGCAAAGCCCCCTTGGATTACGACCAGATCATGATGCAACTTGACCGAGAACCTGGCAAGAACTCGCCGGGACCACAGTCGAAAGGGCATAAGGGGGCAACACTACTCTATCGGAAGATTCAGAACCTTGAGCTGGATCCAATCTTTTTGACATATCTCCAGAAACCGGCTTTCCAAGAAATTTGCGCGAAAATCTACGGCGATGAAACCCCTGTCGCCTGCTTTCGGGCGATGTTTATGAATAAACCCGCACACGAAGGTACCAACCTTACGTGGCATCAAGACAGGTGGAGGGACCTCGATCGCGACCCTCAGATTACGATTTATACCGCCTTAGACCCAGCAACAATTGAAAACGGATGTGTGCACATCATTCCGAAGTCGCATAGCAGACTCATCAACCCCGAAAACGGGTCTGGGTTTCTCACACAGGAACACATTGACGACATCGTTGCGAAGGCTACACCGTTACCGATGGAGTTGAAAGCAGGAGAAGTCGTCCTACTCCACAATTGGATGCTGCACAGTTCTGGGACAAACGATACGGATATTCCGCGACGCGCTTTCAGCGTCTGCTATATGCATGGTGATACGCAGTCGCATCACGGGCATACCTTTACACGCGTGTTCGGCGATGGCGCGATTCGTGTCGCTGATTTATCGAAGTTTAACTTTGAAAGCCCAATCGTTTAAATTTGGGAACAACGAAAATAAAAGAACAATTTTTTAACGATAGGTACCTGGGCACTACTCGATTACATTCCGCTGCCCTTGTCAATAAAGGATAAGGACCCCAGTTTCTGGTGAAATCCAGCACCGCTAAAGAGATGTACAATGCTCAAAGGCTGCTGAAATTAACCTAAAACCATCGTGAAACGTAGTGGAACGATGCCCAGAAGCCCATAGTTTAATAGGACTTACGCATGCTGCTCTTTTGTAGCACAAACTTCATAGTTTGTGGCAGGAGACCGCTGTTTTTCCGAAAATTCTCATCTAACAGAACGGGCCGAAGTCAAAATTGCGTAAGTCCTGTTTAAAAAAGGAGAAATATATGGCGAAAATTCGACTTGCCATGATTGGTTGTGGCGGAAACTCCTCAGGCCACGCCAGAAGAATGAATGGAAACCCCGACGTGCAAATCGTCGGAACTTGCGATGTAAATACAGAAATTGCCGACCGCTATATCGATCAGAATATACCCGACCTCAGCCCACGTCCGGGTGCTTATGACGACATCGCGAAGATGCTCAAAGAGACAACACCAGACGCAGTCGTTATCTCTACACCGCATACGCTCCATTTCGAGCAGGGCATGCAGGCACTCGAAGCCGGATGTCATGTGTTGATGGAAAAACCGATGGTCACGTCCTCTAAAGATGCGTATACCCTCGCGGAAAAAGTTGAAGAGACGGGACTCATCCTTACCATCGGTTACAATACGCCGTGTACGCCGAATTTCTACTACACACGAGAGGCTATCCGAAGCGGAGAACTCGGTAAGTTGGAATTGGTGATCGGTTATATCACACAAGGTTGGAAAGGCGGCACAACGGGTACCTGGCGGCAGAATCCGAAACTCTCTGGCGGTGGACAGGCTTACGATAGTGGGGCACATCTTCTCAATAGTCTCTGTTGGGCAGTCGAGTCGAAAGTCGCCGAAGTCTATGCTTATACAGATAATCAGGACAGAGATGTAGACATCAACTCGTCGATTAACGTCAAGTTTGAAAACGGTGTTCTCGCTGCGATGGCAGTGAGTGGTAACTGTCCGAGTCCAGGGGGTACACATACGGCGTTGGTGTTTGACAACGGTCGGATCGAAGTTGACGGTTGGGGTGGCGGTTGGATTCGCGTCTGGAAAGGTGGTGAAGCGTTAGACCCACCGATTACAGACGATATGTCCGCTGGCTCGCCTGATGATAACTTCATTGATGCAGTCTTAGGCAGAGCAGAACCGCGAACAAGTCCGTTGAACGGGATTATCCAATCCGAATTGATGGATCTCATCTACGAATCCGCAGAGACAGGCACACCCGCACGTCCGGAACGTTATAGTAAATCCTGAAGATATATTTACACTTTGATGAACAATATCCCGTTATCCCCACTACTGCAGGCGGGGTTTGTAACCCCGCCACTGTAAAGTTAATTGAGGGTGTTTCATAAATCGTTAATTTCTATCGAAAGACGGTTTTGATGTGAGTTATATTTCGCGTAGGTAGCCCGCATCGGACATTCATTAGCATTGAAAGTTGCAACAACAGAATGCCAATGCCCAAAAAGGTAGAAACATACGCCATGCCTCGCAGTGGTAAAGGTTTATGTGCCCCTGTGATTGACAAGAGTTTGCTCAGCAAATCAAAGACGGGTTCAATAGCAGTTTTTCG
>JAAXHL010000056.1 GCA_012270865.1 Candidatus Poribacteria bacterium | reverse complement strand
GTCCAAAGAGATGGCAAACACAGCGCAGAAGGCGCGTCTCGACGACTTGCTGCCTCATCCGCTGCAAGTAAGAAGAAAGAAGGCCTTGAAAAAAGAGCGCAGATTTGCTAAGCTTATGACGCATGAGATGTCCGCCTGATGTTGACTCAAAAGTGGTTTTCTGAGTCATTAGGATGCCATCTCATGCTCTAAAAATCAAGAAACTTTTTCAAAACAAACGCATTTTCATACGGCTATACCTACGATCTATTGATGATTACTGACTCCTTGATAGATTTGAGAAATATCAGTTAAATATTTGTTGCATGGCACACTCAGACCGATGAGAACAAGAGCAATATCTGATTGATATGCAACAAATCCGTTCACATTATGCAACTAAAAAGGAATCTCACATGAACGAAGGAAAAATATTAGAAGTTGTCGGTGCGCGAGTTGACTTAGATTTTTCGGGCGGCGAATTGCCGGACATTCTCAACGCTGTTAAAGTCCAACGTTACGATGGCAGCGAGGTGGTCCTTGAGGTGCAACAGCATTTAGGGGAACACCGAGTCCGCGCCGTGGCAATGGATACGACTGACGGTTTGGTCCGTGGTACCTCGGCAATCGACACTGGTGATCCTATCACTGTTCCGGTTGGCGATGCGGTGCTCGGTAGAGTTTTCGACGTGACGGGACAGCCGATTGATGAAAGAGGCGAGACAAACGAAGCCGAACGGTACTCTATTCATAGGCAACCGCCACCGCAGGTAGAACTCAGCACAAGCACTGAGATGTTAGAAACCGGTATCAAGGTTATTGACTTGATCCAACCCGTTGTCAGAGGCGGAAAGGTCGGGTTCTTCGGTGGTGCCGGGGTCGGTAAGACGGTTCTGGTCGCCGAACTGATCTATAACATCGCGACACAACACGGCGGTTATTCCGTTTTCTGTGGTGTCGGTGAACGGACACGCGAAGGGAACCAGTTCTGGTTGGAACTCGACGAATACGGCGTGATTGACAAAACGGCGATGGTTTTCGGACAGATGAACGAACCGCCGGGCGCACGGCTCCGTGTCGGACTCGCCGGACTCTCTATGGCAGAATATTTCCGCGATCAGCAAGGGCAAGATGTTCTCATCTTTATTGATAACGTTTTCCGGTTCACACTCGCTGGTGGCGAAGTATCAGCACTCCTCGGACGGATGCCTTCCGCTGTCGGATACCAACCGACACTCGCAACCGAGATGGGCGAATTGCAGGAACGTATTACCTCGACACAGCACGGTTCGATTACCTCGTTCCAAGCCGTGTATGTCCCTGCTGACGACTACACCGATCCGGCTGTTGTCTCTGTCTTTGCGCACCTTGATGCCGTGACACGACTCGAACGTCACATCGCACAAAAGGCGAGATACCCGGCAGTGGATCCGCTGACTTCGAGTTCACGTATCTTGTCAGCAGACATTATCGGTGATGAACACTATCAGACGGCGTTCAGAGTCAAGCAGATCCTACAGGAATATGGCGATCTGCAAGATATTATCGCTATTCTCGGTGTAGATGAACTCTCAGATGAACAGCAACTGGTCGTGAACAGAGCGCGGAAATTGGAGATGTTCCTGACGCAACCGATGTTCGTGGCGGCACGTTTCACCGGACGTGAAGGCAAATATGTGAAGATTGAGGATACCGTACAAGGCTGCCAAGCGATTCTTAATGGCGATTGCGACGAACTGCCGGAACAGTTTCTGCGTCTCATCGGAACGATTGACGAAGCGTTTGAGCAAGCAAAGAGTGCAAATTTAGAAGAGGCAGCGGATTAGTAACTGGCGGTCGGCTATCAGCAGTCGGCTTTCGGAAAGAGACATCACCTTATGCTAAGTAGAAGTTTTAATCTCGAAATCCGGACACCGGAAAAGTTGATCTATGAAGGCGAAGTGACGAGCGTTCAGGCACCTGGCGTTGAAGGTAATTTCCAGATTCTGGCGGGACACACCCCTTTCCTGACGGCGTTAGATGTCGGTGAGATTCGTATCCGTGAATCGTCAGACACACCGCAGTTGATGGCAACGACGGGTGGAGTCTTTGAGGTGCTTCGGACGGGTGTCACTGCCTTAGTTGAGACTGCGGAGTGGGCATCGGAGATTGATGTTTCCCGTGCTGAAGAGGCACGCGACCGTGCGCAAGAACAACTCAAGTCAAATGCTCCAGACCTGAACCGCCCGCGCGCCGAAGCTGCACTCGCACGTGCACAAAACCGTATTAAGGTTGCAAATAATTCATAAGTCCCACCCAATATGTCCGTTTTTCTGCAAAAAACTTGAGACAGGTTAAAGTTTTCGGTATAATTAACCATAAGAAGTCTTATTGATGCCCCTTCCCAATTTGAACGATGCAGGTGAATTACCTATAGGAATACATCAAGCTACGATTGATGAGGTGATTGCTCAATTTGGCAGTGGCACCTTACAGCGAGAAATTGTGGCTGCACGTTTACAAAGAATCTATCAAATTGCTAAAGATACAGGAAACCTCCAGCAATTGATTATTTTTGGGAGTTATATTACAGCGAAGCCTGAACCTAACGATGTAGATGTTGTAATTATCTTTAGCGACGATTTTGACCTAACAGTTTGCAGCGAGGAAGTAAGGAGACTTTTGGACCATCAACAAGCAGAGAATGAATTTGGAGCCAGTATTTTTTGGATCCGTCCGTCCTTACTGCTGCTGGAAACGCTTGACGAGTTTATTGAAAGCTGGCAAGTTAAACGAGATGGAACGAGACGCGGTATCGTAGAGGTGAGAAAATGATTCACAATGATAAAGAACTCAAAGCAAGTCAGCAACGCATAACATATCTTCAAAACCTGCTCTTACAACTGCGAGTGAAGGCAACGCCTGAAGAATTTTCGCTTATGTCAACTGGATATCGGGCAGAGATTCTGAAGATGCAGGATGAAGTGCTTGAATACTTGACTCGACATTCATGTGAACCGATACCGACGAAAGGGACTTCAACGGAGATAGCAGGTACTTCAAATAACAGGAACTGATAGTGGTTTAAACATTTCGCACGAATGTTATTGTGTTAGTAAAAGCTGCGGAGAGGGTGTCGGAGATAGATGTAGAACGTGCTGAAGAGGCGCGCGACCGTGCGCAAGAACAACTCAAGTCAAATGCTCCAGACCTGAACCGCCCACGCGCCGAAGCCGCACTCTCACGCGCAAAAAACCGTATCAAAGTCGCAAGCAATTTGTAATCGTCCCCTTTCCAATTTTCTGGTAGACGCGCTTTCTAAGCGTGTCTCTCTATCCTTGCCGTGTGGGTTCTTCGTAATGGGTTTTTGAGTGAGATGGATCCTTACTGAAAACTGAATACCTCTGTTATAATCGCATTTTTTTTTGTATTTGATTGTTAACGGGTGCTATAATTACGGAAGGCATCAGAATAGGCTTATAATTCACCTAACGATATCCAATAGATACCTATTATGAAGTTTAGACAGATCATTAAAGTGATTCAAGATGATGGGTGGTATCTGGACCGAACGCGAGGCAGTCATAAACAATATAAGCATCCGACCAAACCCGGAGTTGTGACGATTGCTGGAAAACCTAATGAGGATGTCTCTAAAGGGACGCTTAATAACATTCTAAAACAAGCCGGTCTCAAGAATTGAAGGGAGAAACCTTATGGAATATGTCGTTATTTTTGAAAAAGGCGAAAACAATTATAGTGCTTATGCCCCAGATCTCCCAGGATGCGGTGTTGTCGGTGAAACATTGGAAGAAGTGCGCACATTGATTGCCGAAGCCATCGGATTTCATATTGAAGGGCTACAAGAATCTGGTTATGAAGTCCCACAGCCTTCGTTTATGCTACCTGTTCAAGATCAGCCTGGAGTGTCATCTGAATTGATCGCAACGCAGATTTAACGTGAATGTCCGAATGCTTCATATTGCAGCGGAAGACCGTGTGTCTGCCTTTTTTGGGATCAGTTACTTTGTTTGTTGTATTAAGCATTACAAGAAAACATCATTTTAATTTGACTTTATCCAATTTTCTTTGGCACTTTGTAAGCGCGCTGATTCTCTTACACCGTCAGCGTAACCGCATCCTGCTTCGCAATCTCCTTGATGTGTCCATACCCCGCAGATGCTACCAACTCCAACGTCTCTGGCGATAACCGATCGAGAATGGGTTGCGGAAAACTATGCCTACCAGAGAATTGTGGGAAATACCGCAGGACGAGGAACCTCCGATCCCGGTCTTTCGGTTTCCAACGTAGTACACCGTGCGTCAGCAACTCCGAAATGATGACAATATCCCCTGCTTTCGGTGTAATGTTGACGAAAACAGGGTCGTCAAGCGGATCAATACCGTCCGCCTCGTCGAGTGTCAGTAGCTCCTCTGGTCGCTTAAATTCGCTCTTGTGCGAACCGGGGATTACGATGAGTCCGCCATCGCCCGGATAGACATCCGTAAAATACGGAAAACAGACGAAGTTGTCGCAGAAGATACGACCGTTATCGACTTCGTAGCGTGTGCTATACCATCCATAATCGTCGCGTGCGCAGTGCAATCCGCCGGGGTTCACCTTTGCGCGTTCACCAGCCTCCCACAAATCGTGCTTATCGTGCTTCAACGAACCTCTGCCGAACCGCGGCTGATTGTCCGTTAACTCCTTGATGATCGGCCAGAGTGCGGCGTGCATGGTTAAGCATTCCAACGATTTATCGAATGCGAACCCGTGCTGATGGAGTCCTTTCTGTTCAAAGCCGGGTGGCAACTCGTCAGCGGGTGTCGTTATGTATCTATCGACTGCTTCAGAAGCCTCCGCCAATGCATCGCTGGTGATGACGTTTTCTAAATGGAGATACCCTGTTACATCAAACAAATAACGTTGCCTCGGTGTCATATTTTTAAATTTTCCTTGCGGTTCGTTTAGGTGGGTTGATGGTTTCACGTTTCTTTCCGTAGACCCGCTCTCCACTTCGTTCCAAGGATTTCTATTTTTTCCTGAAAGAATCGCGAGCCGAGCTCGCTCCTACAAGCGAGACTCTGACGGCTATCTATAATGCCATATCAAACGCTGTGCCGGTTACGTTGCCTTTTACATACGCATCACGGAAGAGGGTTTGGCGTTTCGGAGGCATCTCCTCAAATAACGCTTGTGGCGGTCTGGACAGGCTCCACCGTTTATCTATTGAGTTATACGCGTTGAAGATAGCGACCCGATCGGTGTCAGGGTTTTGCCACGCTTGTCCGCTGTGCGTAATTGCTTCCGTAAAGATAATGACAGACCCCGCAGGACAAGTATAGGTATCCCAAAATTCCCAATCTTGTGTGTGGGCATCCTCTGGTGCAGTATAGGCTGCTTTGTGGCTACCCGTAATGAACATCGTGCCGCCGTCACCTTTCTCCACAGGGTTAAGTTCCCAGACAACACGCGTCAATCCGCTGTAGGCCTGCCCGGGTAGACACTGGTATTGGTGGCAATCGCCCGGCATCCGAAACATACCGTTCCCGTTGTGCGGACTAAATGAGAAGGGCGGATCGTCCGTTGCAGAACGCAACGCCATAAAACTCATCTCCATACGGAAACCGTAGCAGGTATCCGATGCGAGATACGCGGATGCGAGAAACTCGTTTCCGAAAGCCACGACAACCGGATGATCCGTTAGTTTCTCCAGAGGACCGCCGTACGTCGAGCGGTGGTGTGGCGGGATCGATTCAGGGTCGTTTTTTAAACGGTAACAGAAATCGCGCATCTCTTCAATCTCGGATGCTGTCAACACACCCGGTACCAAGAACCATCCGTTCTTGTCGAAGAGATATTTCTGTTCTTGTGTTAAAGGGACAACCGGTTTGCCATCGGCATTCGTCTGTGTGATGTCGGCAGGCGTTGTTGCCAATGGATTCCCGAAATCTTTGTTGAATTTAATACCGAATTGTTCTGCCATCAATTTTTCCTCTCTAACAGTCTTTGGGAACACGGATTGTTGTGTCAATCTGAAACTAATGAATACGCGCTCCTGTGAAATAATCGGGGTTTGCTCCCATTTTTTCTAAAAGTGGTGCGGTTACTGTATCAAGCCTATCAATCACATCAGCAGACGGCGTATATTCAATAACGTTCAGGTTTTCCGTCAGTTCATTTATATTTCGGGTACCGACGAGCATGCACGTAATTCCCGGCCTCGCCATCGCCCAAGCAATAGCCAGTCGGGCCATGGGGACCTGTTCAGTCTCGGCGATTTCTCGGATAGCTTCTAACGTCTCAAACATCTCTTCCTCGGCACCCGCTTCACCGTGCGAAGCCTGTTCTCGGTCCTCTCGAAAATGGCGAAACCGCGAGTGTACCGGCGGTATATCTTCTGCACGCTTATACTGTCCGGTCAAAATCCCCTGCAGCAGCGGCATATACCCCAAGATACCGACATCGTGCTTTCGACACAGCGGCAGCAATTCCGGCTCTATGGCGCGGGATAAGAGGTTGTAGCAGAGTTGGTTCACCGCAATAGATGCACCTGTCTCAAGTGCCGCCGTGAGTTGCTCCACCCCGAAGTTGCTGACACCGATCGCACGGATAAGTCCATCGTCCTGCAGACGTGTTAGTTCAGCCATACTCTCTTCGATGGCGATCTCATCGTGGGGCCAGTGAATCATGTAGATGTCAACGTAATCCGTTTGTAATCGTTGGAGACTCGCTTCACAGCGTTCACGTATCGTCGCGGGATCGGGTTTGCTGACTTTCGTACCGATGACCGCTTCGTGTCGTCTGCCTTTCAATGCGACGGCGAGAGCCTCTTCGCTGCGTCCGTTGTTATATCCCTCTGCCGTATCAAAGAAATTAATACCGGCATCCAACGCTGCATTTGCGACAGCAGTGACATCCGACTGCGCCTGCGGTCCCCAATAATCGCCGCCACCATAAGACCAGCAGCCGATTCCCATTGATGAAATCTCGATTCCAGATTTTCCACATGTACGCATCTCCATTTTCCAGCCTCCATGATGTGTGGCAATCAGCAATCAGTTGTCAGCAATCCGTAGGGACCGGTCTTATGCCTGCGCAATTAGGTATCTACAACAGACTGCTGGTCACCAATATTCCGTTCTATTCCAGTTCCGCGCAAAGTTCTGTAATCAACGCAGCGTTTTCACCGATCTGGTCACCGAACTGTTGATACATGCCGAGCAGGAGCGCATCAATCGGTTTAGAATTTTCCAAAGCGAATTTCACCTCTTCACGTATCTGCTGCGGACTCCCGATTGTCCTACCGGCTGCAAGTACCTTGAAAAGGAGACACGGTTTCTCTGTGCGTTGTATCGCCTTGCACATCTCATCTCGGTCCTCTCGCGCGTAGACTTCGCCCAAAGCCGCGTAACCGAATTTTTCCCTGAATTTTTCGCTACCGCCGTGGAGGTTGTAGAGTCCAGTCATGTAATAGTCTATATCCCACGCCTCGTCTTCGGCGATGTGCAGGAGTCTTGGATCGTGTACGGATAGACCGACAAGGACACCGGTATCGCGAATCCGCTTGAGAATATCCTGTAAGAAATCGAGCCTGTTTTCGCGTAGACATCTTTGCCCGACACCGCCACCGTGTGGTGCCATACCGAACGGTTTATGTTTCGCTGCCTCAAAAACGTGGTCGGGGTCCTCGTACCACCGAGAACCTTGGCTGAGGCAGAACCAGCGTATCGTACCCCCTTCATCTCGGTAACGCTGTAGATCGGACATCGAGCGGTCTGTCATGCTATTCTGCCAAGCATTGATTCCTGCCTGTTCTGCCCGTTTAAGCGTCGCCACGACGCGTTCAGGGGTATGATATTCCTGCTGATGCTGCGATAGGAGTTGGTTAAAGTGGGAATAGCCGTAAATCGGGTTATCCCCGATCACCAGTTTACTGATCTGATGCTCACAGAATGAGACTTTTGGTAAGGTCGTCACTGTTTATCCTCCAAGGGATAGAAGGTACTTTTCAAGCGTGGCTAATTGAACAGAAATCCTTCCAAAACGGATGCGTCAATTGCACGGACGAGATGCATCGTCAAATCCAACGCTGCCATATAGTCATCGGTGTTAATGATGGAGACATGGCTATGGATATAGCGGGACGGCACGCCGAGTACAACGGACGGTACACCTCTGCCGAATTGATGAATCGCGCCGCCGTCTGTTCCACCGGACTGACGCACACCGATTTGATACGGTATCTCATGTTGTTTCGCTGTTTCAATCACAAAATCCGCTAACTTCGGATTGACAATCATTGAGGAATCGATAATCCGAATTTGTACGCCGCCGCCGAGTTTTCCTTGTGTATTTCCGACGCTTAACCCTGGTGTATCATCTCCGGGGGGTCCCTCAAGTATGATTGCGAGGTCGGGTTCCACGCTTGCGACCATCGTCCTCGCGCCTCGTAATCCGATTTCTTCTTGGACGCTGCCTGCGCCAATGACGGTGTTCGGGTGCTCGTCGAGTCGCAAAAGTGCGTCAATCACGATCGCAACACCGACACGGTTATCAAATGCTTTAGCAGTGAGCAATTTTTCATTTTTCAACCGCATAAATGGACCGTAAGGCGCGATCGGACACCCGGTGACGACACCGTATTCTTCTATCGCTTGTTCCTCGCTCTCGGCACCGATGTCAATAAATAGGTCTTTTATGTCTAAGACTTTATCACGCGATCCTGAAAGTAGGTGCGGTGGCGTAGAGCCGACAACGCCGGGTATTTTTCCGACTTTCGTTGTGATATTAACGCGTTGTGCCAACAGTGTGTGTCCCCACCATCCACCGAGCGGCAGGAATTTGACGAACCCTTTATCTGTGACGTTTTGCACAACAAAACCGATTTCATCTAAATGTGAGTCGAGCAGAATTCGTGGCGATTCGGCACTTCCGGCGCGTGTACAGAAGATGCTCCCTAATTTGTCGGTCCCTATCGGACCGACATCAGCGATGGCGTTCCGAAATACCTCGCGCACTTCGTCCTCATACCCGGGAATTCCGTCTGCTTGTGTTAATGATTCGAGTAATTCGATTGAAGTTTCGTTCATATTGTATTCCTTTGGCAAGTGTGCTATAATTTGAAAGCATTATAGCACGTCCGCGATTTTGTGCCAACTTTTAAGTAGCGTTGCCCGAGTCAACTTCGTGTGCTTCATACTTATGGTATTGATGAATGAACTGAGCGATGTAAAAACGATTTAAAGTTTAACCTTTTTTAATTTGACACCAACTCGTTTAAGATGCTATATTAATCTTAATCGCTCGTAAAGCAAAGCACATAAACTACCGTCAACAATGTCTATGCTGAACCACTTAGATAAGCGTCTACGGTTCAGAATCTATCTGGAATTGATGGCAAACGAGGAAAACTCATGGGAAAAACAAGCACGCGGAATCCCAATTACGGGCAGGTGGAAAAATATAGGAACGATACGGAAGCTACTCTGTTAGCAACTATTCAAGAAAATTCGCAATTACCGGAAAAAGAACAGAGGCGGTATCAACAGTTATGGCGCAAGTGTGAGGATGAAACCTTAAGTGAGAATGAGTTGATCGAGTATCAGACGTTGCTGAGTCAGCTGGAGACCCGGAACCTCAAGCGTATTGAAGCACTCATTGCTTTAGCCGAGAGCAGAGGAAAAACTTTAGGTGAGATTACCGCCGAACTGGGATTGAAAGAGGGAAGTAATGCCTTCTGAATCCATCCCTGCTGCCTTGCGCCGCCGTGTCCGAGAGCGAGCAAATGGGCTTTGTGAGTACTGCCGATCTCCTGATAACGTCAGTAACGCTTCCTTCCATTGTGATCACATCCTTCCACGAAATGCTGATGGAAAGACCGAATTAGCCAATCTGGCATGGACGTGCCCATGGTGCAACACACATAAACACACTAAAACACATGCCCCTGATCCACAAACAGGTCAACGGAGTCTACTCTTTAATCCGCGAACCAAACAATGGAAACGGCACTTTATGTGGAGCGAAAATCTCCTTTATATTATTGGACGCACGCGGACAGGTAGAGCCACAATTGATGCTTTAAATATGAATCGCCCTGAACATATTAACCGGAAAGCGTTATTACTGTCCGCCGGAAAACATCCACCCACATAAGACGTTTGAAGAAAATAATATTATCATACCCTACATAGGAAAAGGAAAAGACCGTGAAAAACTACACATTCATCCTCATACTCCTGCTTGCCACTACCGCCTGTGCAAGTGCCGAAAAGCCTGAAGATTATAGCGATGACGCAATCCGTACGCTACTGCCTTTCGATGCGATCCCTGCTATCACCGACCCGCAGTTCGTTTCTGCCAGTGCAGCGAGATTAGATGCAGATGCTCCGGTCATCGGTGTAACTCTCAACGGTGAGAGCCACGCCTATTCGCTCTATCTGTTGAACGGACACGAGATCGTCAACGATGTTGTCGGTGGACAGAATATCGCTACTACGTGGTGACCGCTCTGCAAAACGGCTATCGTGTATAGTCGCGATCTTGACGGTAAGACGTATACTTTCGGTGTCAGCGGTAAATTGTGGCGGGATGCGCTGTTGATGTACGACCATCAGACGCGTTCGCTCTGGTCGCATATCACCGGCGAAGCGATACAGGGACCGTTGAGGGGTAAGCAGTTGACACCGCTCGCCTCTATGCCACAAATCGCGTGGAAAACGTGGCAGCAGAATTATCCAGAGACCGAAGTGTTATCCGTGCCTATCATAGGTGGGACGCGTGAAGGTCTAAGCCGAGATAACTACGCAGATTATCACGCCAGTCAGCGCACGGGTGTGAGTGGAACGGAATACACCGATGACAGACTCCCTAATAAAGGGCTTGTGATTGGTGTTCAAGTAAAGGCTCAAGGCGGTAATACACAGTTCCGTGCCTATCCGATCACGCACTTTACCGAAACTGCTGTGGTCAACGATACACTCGGCAGTGTGCCGCTGTTGATTTTTCATGACAAAACATCGTTCGCAACAACAGTCTATAAGCGTGTTGTGGAGGGGCAGCCGCTAACCTTTAAGCACGAGGACGATTATTTCGCGCAAGACGATTCAGGTACACAATGGAATCTGATTACGGGCGCGGCAACGTCGGGTACATACAACGGAACGCGTTTAGAACGGGTCCCTGCCGTTAATATCTACTGGTTCGCGTGGGCGCGGTATTATCCGCAAACAACAATCTACCTTGAGTAGTGTTCGTTGATGGTATGTGCTTCGATATCGGACGAGGTAACCTTAAACACCGCAAACTTTAAGGTAGACGGAGCAGTAACCTATTAGTCGTCTAATTCGACGACTTCGCCTGTCATATTCCGATGCATTGTTGGACGGATGACTAATTCTGGAATGTTGCTTCGTTGTGGTAGTGTAGCTATTAGCAGTATCGCCGCTGAGGTTTCGTCAACATCTACCATTGTGGCGCGAGCATCCGCATCCGGCGGAATCGGACGTTTGTCCAGAATCGGTGTTGCCACCTCGCCAGGGACGACCACACTTGCTCGAATACCAGTGTTCCTCAAATCCGAATTCAGAAATTCAGTGAAGTTGATAACGCCAGCCTTCGCCGCGCCATAAGCGAATCCGCTAAACGGGCCCGGAGTAACCGCCGCGAGCGATGAGATGTTGATAATCGTCCCCGATTTTGCCTTCAACATCGCCGGTACAACCGCTTGTGTACAGAAGAAAGTCCCGAT
Source organism: Candidatus Poribacteria bacterium (assembly GCA_012270865.1). Taxonomy (GTDB): domain Bacteria; phylum Poribacteria; class WGA-4E; order WGA-4E; family WGA-3G; genus WGA-3G. The sequence goes on along the minus strand of JAAXHL010000056.1, from coordinate 99,511 downwards.
CAGATTTGAATCAATCACCGAGCGCACCTCTTCAGGTGTCGTGTTCAGGAGCCGCCGATTGTGTGAACTGTGTCCGGCATTGTTGACCAGCACATCAATCCGTCCAAACTTCTCAAGCACATCAGTAACCATCGCTTCAACAGCGTCATAATCCGCCACATCAAGTGAATAACTCGTTGCTGTCCCGCCTGCTGATGCAATTTCATCTGTGACGGATGCTAGCTTTGATGCGGTCCTACCGATAATGACAACCGTCGCACCTTCCGCCGCCATTGTGAGTGCAGTGCCGCGACCGATACCGCTCCCGCCACCTGTAATGATACAAACTTGCCCCTCTAAGCGCATTCCTAACCTCCAGTTGACAAAGACTTCAATCCTTCTGTTCTGTGTCGCGTAGTTTTTGAATTTCCTTCACAATCGTATCAAGATCAAGGCTGTCTACCCATTCATGTCGATCAATAGAGTAGTCGCCCTTGCCCCCCTTGTGTTGGAAAATTTTATCACTCTTCGGGCAGGAGACCCCATGCTTTAGCTTGGGGAGGAATGCCCGCTCCTGTAGTTAAAGTTAAGGCGTGTTAGCACGCTAAAATCGTTTCGTTTCGCACCTGTTGTCAGGCGTTTACCTTCAAGTGTATAGATAGAAAATAAACCTTTCGCATTCACACCAGCGAGTCGTGTGAGACCATATTTGACGTGCTTTATCAACGTGTTTTTGACGAGCCCGTTGCCTAACACAGTGCCACCATATCTATTTCGCTGCCTGCCTTTTGCCTCTTGTTCTCTGTGTAGACACCGGCGTTTGATCGGGATAGGAGCTATACAGAATATAGCGGTATTCTCAGGCATAGAAACACCGCCTACGGTGTGATGTGCCAGACACCAAGAATCTACGCAATGTGCGCTAAAGGTTTCTGATAGTTTGTTAGATGTCTTCTTGAGGCCTAACCTATCGCGTATCTCTTTGGTTTCCCACCCTTGTAGGGTCAGCAACTCCCACCGTTTTCGGATTTCGGTATAGAACCACTCCTTACCGACTTCAAGCGGAGAAAAGGATTGATTCCACTTCTTCGCACGCGGTATTGTCCGTGCCTTAATATCTTCTACACAGATGTGCGTTATCGGATAGAGTTTTGATAACCAGTCTAAGATGCGAAGTTTCCAATCCCATCTCGCACGTGTGCCGGCGGGTATCTTTTCTTTACCCGCATTACGATTCTTTCTGTGCTTGCGATTCGGACACTTACGAGAACGTCTGCTCCGCCGCGACTCACGACGCTTTTCAACTTTCTTACCAACTTTATTATGAGCATCGGCTTGCACATTCAAATAAGTGTGTGCTTCTGATTTGACGGTAAAGCCTTCTTTTTGACTGCCGGGGTCAACACCGACAACTATATCTTGTGTATAGTCTATCGTCTCGTAGTTGAGTCGAATACAGAATATACCATTACTCCAATATGGAGTTGCTTTACCGCTCTTGATGAGATGCCGTGCGACTGGCGGCGCGGTCGGCATCAGTTGTTTACCTTCCTTGGTTTTCACGGGAACATACATGGTATGTAAAACTCCTTTGCAGGGTATATGTTGCCCCATCCAGATCACAGTATCTAAGGAGAATCAGACTTGGGGAGCATCCGAAACGTTGTCTGGGTTGCCACACCGAGATACTGCGATATATTACTGTAGAAAACCGTTTACCTTGTGGAGTGGACGCTTGGCGTGCGCTTCGCACAAGCCCCATGCTTTAGCTTGGGGTAGTTGACCATACGGACGACTATAACAACAGGTATCAAGATAGATTTTCAGATTTTGTAAGTAGACTTGCAATTGCCTTTCCTATGCTGTGGAAGTCGCACCTTCAAATTATAAAACCGCATTATAAAAGTATATCGTATCGGACTAACAAAAGCAAAGAAAACCTTTGTTTCCTGATGTCTTGAGAATACAGATTAGCAGAATTTGGTAAAATTTTCAAGCGTTCGGTTGTCGAAAATGCTTGACAAAAATCGGGAAACACTTATAATGGAGATGGACTTCGCAATTTGACCGAATGCCAAGGAGGTTATTCCCTGTGTCCCTAAAACGACGTATTCATAATAAAGAAGCGATTAAGATCGCTGGGGGTCCACCCTTCGGTTGTACCCCTGACGAGATGGCGGCTGCCCTCAGTCGCGACGATTACGATTTAATCGGCGTTGACCATCAGCACGCAGCGGCGAACGAAGACAAACTCGTTGAGTATTGCAAGATGGCAGACGAATTCGGTGTCGGCGTACAACTCCGTATCAAACACACACGTCACGCTTACCTGATCGGCAACATGTTGGATTTAGGTCCGCTTGCGATTGTTGTTCCACAAGTCGAAACCGTCGAAACGGTGGACGAAGCGATTGACGCGTTCTACTATCTGCCGATGGGCAAACGGAGTTGGGGACCCAGCAACGGATACGGTATCAGTCGCGGCATGGATCGCCTCGAATACGCTGAGTGGTGGAACGACACCGGTATCCTCATCTTACAGATTGAGTCTGTTGATGCCGTGATTAACGTCCGTAAATTCGCAAAGCCGGGCGTGGATATGGTGACCTTTGGCGAGAACGACCTCAATTTTAGTATAGAGTCGTACCCGAGCGCACCGTTTAAAAATCTTCAGGAGTGTATTGCCCATGTAGAAGTTCAGTTGGCAGATACACACGTCAAAGTAGGTGCTGGACGCTCGCCATCGGGTTCACTGTAGGAACGATTTCTTGATAGCGATAATCTTAAACGCAGAATCTCTTTCACAAACTTACCTTATGAAAAAAGCCACCAAGGAGCATTAGAATGTCAAAACGGATTAGAATCGGACTTATCGGGTGTGGTATGATTTCCGGTTCGCATATTAACGGTTATCTGGCGCATCCACAGCACGCCGAAATCGTCGCTGTTTGCGATGTCGTGGAAGCGAACGTCCAGCGGAGAGCCGCGGAGTTCTCGGCGGGTGCAGCATCACGCGCTGAAGCTGCAAAAACTGAGGCAGGAAAAGCGGAGAACGCAGAAGCACGCGAACGACTGAAAGACAACGCAGCACTTTGGGCAGCGTACGCCGACAACGGAGTCAAAGTCTTCAGCGACTACAACGATATGCTGAAGGAATGCGATTTGGATGCCGTCAGTCTCGCGACACCGCCGTTTGTCCACGAACCCGCGACTGTCGCAGCGGCGAATGCTGGAAAACATGTTTTCTGCGAAAAGCCGATGGCACGCACAGCGACAGAGGCGCGGAACATGCGTGATGCCTGCGACGCAGCGGGTGTTAAACTCGCATACCAGAGTGGTGGCACGTGCCTCGATCCGACGAGTTACGCCATCCGAGATTACGTCACTTCTGGCAAACTCGGCGATGTCTACTACGGCAGACTTACGAGTTTCCGTGTCCGTGGCAGACCGAATGTCGATATGTTCGGGTTCGGCAGATGGTTTCTTAATTCCGCCTATAGCGGTGGTGGCACGGTATACGATACAGGTGTCTACGACATCAACCGTTCCATCTATCTGCTCGGTTCTCCACAACCCGCGACAATCAGCGGCATCGCTTATCGTGGGATGCTCCCCGAATACACGGGTGAAGAGATTAATGACGTTGAAGAACACGTATCTATCTTTGTCCGATTCAGCAACGGCATGTCGTTCACTTATGAACACGGTTGGGCAAGCAATTTGGCGGAACACCCACAAGGTATTTATATCTTTGGTTCTCACGGTTCGTTTAGTGGCAATAAGTTGTTCATGGAAAAAGGGGAATGGGATACAGATGCTCAGGGTAACCGCAGGCGTTATCAAGGCAATCTCGTCGAAACGCCGTTGGAGCTGCCGAAGAGGTCTTTCCCCGATAAGTTCCGTGATTTCCTTGATGCCTGTAACAGTGATGCTCAACCCGTTAGTAATGGCGATGTCGGCTTGAAAGTTACAGAGATCATGAGCGGTTCGCTTTTGTCAGCGAAGCTCGGACGCGAAATCAGCGTAGAAGAACTTTATGAGATAGAAGCACTCCGCACGGAGCCGACACCGGGTTGGCCGATTCCATAAAGCGACACGCACTGGATTTTAGGTTGACAAATGAGCCTGTCATCAGGTATCCTTTAAAATGGTGTTGACTGTGCGGAAATAGGCATCACCTTGAAGAAACAAGATACGGAGGATTAAATTTGAAAAGTTTTGCGTTTTTTGAACCCACCACTCTCGCGGAAGCGTCTCGTTTGTTTGCAGAAGAGCACGCGCAGCTCCTTGCAGGCGGAACGGACCTCGTTATCGGTATGAAGGCATACACCGAAACGCCGCAATCCGTGGTGAGCCTACAGAAGATTCCAGAATTAGTTGGCATCACGACTGACGGCGATAGCGTCAACATCGGTGCGATGACGAAGATCAGGGAAGTTGAACTATCAGCAGAGGTGCTGCAACACTACACGGCATTGGCGGAAGGTGCTTCGGAAATCGGTTCCATTCAGATCCGAAACCTTGCGACTATCGGTGGAAACATCGCGCACGCCTCTCCTGCAGCGGATACAGTTGCGGGGCTGCTCGTCGCCGATGCACAGGTGGACATCGCAAGTGCTGATGGCGAACGGAGCGTACCGATCGATGAATTGTTCACCGGACCCGGACAAACTGTCTTAGCACCGGGTGAGATTATCACGCGTTTCCGGCTCCCGAAACCAGCGTCTGGTTCGCACTACATCAAGCACAAAATCCGTGAAGTGATGGATTTGGCATTTATCGGTGTCGCCGCTGCGGTTAATCTTGAAAACGGAACAATAACGGATGCCCGTATCGGACTCGCTGCAGTTGCACCGACACCGATTCGCGCAACGGAGGCGGAGAACCTCCTAAGAGGCAACGAACCGACACCGGCACTTCTCGAACAAGCCGGTGAAGCCGCTGCAGCCGGATGCAGCCCGATATCCGATTTACGATGCTCCGCTGAACATCGCAGAGAGATGGTCAATGTCCTAACGAAACGGACCCTTGAAAACGCTTTAGCACGCGCAAGCGGAGAATAAAAAGGATTCATACCTAACGCGAGGATTGGTGCTCGCGATATATACGTCAAGGAGAAAAATATGGCAAAACATCCAGTGACACTGACGGTCAACGGTGACGAACACGATCTACTTATTGAACCGCGCAAAACCCTATTGGCTGTCCTACGGGATACGATCGGTCTGACAGGTACTAAAGAGGGATGCAGCACGGGTGACTGCGGTGCATGCACTGTGATCGTTGATGGTAAAGCCGTAACATCATGCATGGTGCTCGGTGTCACCGTCTCAGAAAAAGAGATTACCACTATCGAAGGTTTAGCGAGCGACGGCGAACTCCATCCCGTCCAACAAGCATTTATTGACACAGGCGGTTATCAGTGCGGTTTCTGTACACCGGGTTTCATCATGGCATCAAAGGCACTCATTGACGAGAACCCAGACAGGAGCGAAGATGAATTCAGATACGCACTCGGCGGGAACATCTGTCGCTGTACCGGATATACGAAGATTCTTGAGGCAGTTTTGAAAGCTGCGGAAGAGATTCGCACAACCGTAAAATAAATAGCCATCAGCCATCGGCATTGTCCCGCAAGCCCACACGCGGCTTGCGTCAACGGGGCGTAACTGAACCAAAAATCGGCTTCACTGATAGCCGACAGCCGAATGCTGATCGCCAATATTAGTTAGGAGAAAAAATGGCAAAAACGCATCGTGGAGCAGGCATAAGACACCTCTATATCGATCCAAACGGGACCGTCCATCAAGGTGAATATAACAACGGTCGTGGAACTTGTCCAGTTTGTGGACGCACAGGTGTAAAATTGCTTTATGAACGCGAAGTTGGCGAGAACACCATAAAGGTCTGTAAGAGATGTAATACCGCCATCGGACGCGGTAAACTTCACCATCTCGTTGCAAGTGCATAATAGTTTTCAGTTTTCAGTTATCAGTTTCCAGTTAAGAGACAAGTTGTAGCGGGCATTTTTCTGGGAACCACCCAAGATCGTGCCTGATAATCGACGACTAACAACTGATAACGAGTAAGAAAGGAGATCGAGATGTCAGATTATAGTGTTGTTGGGCAAAAAGTCGCACGGGTTGATGCCGTCGAGAAAGTGACGGGTGCTGCGCAATACGGTGCAGATGTGCATCCGCCTGGCATGCTCTACGGCAAGATTGTCCGTAGTAAACACGCGCACGCCAATATACGCAGTATCGACACCAGCGAAGCCGAGAAACTACCCGGTGTCAGGGCAATTATCACGCAAGATGATGTTCCGAGTGGTCGTAGGGTCTTCGCAACCGATAAGGTGCTTTATTTAGGCGAACCGCTCGCTGCTGTCGCTGCAACCGATCCGGATGTCGCTGAAGAAGCCGCGGAGCTCATCAAAATTGATTATGAAGTCCTGCCGGTTGTTCAGGACGTTATGGAATCCATCACGCCGTCGGCACCGCGCTTGCACGGCGATGAGACAAAAGACGGACCGAATCGACGCGAGATTACAGGGCAAATCCGTGAGCTTTCCCGTGATAAAGAGAACGACCACAGCGATGAAATCAGCAAACTTGAAGCAGAATTAGAGAGATACGCCGACGAAGTTTACTACAACATCTCTGCTGAAAGTCATACGGAAGCCGGTGATGTCGAAAAAGGATTCGCGGAGTCCGATATCGTCGTTGAGGATACCTATGTCATCCCGCGTGTCCATCAGACCTACATGGAGCCGCACGTCTCTGTCGCGAGTGCGGACTCATCCGGTAAGATTACCGTTTGGGCATCTACGCAGGGACCGTTTGCTATCCGTTCCGGTATCGCTGGTACGCTCGGCATCCCGTTGACGCAGATTAACGTCATCGGTACGACGATGGGTGGCGGTTTCGGTGGACGTTTTGGTGTTATCATCACACACGTTCCCGCTGTGCTACTCTCACAGAAAACGGGTCGTCCGGTTCGTGTTCAGATGACGCGGGAAGAGGAATTCATTGATGGTAGACCGGCACCCGGATGTGTTATTAAACTCAAGACCGGTGCCACGAAAGATGGACGTATCCTCGCACGGCAGGCACTCGCCTTCTGGGATTCAGGTTCTGTCTCTGGTGCCTCCATCGGAAGTACAATCCGGGTCCGCGGTGTCTATAAGATACCGAATCTCAAAGTAGACGCTTACGGCGTTCATACGAATAAATCGGGTACCGCTGCCTACAGGGCACCGGGTGCACCCCAAGCCATCTTCGCAGGCGAATCCCAACTTGACGAAATTGCGGAACGCATCGGTATGGATCCTGTCGAATTCCGTCTCATGAACATGCGTGAGGAGGGGGATCAAGTTCCAGCCGGTGGTGAGGAACCCAGAGTCGGCTATAAAGAGACTTTAGAGGCTGTCGCGGATGCCGCCGGATGGTGGGATCGAGAAGCCGATGAGAACCAAGGCTGGGGTGTCGCTATCGGCGATTGGACAAACGGTTGCGGTCCCGGTGGTGTCTACGTCTCCGTTCACGAGGATGGCAGTGTCCGTATCTTCCACGGATCGATGGACATCACAGGTACAGATACCGCGATTTCACAGATTATCGCCGAAATCCTGACCGTACCGTATGAGAGCGTCACGATTCGGCGCGGTGATACCGATTCCGCTCCGTATTCGACGGGTTCCGGGGGCAGCGTTGTGACGTTCACAATGGGGAATACCGCCAAATTAGCGGCTGAGGACGCACATCAACGGATTCTCGAACTCGCCTCTGAGCGTTTGAACACGAATATCGAGAATCTTGAGCTCAAAGAGGGTGCTGTCCACGTCGTCAGTGCGGAGCCGCCGAAGTCTATCTCGTTAGGCGAACTCGCGGCGTATAGTCTCTCTACGACCGGTGGTCCGATCGTCGGAAAAGGCTCTTTCGCACGGCAACCGAGTACACCCGCACTCGCGGCACAGATCGCCAAAGTTGAAGTCGATCCAGATACCGGCAGAACCAGAGTTCTGAAACTTATCGCATCCCAAGATGTAGGCTTTGCTATCAACCCGATGGCGGTTGAAGGGCAGATCGAGGGCGGAACGGTACAAGGCTACGCATGGGCAATGATGGAAGAGATGCAGTACAACGAAAATGGGAACGTCAACCCCGGTTTCGTCGATTACCGTGTCCCGACCTCCGCAGACCTCCCAACGGTAGAGTCTGTCATTGTTGAAGTGCCTGCTCCGAACGGTCCTTATGGTGCCAAAGGTGTTGGCGAACCGCCTATCACACCGACGTTGGCAACGATGGCAAACGCTGTCAAAGATGCCATCGGCGTGCGTATTAATGAGTTACCGATTAAACCTGAAAAGGTTGTTGATGCTTTGAAAAGCAACGGACACGGTGCGTAGTTCGCCACACAGGTATATTTGCGAGGCATTCGTGCCTCGCAAACCTTAATATAGATTAGGTGTACAGTAGAAGTGCAGCTACCTATCAACAAGTTTGCGAAAAAGAGGAGAAGGCGTTTCCAACCTTGATTAAATTCAAGGTTTTCTACGCCCAAAACATTGATGACACCGCTTCTTGAAAAAGCTCTCAGCGAAATTTATAAACTGTCCCCTGAAGAACAGGAGGCCATTGCTGCTGTGATCCTTGAAGAGTTGGAAGATGAACAGAGATGGAATAAGGCTTTTGCCGAATCACAAGATAAACTTGCCCAACTTGCACACAAAGTCCGTGCAGATATAAAGGCAGGGCATAGTCAAAAGATGGACATTGATGAGTTGTGAACTCATATTTAACAAGAGATTTTCTTGCTTGTTTTCGGCAGTTGCCGCAAGATGTCAAGGAAAAAACACGTAAAAACTACCGTCTCTGGCAACAAAACCCTAATCATCCAAGTTTGCGATTCAAGCGAGTGCATACCAGGGAGCCGCTTTATTCGGTCCGGATCGGAATTGGATGGCGTGCTTTAGGTTTACGGGAAGGGAATGCAATCCATTGGTTTTGGATCGGTCCTCATGGTGAATATACGCGATTGCTTAGTCAGTTTTGATCTAAATAAAGATTCGTAGTGCCCACACGTTAAAGCGTAAGGTGCAGTCAGATATCTACGAAAGTTTCTCCAAAAGGCGGGGGTTACACTATGATCGAATACAAAGGTTATATCGGAGTCGTTGATTTTGATCCAGAAATAGACCTCTTTCATGGAACTGTGATTAATACACAAGATGTAATTACATTCTATGGGGCATCCGTAACCGAACTTCGGGCGGAGATGCAGAAGTCACTTGAGGTTTACTTTGAAGTCTGTGAAGAACAAGGAAAAATCCCTGATAAACCTTTCTCAGGTACACTCACGATCGAAACAACCCCTGAGTTGTACAGTCAGATTGCATTGAACGCAGCGCGTCGTCAATTAGAAATAGATGTCTACCTTCAAGAAGTCTTAGAGAAAGTTGTTTCGGTGGGTTCGTAAATTTCTGTTACAGTCCATCAGAAAATTCTAATATCATCCATCTATTTTTTATCTTCATCAAGCCTCGTCAGCAAGGGTTGGCCAACGCGTAGCCCGTAATGAAATGGAGGGGTTTTGCTTGGGTATTTCTTCAGATTTACGAAAAGGCACTTCATTTATACGACCTGCCTAATCGAACCGCAAGCCTTTCCAACGAGAGTTAACAGAGGCATAGCCCGTAATGAAGCAGATCGCTTATGGGCGAGTACGCCGCAAAATGGAGGGCGGATTTACGAAAAGGCACTTCATTTATACAACCTGCCTAATCGAACCGCAAGGAAAATTAAAATAATTAGAAACGAACACGGTGAACGCCTTGATTATACCTTTCATGAAGGTGAAGGCGACAGGATTGTAGTGATCGGACACGGCGTTACAGGCAACAAAGACAGACCCGCGCTTGTCGCTTTAGGAGAAGGACTTGCCGCTGCGGGTATCTCTGCCTTACGCTTCTCTTTCTCCGGCAACGGTGAATCCGAGGGCGCATTCACAGATTCCACTATTACCAAAGAGGTCGCGGATCTCGGTAAAGTCATTGACGCACTCAGCGAATACAAAGTCTGCTACGTCGGACATAGCATGGGCGGTGCAGTTGGTGTGCTGCGCGCTGCTATTGATGAACGCATTGAAGCACTTGTTTCGCTTGCCGGGATGGTGCATACCAAAGCGTTCGCGGAACGTGAATTCAGCGATGCTGTACCCGACGAGGGTTTCATGTGGGACGAACCGGATTGTCCGCTCTCACAGGCATACATCGACGATATGGCAACGATTGACAGCGTCGCAAAACGTGCCAGTAAATTTGCCGTGCCGTGGCTATTGGTGCACGGTACAGAAGACGACATCGTTCCGATTGAAGATAGTCACGACATCCTTCGGTTCGCAAACGAAGACACAGAGCTCCTTGAGCTTCCCGGTGTAGACCACGTCTTTTCTGACGACGGCAGCCCTGTCATGGTCGAAAAAGTCGTGGCGTGGATTGATAGAAACTTATAACCATGATTGGCGATATTGGAAGAATTGTGATGGATTGGATGGAATGGGTTATTGCAGGTGTGTTTATAGCGTTCCTCTTTACGCTCGGAAGAATCGTACGAAGAGCTACAAAAAGCACCAGTAAATGAATTGAAAAATGAGTCAAGCACACTTAGCATACAAGCACAGAGTGAATTTGGGGAGTTACTACACGCCTCCTGAAATTGTAGGGACAGCGTGGGAGATGATCGCGCCTTATGTCCGTTCACAGACCACTGTTATTGATAGCGCGTGTGGATACGGGGATTTTCTGAAAAATCGTGGGCAAGCTATCACAATCGGATGTGATATAGACGAAACTGCAATCGATGTCGCTAAAAAGAACAATGAAGAAGTTCGGTTTTTTCAAACGAACGCTTTACAGAATGTATCAAGAGCAAAATTCGGTATCCCTGAACAGTCCTATCTGATAGTCGTCGGAAATCCACCCTATAACGATAAAACGTCTCTGATTCGCCAGAGTATCAAAAGTGTCGATTTTGAGATTGATGACGACCTCGCGTGTCGGGATTTAGGTATATCGTTCCTCCGGTCCTATAATAACCTCGAAGCAGACCTTATTTGTGTTTTGCATCCGCTGTCCTATTTGATTAAGCCGACCAATTTTAGACTCTTAAAGGAGTTCACCGCCAATTACAGATTGATAGACGGTCTACTCATCAGCAGTTGGAAGTTTCCAGAATCCGCAAAGCACACGGCTTTCCCGATTGTCCTCGCGCTTTATGAGAGAGACACGCAAGGAATGACGTACAATTTTATCCGTTCTTTTCGTTTTCGTATAGACGGTAAAAACGGCTTTTGTCTCAGTGATTTCGATTATATTGCCGGTTACGTCGATAAATATCCGAAGAAGCGACCGACATCTGGTTATTCCTTGTTTTCTTCGACGGAGGGAGACACCCATCATCCCAAAAAAGATGATCCGCTCTTTTTTTGGACACTGCGAGACATCAACGCACTAAAGAGAAACCGCACTTTTGTTGAAAACTACAGCGCGAACACGATCGTCATTGAAAAACAAAAATTGGATTACTATGCATACATAGATGTGTTCAAAAGAAACCTGCATAGACTCCCTTTCTATTTCGGGAATTGCGATGTGCTTATAGATGATAACTTGTTCAGGCAATATAAACCTGCTTTCATCAGCGATACCGTTAGACATCACCCGTTCCTGAAAAAGCATTTTCAGATAAAACCGATGGCGGAGCAACAGACAGCCTCTGGATTAGATACGTATTTCAAACTGTTGTTCGGTGAGCATCACCTTTAGCGATCTCTTAATCGCAATTTTGGAGAAGTAAAACTATGTCAACACCGCGTCTCTCAGTTTCAACGTGGAGTTTGCATCGGCAGCTCGGGAAACCCGGATTCACCGGACCCGCGCACGGTATGCAAATCCCGACAGAAACCCACAATAACGGACCCACTTCACTCTTAGAATTACCGGCACGGATTGCCGAATTCGGCATCCACACCTTAGAGATTTGCCATTTCCATCTGCCGTCTGTTGAGCAGTCTTATCTTGCGGAACTCCGCACTGCACTTACGGATGCTGACGTTGAACTCTTTTCTGTGCTAATTGACGATGGTGACATCACGCACCCGTCCGATGCGGAACGCGACATCGCGTGGATCGAAAAGTGGATTGACATTGCTGGCGAACTCGGTGCGAAATGCGCACGCGTCATCGGTGGCAAAGCCGATCCGTCTTCGGAGACGATAGCACAGAGTCGAGATGTCCTCGCACAACTCGCTGAACGCGCTGAGACCGCAGGCATCCGCTTGATGAGCGAAAACTGGTTCTCCATCCTCTCTACCCCCGAAAACGTCAACACGATTTTAGGTGGATTGGACGGTAAAGTGGGACTCTGTCTCGACTTCGGTAACTGGCGTGGCGATAGGAAATACGAAGACCTCGCAGCGATTGCGCCGTTAGCAGAATCGTGTCATACCAAAGCACATTTCGCCGCACCGCGTAAGATGGACAAGACAGATTACGTGCAATGCCTTGAGTTGACACAGGAAGCCGGTTTCGCTGGACCGCACACCCTCATCTACGACGGACCCGGCGACGACGAATGGGAAGGCTTAGCACTCGAACGCGAAGTCGTCAACGCCTACCTTAGCTGAGAAGGAAAATGAATAACGAATTTATCTCAATCATGACAGAGCGCATTGTGCGTGAGTTTGACCCGCTACAGATTATCCTCTTCGGTTCACAGGCACGAGAGGACGCGGATCGAGATAGCGATATAGATCTGCTCGTGGTTTTCGCAGAACTCACAGATAAACGGAAGACTGCCATTGACATCCGAGTCGCCTTGGCTGATATGCCTGTAGCGAAGGACATCCTTGTCTCAACGACCGAAGAACTTGAACGTCACCGAACGCGGATCGGCTCCGTGCTGCGGTATGCCCAACAAGAAGGACACGTCCTTTATGCAAGCGACTGACCGACTCCCAGACACCGCCCGATGGCTCCGTTATGCCGAAGAAGACTTGGTAACGGCTGAAACCCTTTTAGAGCAACCACACTTGCCGCCTCGCCAATCCTGTTGGTACGCGCAACAATCTGCTGAAAAGGCACTCAAGGCGGTATTAATCTTCTTAGAGATTGATTTTCCGAGAACGCATGACTTGAATGTTCTGCGGAATTTGGTCCCTGAGAGTTGGCAACTCAAAGCTGCACATTCAGATTTAGCATCTCTAACAGAATGGGCAGCTGAAGCCCGATATCCAAGTGACATGCCGGAAGCCACGATCGCGGACGCATCCGAGGCGGTTGAACAAGCACGCGCTGTCTGGACATCCGTATCTAATGCGCTTGCAGAACACGGTTATCAGGCAGAGCAAAACCTATAATTCGTTGGGAAATATGAAACCAGCAACATTACGGATAAAAATATGTTTTCACTATCACAAACACAACACAGTCTGACCGTCGCTTGGAACGAACAACAGGTCTTAGGTTACCACTTCCCCGAAGATGGCAACCGTCCGTTCTGTCACCCGTTGAACCTCCCCGGCGCGCCGCCGCTCACGATGAACGAACCCGGCGATCACGTGCATCATCAAGGCTTGTGGGTCGCTTGGAAAAAGGTCAATGAAGTCAACTTTTGGGAACAACCCGCCCCCGGTAGCGATCCGACAGGCTTCGGTAAGATCGTCCACCAACGGATTGTCGCGCAAAATGCGGATGCCGACAGCGCACGTCTAACAACCGAGAACGCGTGGATCGATTGGCAAGGCACAACACATCTCACCGAGCAGCGAGAGATAACCGTCCATCCACCGACAGCAGACGCGATGCAGATTTCCGTATCGCTGACGCTTCAGCCGAACGATCGCGAGGTCGTTTTGGACTTACGGCGCGGCGAACCCGGCGCAGACGGCAGATTCTACAGTGGGATGGCAATTCGATTCGACAATAGCATCACACCGGGCAACCTGTTAGATGCCGATGGACGCACCGAACCGATGGACATCTTCGGACAACAGAGCCGGTGGTGCAGTTTCACGACGCAACACCCGACTGACAACGAAACCTACGGCGTTGCGATTGTTGATCGCGCTGATAACCCGCGCTATCCGACGACGTGGTGGGTCCGCAACCGCGAGAACTACTGCCTAATCCATCCATCGCCGGTCTACTATGAGCCGTTCCGTCTCGCCCCCGATGAGACCTTGAACTTGCAGTATCGCGTTGTGCTTTACCACGGCGAACCTGATGCAGCATTGTTTGCATAGATTATCGTTGTAGCATAACTATAAGGGTCAATTTTAGAAAACTTCCGACTTGAGACCCATGCCCGGTAGGTTCGGTTTGGAACCGAACCGGATCCTACGCAGAAATATTGAAGACTTCAAAAACCTCTTCAGTCCCGTAGGTTGGGTTGAACGACGTTGAGAAATTGGATGTTGATAGACCAAAAACACCTGAAAGTCAATAGGCTGCCCTATCTATTCAAGAATGTAGTGAAACCCAACTTTACACGCTCAGTCCCTCGGAAGTTTTAAATCAAAGCGTTGGGTTTCACTCGGTTTCTGGTAAATGCGGCATCCGTGGAGAAGGTTGCGTTTTTTTGTGATTTTGACGTTTTTGGTGGCATCCGTTCAACCCAACCTACAATGCGATGATACCTCGTGTAGGTTCCGGCGCAGTTTCAAACAGTGAAGAACCACCTAAGCAAAAACCCTACTTTTCTGGTGCCTGCGACGTTTATTTTTCTTAAATTGACACCTATGGATTATTGTTGTAGCATAACCTGTTAGGTTGTGCCTATGTGTTTATTGTATGTATCATGAATTAACTCGGATTCTTAGGAGGCTTCGGTTACGAGGTGTTCATTTACTGCACCTAATCCTGAAAATCTGATAATCGCGTAAATTCTAATTCTGACAAAAGGCAAACGTAAGCAGTTATGGCAAACAGCGAAAACACCATCACCAGTGCGTTTGTAAATGTTCTACGCCACATGCGGGATGCCTGGAGCGTCAACGAACAGATTACCAGACCGTTCCTCAACGCCACACAAAAACCGGATGTGATTGTTACTGAAAAAGGACGCAACCCTGTCGTCATTGAGGTGAAGGTTGATGCTGACACGCCGAACTTTACTGGTAAAATACAGGCAGAAGCACATTTCGGAATGCTCCTCGATCCGAGTGTCTTTACCGGTCTTACTTACAATACCATTGAGAATGTTCTACGCGTTCGCATGCCTGTCCGATTTAGGACGATGCCACAGGATAAGATTGAGGCAGAGATGCGGCATGCAGAGGACATCGCCTATATTCTTCTCAATAAACCCGAATCAGAAAGCGAAGCGGAACCCGATCCGGTTCTATTCATCGTCGAATCAGAGCCTGGCACCGAGGCAGTCCCGGAATCTTTCCCGCAAAACGGTTGGTTAAGTGGCAGTGTCGCCGACATCGCAACCGCTATTCGCGTCAGAGCAACGCCGATTTCTGAAATAGATGCCGCCGCCGATTTATTGGAAAAACGGATAGAAACCGCCGCGCAGCAGCTTGAAGCAGCGATTCAAGAACGTCTAAGTATCGGCGCAGAAATCGAAACGGTTCTGTTCCAAAAGGCTGGTGAACAGACCTCACGGATGGCGATGCTCATCGTTACGAATGCATTCGTATTCCAGAGTGTTCTCGCGGGGAAACCTGAGATGGAAAGGGTTATGTCCCTTAAACGGATGCTCTCTGACAATGCAAAACGCCTTCGTTACGAGCAGGTCATAGCCGGTTGGGACATCATTCTCAAGGTTAACTACCGCCCGATTTTCCATGTTGCCAAACGAATTATAGACGCAATCGCGACCGATGATGAACTCGTTGATAGGATTCTGGCAACGCTCTGCGATACCGCGAAGGAACTCGTCGACCAGAGGCTGACACAAATCCATGAACTCGCCGGAACCGTTTTTCAACGGCTTATCGTTGATCGGAAATATGTCAAGGCGAACTACACTCGTCTTGAATCTGTTGCCTTGCTATCGGCGTTAGTCCTCCCGAAAACGCAGGAGAATGTGAGCGAATTGAAGGTAGCAGATTTCGCATGCGGAACAGGCTCACTTCTCAATGGGGCATACCAACGTATCCTCGAACTGCACGAACACGCCGGCGGTAAAGGCAGCCGCATTCACACGCGGATGATAGAGAAAAACCTTGTCGGATGCGACGTTATGCCAAACGCCAGTCATCTCACCGCTTCCCTCCTGACAAGTATTTATCCAGACCTGAAAATCGGCAATACCCGAATCCACACAATGCCCTACGGTAGACAGCAAGATGGAAGTTACGCCCTCGGTGCGCTTGACCTGTTTGATGTTCCGCAAGGCACGCTTCCGCTCCCGCTGATGAGTACGGCAGTTCAACAGGTCGGCGGTGCAGATGACACGACGGTGATGACACAACAGGAGTTCCGACACAACGAATTTGATATTGTCGTCCTAAATCCGCCGTTTACGAGACCGGATTCCGATGCAAGCAGTGGTACCCCGAAAGCCGTATTCAAAGGAAGTGGCAGGGACAAAGAAGAAGAACAGATGATGCGGCGTGCACGCGGACAAAAAGATTGGCGGGTTGGCGATGGCAATGCTGGCCTCGCTTCGGATTTTGTTGACCTTGCAGACAAAATGCTGAAGGAAAATGGAAAGAGTAAAATGGGGTTTATCTTACCTGTGACCTGTCTCACAACCTCGGACTGGCGGAAAGTACGGAATATGTGGGCAACTGAATACCATGACGTTGTTGTGATTAGCATCGCAGATGCCAAAGGTGAAAGCTGCGCGTTCTCTGCGGATACGAGTATGGCAGAGTGCATGGTTGTAGCGACTAAAGAAAAGAAAACTGGTAGCACTGGTAGAGGCACGTTTATATCCCTAAACCACCGTCCCCGAAGTGTACTGGAAGCACTTGAGATAGTCAATACCACTCATAGGCTTGATAACATCCGGCGATTAGAAGATGAACCGAGCGGTGGTAATCCGCTCAAAGTCGGTGATGAGATTCTTGGATACGTACTCAATTGTCCGCTATGGATAGATAGGGCATGGGAGGCTGTCCGTATCAAGGAGATGGCGTTAATCCAATCCGCGTATCGTTTGGCAAATGGTGAAATTTGGTTGCCAACACAGGTATCGCCATTAGAAATCCCTGTTTGTCTCGTTAGTGATATTGCGGAGGTTGGCGCAAGCCATCGCGATATTCATGAAAAAGGGGAGCGAGGCGCGTTTGACGTAGAAAAAAGTTACATAGACACCGATCTCTATCCAGGATTGTGGCATGTAAATGCCCCTGTGCAACGGGCAATGGTCGTTGAACCCGATTGCCATCTCATCACGCGTCCTAACCGCCACAATAAAGCACAGAAGATACTCACACTTAATGGACGCGTGCATTTCAACACGATGCTAAGGTTTAACGCCAACTCTCTTGGGGTCCTTTTCACAGAGAAATCTGCTCTGGGGATAAATTCGTTGCCCAACGTTGTGTTAAAAAAGCCGGTTTACGATTATGTATGGACGCTCTGGGGCAACTCAACGTTAGGACTCCTGCTCCACTGGGCCCACAGTGGAAAACAACAACCGGGGAGAGGTGTAAGTTCAAGAACCGCCTTACTCCAAATGCCTACATTGGATGTCCGTTGTCTATCCGATGAAGCATTGGCGAACGCTGAACGTATCTTTCATACCTTGAAGCACCAACGGATGCTACCCTTCAATGAGATAGATCGCGACCCGGTCCGTCACGAACTGGATCGCCTTTTGCTAACTGAGGTGTTGAACATCACAACCGAAGATGCCCACAACGCTGTCCACCGCCTCCGCGAATTGTTATCTGCTGAACCGAGTATCCACGGCGGAAAGCAGTCTCGGTGCGACCTTGAAAAGGAATTGAAAAGACTTAATCAGTGAAAACTGCTCTTTTTTCACCCTTGCATTTCTTTCACTTATATGATAGACTATCTGAAGCAGCTTGGGCAGTGCTGTAAAGTATACGGCACGGTACCTCTGCCACTCTCCGATCTTCAGAATAAAAGAACTGGAAAATCCAGATAGAAATAGAACCGGTGTTTAACTATATACGGAGGTCATCATGAACGTCAATTTTCAGGAAAAATTCAAAGAACTTTTGAAAGAAGAATCAAAAGGCTTTGGTATAGACTGGTCATTAGTAGATATCGAATCCATACACTATCATTCTACATTACTGACGGATCTGCCTATGACGCTTGATGAATACATGGTGAGAATGAGAGTGGTAGAAACTGAAATTCCTGATATGGATAATATAGATGACTGGTTCAGATCTCATAAGTTCATCTATGCCATAATGTTAAAAAATGTTAGGACTGATTCGGAAGAGACTGATATGCTAACTCTTGATCTCGGAACCATTGAATCTATAGCCATGAAAACCCGTAATGCCTTCAGAGATTTTCAGGGAAAGTAAGCGGAAATCGTCAGAGAGCCAATTATCCACCAGCGATTTTGGTCGGAGTTGGAACTGACACGGTTTTGCACGCTCAAGAACAACCAAATGCAAGAAGTATTGGTCGGAACGTTGAAAGCCCATGGCATTTTTTGCGAACAATTCTATATTGCGAAGGATAACAAACTGGCATATTCATTTTGAAAGAAGAACTTTATGTCTAAAGAACTGAAAGGCATCACACATCCCAAAGATACAGATATTGTATGGCGGTACATGAGTTTTGAGAAGTTTGCCAATATTTTAGGAACGGAATCTCTGTTTTTTTCAAGAGCTGATCAGTATGATGACAAGTTTGAAGGGTATATCCCGGAATCAATAAAAGTGTCTTACGAATCCGCAGGTATTCATATTGATCCAAATATTTTTCGCCCATACGTCATGTGCAATTGTTGGCATCAAGGTGATAAAGAATCAATGGGAATGTGGGACAAATATCACCTACGCAATAGCGGTATAGCAATTAAAACAACTCTGGAGAATTTGAAAAATGGTTTGCCGGATGAACCGAATGTATTTATCGGTCAAATAGAGTACATTGAGAATCACAATCAAATTGAGATACCTGAAAATCCATCAATAGCGAGTTTGGTATATTCCCCTTATTTTTATAAGAGAACACCTTTTGAATACGAACATGAAGTGCGTGCGATTATTGATGTTGAACCATTTTTGCATGGCGATCCTTATGAATACGGCACACCCCTTAAAATCAATGTTAAAGCACTAATTGGTGAAAATAGCGAGGTAATTGTATCACCACACGCTGACAAATGGATTGCAAGTACGCTTGAATTGATAGTTGAGCGGTGTGGATTCCAATTCCCTGTCAACCCCTCAAGACTTTTAGATCCGCCATCTTGAATAATCTCTTTTTCCTTTACATTTTTTTGAAAGTAGAATATACTATTGATATAGTAAGCGCGAAATGTTTGTTACCCAAAAATCAGAAACAAAAAAATCTTGAATAGGAGGAAAAGACTGTGCAAACGCCAACGACTGCGCTTGAAGAAACCGGTATCGGTTCCATCCACGTTGAAGCACCACCATTACCTACGATAGAAGAAACCGAACTTGTTTATCACCAACTCTGCCCGGCTGAAGATTTTGAAGAACTTGAAGGCAAACCGTTCCATGTCAACGGCACACATCTCGCTGTTTTCAGGACGGGCGACCAATTCTATGCCGTTGACAACCGTTGCCCGCACATGGGGTACCCGATGTCCAAAGGGAGTGTCCGCGACGGTGTGCTAATATGCCATTGGCACCACTGGGAATTTGACCTCAAATCGGGGGCATGTTTCTTAGCTTCCGGCGATGACCTGAAGGCGTTTCCTGTTGAAGCTCGGGAAGACGGTTACCTGTACGTCGGGTTAGCGAAAGGCGAACGCGAGGCAGCGAAACAGCGTGTCATCGCAAACGGCAAGCGTGCACTTGAGCGTGGTCTCAAGGATCGCAGTACTTTCTTTATCGCGAAAGCCGTCACAGCACTTCGGGATGCAGGTGCTGCACCTGCGGAGATTATTCAACAAGGACTCCACTACGGCGCACATAAAAGTAGCGATGGCTGGTCGTCAGGTGTCGCTATCCTCACGCTCGCGGCGAACCTATGGGACGACGTTGATCCAGATGACCATAACCTGTTTCTCGTACACGGACTCAGCCAAATCAGCCGTAGAACAAGCGGAAGCGCGCGCCCTTATCGCGCACCCTTCCCGAAAGTCAACGAGGAACACAACCTCGAAACGCTGATGCGATGGTTCCGTTATTTTATTGATAAACGCCACGGCGGCGCAGCGGAACGTATTTTGCTAACGTTGAATGACCGAGACTACGATAAATCGGTCCTCGCAGACTTCATATACACAGCAGCGACAGACTATTACTTTACCGGCGATGGACATGCCCTTGATTTTGCGAATAAAATGTTCGAGGCGTTGGATTACGTCGATTGGGAAGGCTCGCACGAGATTTTGCGTCCCATTGTTGTCGATCTCGTCGGTAGGACGCGGCATGAGGAGACCTCTCGGTGGGCTGACGCTGTACCGGTCTTAGAACCTATCTTTAAGAGACTTGATAGTATGTGGGAAGACAACCAAGCGAACGACGCGGAACTCGATATTTCTGCGTTTGCCCAGACGCTGCTCGCCGACGAGTTTGAACCGACTGTTGTGGAGGTTGAGAAGCAGATTCGCAAAGGGGTCAAGCTGACCGACATCTGTCGTGCGATGACGTATGCTTCCGCGGTCCGGACGGCTCGGTTCCATCTGAAAAACGAAGGTGACTGGCACGATGTCGCGAACATCTATTCTTATGCACATGCCTTGTATCGCGCGTTCCAGTATGCACCGAGTGCGAACCTGCTACGTGGTATTTTCCACGGTGTCGTCTACTTAGCATATCTACGCTGGTTGAACATGCCTGCTGCCCGTATCCCGAGACCCGGACAACGCCTCGATGAAACGTACGCCTCTCCTGCCAAAATGTTGGATCGGATCCAAGAGTTCGCCGACTTCCAAAAAGTCTACGAGGCGGAGATTCTGGTGAACCAGTATCTCGAAGAGGGACATGATGTTGAGGCATTGAAACGGATGCTCGCGCATATCCTGCTCCGTGAAGACGCAGAACTCCACATGTTCCAGGTCCTCGAAGTCGCCTTCCGACATTACGATCTGACGGACGATTTTGAAGAACAACGGATGCATCTATTGGCAGCGACGCGTTACATCACGGCACAGAAACTGATGAAGAACATTCTGTGGTCTACCGAGAATGCGGAACGTCTTGCACGCGGCGAGTTGCTGAGCGAACGCGACGATGATTAGATGTAGAGGGCGAGGTTACCTCGCCCCTACCTTCGGGCTGGAATCCCGCTGCTTTTGTGGTAGGGGAAAGTCTGTCTCTTTTTCATAAAACCCCAATCATGAAAAAAATAGGGCACAACCCCAGTTTTATAGATAGATTTGAAACTGTGCCTGACGCAACAAGGCGGGATTTTCTTGCTAAGGTAGGCAAAACGGTGCTGCTCGCGAGTCTCGGCATGTTTGGCGCAGGTTGCGAAGCCGTTGATCGAGGCTTATTAGATAGAGGACTCACGCCTATCGTTTTGGAAGACCCACAGGCAGCGGGACTCCCGAAGTCCGATATGCTCGTTCATTCGGAAATCCCCTTTAACGGTGAATTCGCGCCGCACCTCCTCAACGACGATGTTACTCCCACAGAACGGCACTTTGTCCGTAATAACAGCGGCATCCCAGAGCGGGCGATAAACAGGGACCTCCGGGACTGGAAATTGGTCATAGACGGTGAAGTCCATAAAGAATTGGCACTCTCAATGGACGATTTGGCACGTTTTCCACAAGTCACTATGGAAGTCGTATTGGAATGTGCGGGGAACGGGAGAAGCCTATTTGAACCGGAGGTTAGCGGAACCCCGTGGCAACGTGGTGCCGTCGCTTGTAGTGAATGGACAGGTGTCCGCTTGCGCGATGTCTTACAAGCCGCGGGTGTGAAACCGAGTGCTGTCTATACCGGAAACTACGGCGAAGATTTACCGAATGATGGCAGTGAACCCTTTTCACGCGGCATCCCGATTGAAAAAGCGATGGACGAACACACGCTTATCGCTTTGAAGATGAACGGCGAGGTGTTACCAGCAGCCCACGGGTTCCCTGCAAGATTGCTTGTCCCCGGATGGATCGGCAGTTCAATGCAAAAATGGCTTAATCGTATTTGGGTGAGAGATCAGGTTCACGATTCCGAAAAGATGAGTGGTTACTCCTATCGCATCCCCGCCTATCCGATAGCACCCGGAGATACGCCACCCGTTGAGGATATGCGTATCGCGACCGCTTGGCAGGTTAAATCCTTGATTACCCAGCCGCAATCGTCTCTGGAATCCAGCACTGGCACGCCTATAAAGGTTCGAGGACACGCATGGGCAGGTGAAAACCAGATTGATAAGGTTATGGTCTCCACAGATTTCGGTCTTCAGTGGCAAGAGACCCGATTGATGCCACCGTCAAACAAGTATGCTTGGTACCATTGGGAAACCGAACTTACTTTCGTAAACAGGGGCTATTATGAAATATGGGCACGTGCTTATGACGAGACAGGTGCCGCGCAGCCTTTCACACAACCCTGGAACCCGAAAGGCTATCTTGGTAATGTTATCCATAGGCTCCCTGTTTCAGTAATCGCCTAAATGAAATAGTAACAAAACCGTAGTCCGAAACGAAGTGGAGGACGGTCTTGAGCGGAAACCGTCAAAACACAAACCACGTCGTCTAACCGCAAGGAATATTAAAAACAACGAAACCGTAGTCCGAAACGAAGTGGAGGACGGTCTTGAGCGGAAACCGTCAAAACACAAACCACGTCGTCTAACCGCAAGGAACATTAAAATTATGAAACTTGGTGTTATGTCTGACAGCCACGACAACATCCCAAATGTCAAGCGCGCTGTCGCACTTTTTAACGAACTCGGTGTGGATCTCGTCGTCCATGCTGGCGATTTTATCGCGCCGTTTGCTATCGATCCGTTAGGAGACTTGAACTGCCGCGTTGTCGGCGTATTCGGAAACAATGACGGCGAACGCATCGTCGTTGCGAAACGGTTTGAAGCCATCGGTGGCGAGGTACACCCTAACCTCGCGAGTGTGTCGCTTGGAGACAGGAACATCGCCGTGATGCACTACCCCGAACTCGCTATGCCGATTGCCAAAAGCGGCGATTACGACATCGTCGTCTATGGACACACCCACAAGATAGACATCCAAAAGGGAAAATCCCTATTGATTAATCCTGGCGAAACAGGTGGATGGACGACAGGGAAGGCAACGGTCGCTGTCGTGGATACAGAAACGCTTGGGGCAACGATTCATGAGCTGTAGGGTAGGTAATGAAGTATCGGGATCTATTATCCACACCACCGCACGGAGAGGCACGAGAACCGAAACAGCAATGCCTTATCTGGTCAGAAAACCACGAACACGCAGTTGCCCTTATAGACGACGAGATTCATCCGCAGGCGAAGTATGTCTGGCTGGAATTTGAAGGTCTCAATGTCATCTATGCCTACGAAAAACACTGGAAAACAGGCGATTGGAGGCTTGTTGAAAAGAAAATAGGGAACATCCCGTTGGTGAACAACAACCCATTCAAACCTGACAGTGAAAGTGTCTTTCCTGTAAATAAACTCGGAGAATAGTAATGCAACATCATCTCGCTATCCTTGTCCTATTCTGAAATATCTAATCGGGATTTCTGTAGAAAAAATAAACAAAAAGGTTGACTTTGGTGTAAAAATTGTTGTATATTATAATTTAATGCAATGACGATAGGACTATTTCGCTGGGCTGTAGCGTTTTGAACAGTAAAACCGAGAAACCAGCCTAAAAAAAACTTTACGTCGTGACAAGGATAACAATATGACACTTATCGTATCAGTCAAAATAGAGGATCCTCGGTTTGAGGAAACCTACACCGCTTATGTGACAAGAACGTCTACTGGATGGAGTGGACAGATTCCGGATGTTCCAGAGGTTGATGAATGTCATGGAACGACCGAGAAAGCACTGTTAACAACACTAAAAGACAATCTTTATAAAGTCTTAAAGGCTCGCTCGGACGCTTGGGATAGGCAAATCGACGAAGATATAAAAGCTGGGAAACTTGACCACCTTCGCGAGGAGATACTTGAAGATATTCAGGCTGGGAGGTTAACCGATCTATAAGACCACCTCTGGGTTTTGGGATTGTTATCACAAACTTCCACCCGCTATTCAAAAGCTTGCAGACAGGAAATTTAATTTACTGAAAGAAAATTCAAGTCACCCTTCTCTTGAACTTGAGAAGGTTGGCGAATGGTGGAGAGCAAAGGTTAGTGAGAATTATCGAACCTTGGCATTTGAAGGCGAGGAAGGCTTAGTCTGGTTTTGGATAGGAGACCATGACGGATATATGTCGTTGATAAGAAGCAAGAGAAGAAGATAAGCAAGGGAACCGCTGGTTATCAAACTGGTGGTTCTCTTTTTTTAATCTGACAGTGAAAGTGTTTTTTCTCTTAATAAACGTTGCATTAATCGTCGGCAATGCCCGAAGTGATCTCGACCTGTCTCGCATCTCTCACGATTCTTTCAATGTAGAGTGTGAACGGATACGTCTGATGGTTCTTATATTTCTGAAGATTAGGCGGAAAGAGACCATCTCCTGCGGCATCATCTACAATCCAAAATGTCACATTCCGATTGTTTGTGGCAAGCGTCATCGCACCGGAATAATCTTTTACCAATTCCGGGTCCACGTCATCTTGAATTCCCAGCAGCGCATTTAGCCTATCGAGTGAAACAGTCGCTTGAAGCCGCACTGTTTGCCCGACATACCTCTGACCACCCGTCACAATCTGTTCGAGTGTCGTGTCAATAACTTCAATATCCGCTTTTGCTGTGTGTTCGGGTACATCCCCCCAAACAATGAAAAAACGATCTCCGTGTGCGGTTGTGTCTGCGGTAATGTCTTTGATGAGGAGTGTGAAGGTGTAGGTCGTATGCCCTCGGATGTGTGCCAGATCACTCTGCATGTAGCTTGAATAGTAGTGATTGCTCGCAAACTTAGCGTCGGAGTCGGTGATAAAAAAATAGACGCTCTCGTGATGCGTAAACAGTTCTAACCTTGGCGGGGTTCCAGCAGCACTCGGATAAATTCTGCCAGCAGCGGCAATCGTAACCTTCTGTCCTTTGTATTTTGAATTGACCCCGTGTGCTTCAACATCGTTGACAATATCGGTGAGGGTGACAGTTCCTTCCTGATGCGATTTTGCAGCACATCCAGCAAAAATAAAAACGGCGAAGCAAGCCATTAATAGTAAAGTCCGAAGATAGACGGACACTTTAGAAAACACAAAATCTCCTTCATTGCAGGGTTTTTGCTGGGGTGTTTCTTCAGGGTTTGTAACCCCGCCAATCTTTGAATGTCTAATTAATTGTGGGCTTTACTATAATGCAGACGCTGACCTCTGATTGCTGAAGGTTTCCGATGGCTGACAGCCAATTCACTCAATATATCCCAAGTTCCGCAACTTACCCTCTAAAATCTTTGTCTCTTCAGTCGTGGATTCCTGCGATTGCAGATGTTGGTAATTGGAATTCATCAAGATTTCGTCGTAAGCGTCTCGGAAGCGGTCAGGGTCCTCGCAGGTGAGGTCTTCGCCGCTTAGCACATGCCGATACACGAACTCACCCGTCTCTTCGTCTTCACGATAGAGATGTTCACCGTCGGTCAATGACCAGAGCCGAACGCCTTCCGAATACCTGTTAATCTCTTCGTTATCGACCGTTGTCCGAGAGGTCACGCGATGGTGCGGCATCTCCAGATTGTTTTTACTCAGGAACCCGATGCCGTAGAGACTATCCAACTCCGACAACACCAAACGGTTTTCATCAAACTTTGATGGAGATAGCAGGTCCTGTCCGTATCCGTGATAATCGACATCAATGCCTGCGAGGTTCAGAATGGTCGGGAACAGATCAATCGCTGAAATTGGTGGTTTCGGAAACGCAAGGTTTGACACACCCGGGATACGCGCCAATAACGGCACGTGCAATACGTTCTGATTGAGTGTGCTGCCGTGATCGATAAGTTCTTCACAGATACCCTCACCGTGGTCTCCGAAGATGAAAACTGCCCACTCTGGAAGTTTGAGTTGCTTCAGGATTTCAACGAGTTTAAATTCGAGGATATGCGTCGCCGCTGCGTAGTAGAAACGCAACGCCTCATCTGTCCGACCGTTATCAACGAGCCATTTGAGGCTCGGCGCGCCCGGAATTCCGCTCATACCGTAACCGCCGTGTGTGTACCAAAAATGCAAGAAACAGAACTGCGGTACATCCGAAGGCTGCTTCAGGTGCTGCATCAGATCCTCAAGCGAACCGAGGTGTTGCGCTTTCGCGTTCGGATCAATCGACGTAATGAACGGCTCAAAGTCGAGGAAACGGAACACCTCCGGACGTTCGGAACGTCCCGTGATATGATACCCGGCATCACTAAATATCTGGAACAGGTTCGGGATCCCTTCAAACATTTTCAGGTAGGTCTGTCCATAGACCCCGTGTTCAAACGGATAGAGTCCCGTAAAATAGGAGGTATGGGACGGGCGGGTCGCGGGTGCTGACACGAAAAACTTCTCAGCGAGCGAAAAATCCTGCGTCAGTAGATCGAATTTCGGCGTATTGAGAAGCGAATTCGTCTGACCGAGCGCATCATACCGCCAACAATCAATTGAGATAAGCAGAAATTTATTGACCACGTTGGTTTCCATTCTTTATGGTTATAAGTTAACAGTTATAAGTTATAAGTTATAAGAAAGAAGCGTTGGGAATCCCTAAACCTCTTAACTTATCCTACCACTTATAACTTATAACCCCTTCTTTAATCCATTAACCGTGTATTATACTGTCTCTCGGTGTGCTGATACTTATCAAAAAGGTCCGGTTCAAAAGGCGATGGCGTGTAAATATAGACCGCGTCGCTATAAGGATCGTAGAGCACAACTTCCTCGCGTGCGTCCCCACAGACATCCGCAGGAAAGCAGTGATACCACCCCATTTTGCCACCTGTTGGCGGCGGAAGTTCAGGAAACGTTACCACTCTATCCCCGGTGCCGTCGTAAAGCGCAGCAGGACTATAAATCAGTTCGGGAGCCTCTGCTCCATGCCAACGGATAATCTCCAACCCGGTGTTGTTTGGTGTCTCATCGGCACGGAATCGGTTTCTGATCTGCCCGTCTTTGTCTACGACCATTAGATCCGGGTGATGTCCGTTATAACGAATAACCAAGGCATCTTCGGACGGATCCGAGAGTAGTTTACCACACCGGATTTCTTGTCCGTGCGGGACGACATCAAAACCGAGCGAAAGAATTGGGGTGCCTTCGGCATCAACCACCTGTCCACCACCGGAGAGGATAGCGCGTTTATTACCGTTCCATTCGGAAACTAAAACTGAGTCCATGTTGTCGCCGAAGAAGCGATTCCATAGTACTGTCCCATCCGCGGCAAGCCCGAAATTACCGCCGTTGACTTCATCAAGTCCGTCACCATTAAAATCGCCGACTGCCGGAATATACGCGGAATGCTTCGGATAACGGAACCATTCATCGGTATATTGCCAGAGCAGTTCCAACTCGTGGTTAAACGCTAACACGTTCACACCGACCTTGACGACGAAATCCTGTGGCTGTGCGTTCCCAGAGAGGTTAGCGATCATCAACCGCTGATGGACATAGTTCGGGATGTGCTGTTCACCTTCAGCGTATGCATCGCAGAGACGCAACGCATCTGGCGCGGCACTCCGTTTGATGGCACCCGTCGCACCGTCCAAAATCATCAAGCGGATCGCAGACAGGTCCCATTTACTCGCCGCTGAGACATCCGTATCTATCCAGAAACAGATGACCTCCGACTGTCCGTCCGCGTCAATGTCATAGATAGCGACGGGACCGGGACGGTCGGGCGAAAGCGTTGTCAGGTAGGTATCCTTGGCATCGGCATCCCTGATTTCGAGGTGCTTATCACCGATGGACCAGAGCGGTTCACCTTCTAATGTGAACGCGCCGATGAAGCACGGGTGGATACCTCCGATTGATTTATACACCAGAAGATCGGCAGTGCCGTCGCCTGTCAAATCACCGATGCGGATATCGCCACCCCACGCCTTTCCCGCTGTTTCGTTCAGGAAAGCATCTGGAATCGCCACCCGTCTGTAGAGATGTGCTAACTGCGGTATATCCATCTTTACACAAACGCTTTGAAAAGTCCGACGTAGAGGGCAAGCACCTTTTCAGGGTCAGGTCCCGTATAAGCGCATTCGTTGGAGATGTAGCCTGAGAAACCGATGCGATCGAGCCATTGGAACATCTGTCGGTAGAGTTCAAACGTTGCCGGTTCTTCAATCCGGTGCGTATGCACTGCGGTAATGTGCGGAGCGACGCGCGAAAAGAGCGGTTCAATACTGCCAGCATCGCATCCTACAAATTGTGAATTGAAAACGAAACCGACGTTTCCGAGATTCACACCTTCAATCACTTCCATCGCCGAATCGGGATCCGTGAAAGAGCCGTGCATCTCGATAGAGACGGTAATATCTTTCTCACCGGCATAAGTGCCGAGAGCCTTCAATCCGTCTGTGACGTACCCGACGACTGCATCGCGATTATCTTCCGAATACCGGTCCCCGAGCACGCGAACATGATCGCATCCCATAAATTCCGCCATGTCAATAACGCGCGAAACACGGCGGACGGTCTCCTCGCGCTCGGCGGCGTTCTCGGAATGGAAATTTTGGCAACTCGTAAGCGAGGAGATGACAACGCCACTCGCATCGACTTCTGCTTTCAAGCCGTCCCACGCCTCTCTTGGCGTATCCCACTCGAATCCATGTTGCTGCTTGTAGTCCATTAACAATTCGACACCGTGATAGCCGGTCGCTTCGGCGGTGTCAAGTATCTTTCCTAATTCCCATTCTTGGCAGGTCTGATAAGTATTCAATGACCATTTCATATTTTTAATTTTCCCTTGCGGTTCGTTTTTTTTAATGTTCCTTGCGGTTCGTTTAGGCGGGTTGGAAGTTTGAAGTGCTTTTCCGTATACCCGCCCTCCACTTCGTTACGGGCTAAGTTTCCGTTAAAAGTAAACCTCTTAACTGAAAACTGAAAACTGGAAACTGAAAACTATTCTTGTATTGGGATGGGGTACCAGAGTCCTCCGGTTTTCGTTGTTAACGCTTGATGCGTCCAATTATTAATGCCGATAACATCTATAGTGATGTTGTTCTGAAAGCACTGCTTTAATACGTCTGATAGCGTGTAAGAACCTTTAGTACCTTCATCGGTAACAAGTACGAATCGACGGTTCACGTCTTCACGGAAATCGACGCGACGAATCGTTTTTATAATCGCATTGTGTGCCCGTTCATCACCCATACCAGCAACAACATGCGTCGTTAGCAACCGTTTGAATTTTTCGGTATCTCGCGTTTGCGGATGGATAATTGTGTCACTCTCAAGATACCTGAAAATAATGATGCCGAGCGTGAAGTCAATACCTTTCTCTTGAAATACCGTTACCATTCGATTCAACTGTCTACCGACTGCACGGATATTATCTATCATACTCCCACTAATGTCAAGCAGAAAAACGAGGTCAACTGCTTCATCGGTTTCACTATCGGCGATGCTCTCCGCGATGCCTTCGAGTGCCTCTCCCATCCGTGCGTCTCTGTCGATAGGTGCTGCGGGTCCCTGATTCGCTGCGGTTTCGTCTAACGCAGTTTCTCCTTCGACGGTTTTCGGTTTCGGTGCGATTGTAGGGGCTTGTGCCTGTGCTGTCGCGATCGTTTTCCATGCCGGTTTTTCTATCCTCTGTTCACGGAGTGTGGTCTCTGCCATCGGGAGTCGGGCATCTGTTCTTAACACCGGAACCGACGCACTGGACAGCGTTGGCGGCGCCGAATGTTGTAGTTTCGCAACGTTCTGATTCGTAGCAGGCGAATTTTCCGTAGGCACAGGCGTAGAACGCTGCGCTGGCATCGAACGTTTGCGGGTACTGCTGACATGGAAACGTTGAAAATCCGTCACTGAAATCGCTTCCGACACGAGTGGCTCCGAAGGCAACATCGGACGATACCAGTGGATGTAACTGAAACTCATAATTCCGATAGCGATAGTGTGCAGAACTAAGGATACAAAAAATGCGTTTCGAGTTTTCCTGCGTTTTTGAGATTGTTTATATGAATAGACATCGAGTAACATCTGCGTTCACCTCACTACGGGGCATCACTGCCAATCGAGACGACTCCCTGATTCCCATCAATCTGCAGTATCTGTCCGTCAGCGATAAGTCGAGTGGCGTTCGGAATATTAGCGACGGCGGGGACACCGTACTCGCGTGCGACAACCGCGCCGTGCGATAGGATACCGCCACGCTCCATCACGAGTCCCGCTGCGTGCAAAAAAAGTGGTGTCCATGCCGGATCCGTTGATGGACACACCAGAATATAACCGCGATCTGATGGACGCACCTCCGACGGGGTGAGTAGCACACACGCTTTTCCCTGTGCAATCCCAGCGGAAACACCGACCCCACTGTACGTCTCTGCTACCTCAGTTGACACCGGGGCACCGATCTGCGTCAATGAATCACTGAAAATGACATCCGGCAGTTCAATTTGTAACATCAGTTCCCGCTCAGTCCTGCGCGTGGCGATAGTATCACCGACATCTTCACCAGCAATCAGTTGTTCTAATTCATCCGGTACCAGATAGAAAATGCCACCCTCAAGTTCATAACGGTTGTCCAATTCAAGTAAGGCACGTCGAATCTGTTCATAACCGAGCATCAAGTAAAATTTTGCGGTCTCTCGGAAAGGCATGTAACGTCTCGTGAAATCGAGTTCACTTTCAATCTGTTTCCGTAAACTGGCTTTGTTTCCGAGAAGTTCGCTGAGCTGCTGTTCTGCGGACGCACGGAGTTCTACCTGTTTCGCAAAATGTTTTGGGTCATCTGCCTCAGAGGTACTGTGTTGAAGCGATGCGATGACCTGTTCGAGGTAGGTCGTATCTTCACGCCACCTCGGTTCTGCCAATTCAAATTCGCCGACGGCACGATGTCCGTAGTCTATCAGGAAATCGGTAAGTGCCAAATCTCCGGTTGCGACCTGCGATAGTTTCTCGTTGGTTTCGACGGTAAGATTACCCGACAAACCGCTAATAAGTTGACTCGCAAGCACATTTGCCTCTGTCTCATTCGTACATTTCTGGAGTGCTGCCGTTAACCGTTGAAGTGAAAAACCGGCGAGCAGTGTAGCCGTGAGTGCCTTCGGTGCGAAATCGTCCAATGTTTTGGCACGCCACGTCTGAAATTTCGACACCAATTCTGGATCCGATAGGTCGGTGTACGAGAGATCACGTTCCGCTTTAGTTTCTGCCTGAAACGTCGGGAATACCTCTTCTGTTAGCAACCGATCAAAGTCCGATCGCATGCGTCGTAGTCGCATCTCTGCTTTGCTCATACGAATAATATGGCGTGGTAGTTTCAACCAAAACGATGCGGTGCTACGTTTAATGTCGGTTTCTGCTTGTGCGTACATCGCCTGCTGTGGGTTCTGTTTCAAGGCGTTGAAATCGTGTGCGAACGGGAAACCGTCGAAATAGAGTTCCGCCTCACGGTTCAAATTAACATAGACACGTCCACAAATCAGATCAAGGATACCGTTGCTATCCACATTTTCACTCGGATGGAACCCCAAACCGCGATACGCTTGTCCTAACCCACCGGCACCCGACATAAAATCCTTGATAATCGCCCACGTCATCGGCAGTGGCGCAGGTAGCACCTCAGCGAGGTTGTAATGACACCAGACGGTTCCGTCCGCTTCGGCGAGCGTCTCCAACACCTGAATTTCTTCTTCACGCAGCTTTTCAATGGAATCTTTATCACTTTCAGAGGTAGGAGGCACAGACGTGGAAGATGTGTTAGAACCGGTGGGTGTGGTAATATGGCGTGCCTGTAACAATACAAACTGCTTATCCGAGCGTGCCCACTCAATGTCCATCGGTTGCCCGTAAAAGGCTTCAACCCGCATGCCGAGTTGCGTGAGCTCCTGTAGTTGAGCGTCTGTCAGACTTGGGACATCCTGCTGCCCATCTGGCACTTGACGGACACCCGCATCGGTTACCATCTCGCGCTTTGTAGCGATGTTCTTTTCTAAGACCTCGCTTGTCTCTCGCGATACGTAGAAACTATCAGGCGTGATTGCACCAGAAACAACCGATTCGCCTAATCCCCAATTCGACTCAATAATCGCGACATCCGCCCGAAGAGGACTCACTGTAAAAAGCACACCGGAGACATCCGCCTCACACATCTCTTGGATTACAACTGCCATCGCCAATCCTTCATCGGAGATGCCTTGTGTCTCTCTATAGGCGATAGCCCGTTCCGACCAGAGCGATGCCCAGCACGCTTTCAGCGCATCTAAAAGTCCATCAGACGTTACATTCAAAAAGGTGTCTTGTTGTCCCGCAAAACTCGCTTCCGCTAAATCTTCTGCCGTTGCACTCGAACGGACTGCGACTGTGGCTGTTTGCAATTTCTCGTGTGCTGCTCGGATTTCCGTGATGAGTTCAGGTGTCAGCACAAGTGCTTTAATAGCATCCGCGTTCTGTTCTGATAGATTCTGGACAGAAAACCTATAAGCATCTGTGGTGACACAAAATCCTTGTGGCACGCGAAATTCCGCTCTCGTCAGTTTTCCGAGATTCAACCCCTTCCCACCGACGTGAGGTAGGTCTGTTTCATCAATTTCTGAGAAGTGTTTGATAAATTGCATAAGTCCAATCTATGTTTAAAAGGTAGAAGCGATTGGAAATAGTATAGCAGAACCCATCTGCTGAATGCAAATGCGTTTGGAATCTGTCGTTAACAGGAAAGTTCCCGTTCAATCCAATCTACGGGATTTTGATTGACAACTGAATACCTCTGCGCGGAACAGAACACTTCTTGACAAATTGCCGTGCGTCGGCTAAACTGAAAGAGATGTTTCAGAACATATCCGAAACTCTCACTTTAATCGCTTCCGCTGCCGTACAGTGGTTCTTTTATCGGACACCTTTGCCGAAGGATTTCAGACCGAAACGGGTTCTCGTTATCAAGCTCGACCATCTCGGTGATGTCTTGTTAGCGACACCGGTGTTTTCAAATCTACGTCAAGCGTACCCGGATGCCGAGCTGCACGCATTGACCGGCACATGGAGCCGCGTCGTTTTAGAGGGACACCCCGATGTCAATAAGGTCCTGACATACAATTCACCCGTTTTTTGCCGGACAGGATCACCGACATCACTAAGAGAGACGTTTCGACTCTACAAGCAGTTGCGTCATCAGAAGTACGACTTGTTGGTGGCACTCCGAAGCGATTGGCGAACCGTCTGCTTCGCGCTGCTGCGGGTTACACCGAAACGTCTCGACCGAGCCGCACTGCAAGTTGCAAACAAATTCGGCGCGCCACAATTTACAGGCATACACGAAACGACGCGAAACCTTGATGTCTTACACAAAGCAGGGATCCCGACACCGATACAGACCACCACCTTCTCCGTGACAAGAGAAGATGAAAAATGGGCATCTGATTTCTTGGGTTCGCTTCATATTAACAGAGAGCGTCCGGTGATTGCTATCCATCCGGGCTCCCCGGTGCCAATCAAAAGGTGGGTACCTGAGCGGTATGCAGAGTTCGCAGATTGGCTGATTGCACGAAAGCGTGCACAAATCCTATTTGTCGGTGTAGAAGACGAAATCCCGATAATCACCGAAATTCAAGGGTTGATGCGGGCAGAGACAGAAAATATCGCCGGTAAAACAACCCTCACCCAATTGGCATCAATCTTGCATATAAGTAATGTGTTTATCGGCAACGATAGCGGTCCGATGCATCTCGCTGCAGCGGTAGGCACGCCAACAATAGGACTCTACGGACCGGGGAACCCAACCCGTTTTAGACCCGTGGGTGCGATGTGTCAGACAATTCGGCGCAAAACAGATTGTCCACCTTGCCCGGAAACAGCCTGTCGATTCGGAGAAAATGGATGTATGTCTAAAATCGAAGTTGCTGATGTAATCCAGACACTCGAATCTGCCGATTATTTGCCATCAGCAGACAGTGAAATAAAAGATGTATCAATGTAAATAAATTAACTTGACACATTTTTGAAAAAAAGTTATACTTTATTTTAAACAGCATCCATAATGAATATGTTTTTACCGACACGGTGATTGATTTTCCTCTACCTATTGTACGTATTAAAAAAGGACTACAACAAAGTTTGGAAAGTAGTGTGTGATTTTGGATGCTATAGGCTTGCAACATCGGTTTGTAGGCTACGCGATGAACCTAAAGGAGGAATTTAAAAAAAATGCAATCGAGATTAACGTGGCTTGTGCTTTTTCTTTTCGCAGTCGGTATTGTGAGTATCGGTATTGTAGGTTGTGGTGCTGACGAAGAAGAAACCACTGAAGAATCAACCGAGAGTACCTCAACGGGGAGTACTGACACTGAACCCGTTGTTGCCTCAAGACCCCCTATTGACTTTGAAGCCGAAAAGAAGGCGATTCAAGCGAAATACACTGAATTTTATAACGCCTTTAACGACTTCGATATCGGAGCCGTTCAGGATACCTTTGATACCGGGAACGTTGAATTTGGCACTATCTTTGCCGGAAACGAACCTGTACCCGTCGCCACAGGTTGGCACAATATCAAAATTAATATCTTAGGCTTGTGGAATGGTATCGGCACCAAAGGTAACAAATGGGGCCAGAACTCCACTCTATCGAAAGTTTGGGTCCGCTACAAAGGCAGTTCACTCGAAGCCTGCGCGCTTGGGTACAACTGTTATAAAGGTAGTTTCCCAGGTGAAACCCATATCTATCTGTTAAAAAAGAAAGACGAATGGGTGATTAATCAACTTGACAGCATTACGCAGCAAAATATTACTATCTTTGGTTTGGATAACACAGCGAAACCACGCATTGAAAAATTCTTTGCGAAATCTTCGGGTGATACGGAAGATTTGGCACCGTAAATTGACCGTTATCGGTTCACGAACTTCGCCGAAAACTGCCCTGTTTTGTGCAACTTAGAACGTCAGCTGCCCCATTTTGTGCAGCTTAACCCTTTGGATGCAGAGATTACCCGCAAATTCACCGTTTTTTGTATTGGCATGAAAATTGCATACATCTCTGCATCAACAATCTTTATTTTCGATTTTTCGCAGGATACGCAAACCTATACCCCTTGGAGGTAATAAAGAATGAGTGCAAAAAGAACCTCTGGTGCCTTCATGACTTCGTTGGTAATTCACGGGATCATCATTATTATTGCTGGACTCGTATTGGTCACGCAGACCGAACAGTTCAAAGATCTCGTTGGTGCCGAAGTGCTCGAAGCCAAAGAGCCGCCGAAGCCGAAGGTCCGGAAACCCGTCGTCAAGCCGGTTATCAAGCCGACTGTCCCGACACAGAACACCGTTGTTGTCGAACAGGTTCAAGTACAACCCCGTGTAACGACAGCGTTCGTCGCGAAGTCCAGCTTCCAACCGCAGACGGTTCTCGAATTCTCTAATCAGACAGTCAAAGTTGACGCGCCGATCAACCCGAACGTGCCGAAGGTCGTTACACCGAACGCACCCATACCGACAGTTGTAACACATACGGACCTTCCAGTATCGGATGCTCCCGGTGCCTTGGCGTTCTCCGCACCTGTCGCAAACGCGCCTTCCGCCGGACCGGCTAACATCGGTCGTGGTGTCGCTGGTACCGCAGTACAGGTCAAAGTCGCTTTTGAACGTCCACCCGGACTCGCAATGGTCGAAAACGTCGGTGCCGCACGCGACGCACTTAGCGATGTCGTTGAGAACATCACACTCGGTAACGTTGAAGTGCCACCCCTGCCGAGAGGCGAACCCGGTGGACGTGTTATCGGTAAAGGTAAAGACATCCGCGGCGTGTTCCGTTTCACACGGATTCGTCACAGTCTCTCTGACTGGTGGGCGGATGCCTCTTCTCTCAACGCATTGACGAAGTGGCTCAACGAACGTACCAAAATCAAAACCGACATGAACGTTGAAGGTGGCGCATTGAAACTTACCGATGCCAACCTCTTCAAAACGCCTTTCGTCTTCATGACAGGACACGATCCGTCACTCGTCCGTTCCCGTAACTTGCTCGGACGGCAGTACGGTGGTGGTAAGATGGATAGCCGTCTCACTGAGACTGAAGCCGCCGGTATGCGCCGCTACCTCGTCGAAAAAGGCGGATTCCTCGTCTTTGACGACTGCGGTGTGAACGCTCCCGCACAGGCAATGATCCGTCTCTTCCTCGCACAGATGCGCTACGTCATGCCTGAGTATCAGATTGAGCGGATTCAGAACGACCACGAAGTTTATGACAACTTCTATGAAATGGGCGGACCCCCAGTCGGATTCGACATCTTCTGGTGGGGCACACGTCCACCGAAACGGAACTACCTCGAAGGTATCTCCGTCGGCGACAAGTTGTCAGTCATCGTTGTCCGTCGCGACTACATGTGCGCAATGGAATCTGTCAGTCTCCCGACACGTAGTGTCCACTATTCACCCGGTGTCTATCGTTTCATGACAAACGTCGTGGTGTATGCGTTGACACACGGTCAGATTTCTGACTACTCCGGTTACGTGCCTGAAGACACATTAGCGAAGAAAGAACTCCCGACACGCGCACCTGAAGCAGCGAAGGTCGGCGCTTTTGAATAGCGTTTTTGTCTGTTAGCACGGTTTTTAACCACACATTTTATCTAAGGCTGTTGCGTTATCCATCTCGGACAATGTAACAGCCTTAGTCTCCTTAAATCAACCAACCCACTTCCAAGCAACGCAAACACCACTTCCAATCCTTCCCCAAACACCTTTTTTACCAAATTTCGCCAGTTTTTTGGAAGATATAATCAATCTCAAGATTTATGCTAAATTTTTAGCATTTTTTCTTGACATCATTTTTCCTAAATGCTAAAATATTAGCATATTCTCAGAAGAGGTGAAAAAATGGAAGACTACGGCACCGTCAAGTTGAGTCGGCGGGAACGGCAAATCATGGATATCGTCTACCAGCGCGGTTGCGCTTCTGTTTTCGATGTCCTTGAGGACCTCCCGGATCCGCCAACTTACTCTACAGTTCGGGCACTGTTGCGGATTTTAGAAGAAAAAGGGTATCTCACACATAAAAAAGATGGTAAACGTTATATCTATCGTCCGACGCAACCGCGCCATCAGGCGGGACGTTCCGCGCTCAAACAGATTTTTCAGACGTTTTTTGATAAATCCATTGAAAAAACGGTCATCGCGCTGGTTTCCGAAGTTGACCTCTCAGATGAGGAGCTTGACCGTTTAAGCCAACTCATCGTGCAAGCGAAAAAAGGAGACACTTCGTCATGATGCAATTCATTGAGACACTCTATGCAGACCCATTGCTGAAATTTCTCGTTGACACCACGATGAAAAGTTTCGTTATTTTCGCCGTTGCGGTTTTCGAGAAATTTGAGAAACGCCATCCGAACAATCGCTATGTCCTTGAGGAGCTCGCCCGAATTCATGAGGAACTCGGTAATTCCGAACTCGCCGCGGAATATCGGAAAAAGATGGATCCGATGTCGGAACTTGTAGGAAAGGTCGTGCCTGACTTTTCCGCAACTGACCTTGATGGTAAACCGATCTCGCTGCAACAATATCGTGGGAAAGTCATCCTACTCGACTTCTGGGCAATCTGGTGCGGTCCCTGTCTCGCAGAGATGCCAAACGTCAAAAGCGTTTACGATACCTATAAAGATGAAGGATTTGACATTATCGGGGTTAACCTTGACACAGATGAAACGAGACTCCGAAACTACCTTAAGGAGAACAACATCCCTTGGCGGCAGATTTTTAGCGGGCAGAAGTGGAGAAGTCCGCTGGCACAAAAGTATCATATTCGTTCTATTCCCGCACTGTGGCTTATTGATAGAGATGGCACGTTAATCTCACGTGAGGCGAGAGGCGTGAAGTTAGGGCGGCTCGTAGTAGAAGCACTTCGAGACAAAATCGAGGATGAATAGTTAAACGTGTCCAAGACTTATGCAAACATCTTAGAAATTTGAAAGGAAAATACTGATATGAAACAGCACGAGAAGAATATTGAAACCTGTACGCAAAATTTGGTTGCGATTGGCAAGGCGATTGAGGCATATAAGAAAGAGCACGCTGATTTTCCTGACTGGCTTTCAGACCTTCATCCGAAATATTTGGCAGATGCGAGTACCTTGATCTGTCCTGCGGACGAAGCGGGTGGCGAGACCATCTTTTCCCTGAACGCAGATCCGAAAATGCCGGTGAGTTATGGGTATCAGTTTCACCCTGAATACCGAGATGAGAAAAGCAAACAACGCTTGATATATGGTGATGTTATGCCCCTTGTCCGTTGCCGACATCACGAGAACGAAGATTTTGGGTGTTTGAACCTGAGTTTCTCTTCAAAAATCTACACGTCATCTGCTGTTTGGGAATTCACACCGGAAGACCTTTACGGGAGTTCCGAAGCAGCGATAACTGCTTTTGAGGATGCCCTTGCGCGACAGCCAGATAACCCGCGTGTCTCCGAAGTCTATCCACAACTTATCAGACTCTACACTAAAGTCGGAAACGAACAGTCTGCAAATGTCATTATAGAACGTCTCAAGTCAGACCCAACAAAGGACCTTGATCATTATCGAATGTTATTCGATGTGCTTAGGAGAGACGAGCGATACGAGGAAATGCTTGAGATTTTTAAGGAGGCGGAGCAGCAGCACCCGGATGCCGAACCTATCCTCTGGCGAATTGCCCACATCTATAGGGAATTGGGAAATACTGAACTCGCCGATATATATGACCGCAAGGCTGATCCGAAATATGAATTGTGGGGAAAACCTGTGACAGACTTTGCCGCAACCGACCTTGATGGGAATCCGATTTCGCTGCAGGATTATCGTGGGAAAGTTGTCTTGCTCGACTTTTGGGCAGTGTGGTGTGGTTTCTGCATCACCGAAATGCCGAATCTCAAAAGCGTTTACGATACCTACAAAGATCGAGGGTTTGACATCATCGCTGTCAGTCTTGATGATACGGAAAAGGAGCTTCGGGACTATATCAAAGAGAACGACATCCAATGGCGGCAAATTTTTGATGGCGCAAGGGGTGCCGATTCTCTTGTCCGGCAATACGGTGTCCGTGGTATTCCAGAACAGTGGCTTATTGATAGAGATGGCAAATTAATTTCGCATAAAGCGAGAGGTGAAGACTTAGAACGGCTTGTGGTGGAAGCACTTAAGGATAAATCTGCGAATCAATAGGGTGTTTACTATAGTAGATTTTAGCGGACATCTACAAGGGATGCCCTACAAGATTATCCACATATTTTGATAATTCACCATAAATCGTCCTAATAATGGGAGCAAGACATTGATAGACCTTCGTAATGTACTGAAAACTTCGGAGCATATCCCAGTGCAGGCGCATTGGGATCCGATCGAGAACACAGCGAATAACTTGCATTGGGCGACAGAAGAAAAGTTTAATCGATCCAAGGCACAATGGCATGAACCGGTGGATATGACATGGGAGCAGTGGCTAAAATTATTCAATCCGGGACCTACGCAGCCATTGAAACGCTACAACACAACGGATTTTCAAGTCTTTCTTCCACCGTCAACTGTTAACGTTGGGGATGTCTGGGACTTGGACCCGGACGGGATCCTCCCGTTTCTTCGTCAGTTTCACCGCAGTGCAACAATGAATCTCAGGCATGGTCAGAAGGGTGCAAAGGCGTGTTTACGGGCAATTTCGCCTGAATATGCCGATATTGTCTTCCGAATCCATGCGCGCTTTACGCTGGACACGTCCATCGGTGCCTATTTTAGACCCGCACAGTTTTTTGGACATCTGATCATCAACCGCAATAACGGAGCGATTTGTCGATTCACCTTATCGCTTCCATCTCACAATAGCAACGTCGATATCGGAGCCTTTAGAACTGCCGATATAGGGTTTGTGCCTCGCATGGAGCTCTGTGGTTTATCAGAGGAGCAACCGAAACCGATCGCTTGGGAAACTGCTATCACTGCGGAAGTAGTTGGGGAGAAGTTTCGGAACGCGCTTTACAAGTTCACTGAAATTGCGTGGACCCCGATTGAAGATGCTGTTGAACGTGCGAAAGCATTGAATCGTCCGATTCACGCGGTGCTTTTATTTGGCGTACTCGACGATGAATCCTGCTGAGGGTCGGGCAAATCTTTGAGAGCGGGTCCGCTCTCCTCACCGAAAATTATCAATCTGCTCAACACGCATTTTGTGAATGTCTGGGTTCTACTGAGAGAGTTACCCGAACTACAGAGGGGTACCAGAGGCGCAAACGCAGCCGCCTTAGCAGCGAAACTCCGACAAAATTACACCGATTCTGTGGACATTCTGACGCTTACCCCAGATTTGGAAGTGATCGGACATCTACACAATATGAGTCTGTTTCATCCATATTATCTGCCTCGCCGTGAGCGGATACCTCGGTATTTAGAACTGCTAAAGTCGTCTGCGGGAGTCGAAATCAAGCCACAAAATCCGGGCGAAGATATCAACGAGGCAACCGTTGAAAAATCTATCACCGATTTGGAAGCGAAACTTCAGCAACACCCAAACGATGAAAATTTTTTCTATATCTACCGCATACTTATTCGTCTCTATATTGAAGCTGGACGGGAAAAGGATATAGATCAACTTATTGACCGTTTCAAAATTTTCAATTCTAAAACCCTTCTTGCACAGATTCATGAAGAGTTAGGCAACGCCGAACGCGCAATGGAATACCGTAGAAAGGTTACGCCGCCGTTGGGTTTGCTCGGAAAACCTGTTCCCGATTTTTCCACAACTGATTTCAATGGAAAACCGATCTCGCTGCGGGACTATCGCGGGCAAGTCGTTCTACTCGATTTCTGGGCGGTCTGGAACGGTTTCTGCATCACGGATATACTGAATATCAAGAATATTTACGATACTTATAGGGATCAGGGATTTGATGTCATCGGTGTCAGCCTCGACACTGACGAAGCGAAGCTGCGTAACTTTCTCAAGGAAAATGACATTCCTTGGCGGCAGGTTTACAGTGGACAAGAACGGCAGAGTCCCCTGGTACAACAGTATGATGTTAAATCTATTCCAGCACGGTGGCTTATTGATAGGGATGGCACGTTGATCGCTCATGAAGCCAACCACAAGTTGATATCGTGCAAAGGGAGAGAACCAGATTTAGAACGACTGGTCGCAGAAGCAGTAACAGATAGACCTGATGCTATTTCTAAATAAACGTCCTCATGAAGGAAAAACCCTGAAACCCTGATTTTGATAACCCGTTTCTATAACATTAGAACTTACGCAACCCCTTTGTAGGCGGGGTTTGTAACCCCGCCTATCGCAGATAACACATAGAAAATTGCGTAAGTCCTAAACATAATATTTAGACACGCGACTCTGAGTGCAGTGCTTGCAAGAAATCGCTGAACGTAGCTGCTACGAGTGCGGTATTCAGGATTTGATCCAGCCGTTCTTTATCAACGATTGCCTCAAGTGCCGTGGCTGCTGGACGTGTGTCGCTTTCAGAGAATCTTGTGTCCAGAACGGTGAGGATATTTTTGATAGTCGTCTCACGTGCCCCGCGCGCTATGCCTTGCGTTATACCGCGCTGCAAAACAACTTCGTAAAATGGAGACTCTTGCATGATTTCCTCCGATATTAACTGCTGAAATAGTTCTGACCCGTGTGCCAAGCTCCCAAGAAGTGATAACGCAAATAACAACGTGGAACGCGTTTCAGAGTCTACCGGGGCATCATACGTCTTCGCAACACACGCCTCTACCCACGCCTCAGGACTCATACCCGCAGGCGGCTTCATCAGCGGCGTAAACGGTAGCAAACCGATAGTCGCCTGCTCTAAAAATGTCCCGCCCTCTAACTCAGCAAAACGGATAACTTTATAGTCCAAACGCAAACCCAGACCCTCTGCTTGATACTCGTAGGTGCCGGGGTCGGTCCGTCCCGCGTTTCTAGAGAGATACAACACCATAGAATAGACAGGCAGCCGATAGCGTAAAACCAATGCACTTGCGTAACCTAAGACACGAAGAGGCATCGGGATATCAGTACTATCCGTTGTTTGCACTTCTATATGCTGCAGAAAAACTTCACCATTGGCACGCTGCACCTTAAACGTCATATCGTTTTGATGCACTTTTATGCTCAATTGTTGTGTGTCCAATCTTTGGAGAACTTGAAGCCCAGGTTCATTGAAAAGCAGCCTTGCGAACTCGGGACCGAAGCGATCCAAAATATGTTTCACGACGGGATCAAATTGACGCATGAGGGTATTATACTCTTATTTCTTGAAAAAATCAAGTTTTTTTAATTCATCTGGCCCTTAAAACAAAAAGGGTGGATTTTACATGCCGAGTTATGGTATCATAATAGAAATAAACACTCCATACTGAGGTGAAAAATTGAAACTCGGTGTATCCACTTATTCCTATTGGCATTTCAAACCTGAGCGTGTTCCGATTGAACACGTCATTGAAGAAGCTGCACGACTCGAACTCGACGGCATTGAAATCTTACATCAACAGATGGCATCGGAAGCAAATCCGTATCTTCAGAAACTGAAACGACTCGCTTTCATCAATGGACTTGATCTCTACGCGCTCTCCATCCATCAAGGCTTCGTCTCACCGGATGCGGCGACGCGGCAAAAAAACATCAATCACACCATCCATTGTATCCGATTGGCACACGAACTCGGTATCCCTTCTATCCGTCTCAACTCAGGACGATGGGGAACTGTCCCGTCCTTCAACGAATTGATGAAATCCGAAGGGCAGGAACCGACACTCCCTGGACACACAGAAGATGAGGCATTTGAATGGGTCATCGCCTCCATCGAAAAATGCCTCCCTGATGCCGAAAAATGCGGTGTCGTCCTCGGACTCGAGAATCACTGGGGACTGACCTG
The DNA here is from genome assembly GCA_012270865.1 of Candidatus Poribacteria bacterium. Taxonomy (GTDB): domain Bacteria; phylum Poribacteria; class WGA-4E; order WGA-4E; family WGA-3G; genus WGA-3G. Next base: position 56,330 of record JAAXHL010000056.1, on the reverse strand, counting down.
CACCCCTGAAGGTGTCAACCGTATCGTCTCTGCTATTGATTCGGAGTGGTTGAAGGTAATAATGGATTGTGGGAATTTCCTTTCGGACCCATATCAAAAACTCGAACAGATTGCGGATGAAGCGGTACTCGTCCACGCCAAAACCTATTACGGTGAAGGTGAATGGTATACGCTGGATCTGGATTACGCTAAAATCGGTAAGATTTTAAAAGAAGTCGGATTCCAAGGATACGTATCCATCGAATTTGAAGGGAAGGCGGATGCACACGTCGGTGTCCCACAAAGCGTGGAAATGCTCCGCGATGCCTTGTAGGGGGAGGTAGTCTCACCCTCCTACGCGTCTTCCCACGGTGCCACATCGTCAACAGGTGGTGGATCAGGGAAACGGCTCACAACATCAACGGGTCGCCTTTTGTCGGACGATTCGATGACGCGTTCGCATACCTCTAAGACGTGCCGCGCCTGCGCGCCGTTACACCTCGGATGCCTGTCAGCCCGAATCGCATCTGCGAAATCTGCGACCCCTTTACCCCAATCCAATCCCGTAAAGGCTTTCGGCGGCGAGTCTTCATCTTGCCATCCGCCTTGCGGTGTGAATTTCTTGATACCGCGTCCATCGTCGTGTGCCTGAAGCGAGAACCCGCCTGCCGTACCGTGGATTTCGTAGGGCGGAATCTGCGAAGTAACCGTAAAACTGTGATAGATGAACCCGTGGGCACCGTTCTCGAATTCAAGCACAGCGAACCCGTGATCCTTCTCGTTCACTTCAAACTCAGTGCCTTGACGCGGTCCTTGGGTTAACGTCCGCTTTGGCACAGCGACCCGTGCGAACCCGTGAACCGTCTTGACCGGCGCGATCATAGTCGTCATTGCGGTTAACGGATAAGGTGCAACGTCCCTGAATGGGCCGGCGTGCATCAGAAACGCATCCGCACTCGGATGCCAATGTTCTAAGGGACCCCCGAAGTTCCCAATTGCAGAGATGACATCGCCAATCTCACCCTCACGAATCCGTTGCCAAACGTTCTGCTGAACATAACCGAGGATCGCAGACGGCGCGCACGCCAGCTTTAGACCCATCGTTTCCGCTGTTTCGACGAGTTCGTTTGCCTCGTCGGTACGGATAGAGATCGGTTTTTCAGAATAGACGTGTTTCCCTGCCTTTAGCGCAGCCAATGAGATTGGGTAATGCGAAATATGAAGCGTCAAATTCACAATCGCTTCTACATTCGGATCGTTCAGGACTTCCTCAAGCGATTTATAGACGTGTCCGCCGTTTCGTTCTGCTAACGCTGCGGCGCGTGTTTCATCTTGGTCGTAGAAACCGACCAATTCAATCCGATGCGGATACGCTTGACAACGCGGCTGATAACCGCCCGCGGATATCATACCACATCCAACAATCACCGTCCGGACTGGGGTTGTATTAGACATTCAATAGGCTCCTTGTTACGTTTTATATCACTTGTTATCCTTTGCCTGACATATAATCTTGCAAATATCGTCTAATTTCTTCGCCGTTTTTGATTATATCAGTGAAATATGTATCACAAACATCGTTGAAACGTAAGAGTACATCGCGAGTTGTCGCATTCTCTTTCTCAAAAACGCCTATAGGTTGGTAATCAATCCCCCATGCCCTGAACTGGTGTAATGCAATTGTGGCTGCTTGCGTTTTAGCACTGTTATTTAAGGCAAACACAAATAATGGAGGGACCTTTCCGTTTATTCTACAGTCTACTTTGTAAATTCCATCGGGATCATTTGTCGGATGTTGCCAGTCGAATGTCATGCGCCTTGATTCTACCTTCTGATACAAAAAGGCACGAAAATCGTCTATAAATGTTGATCGAACTGTTTCTCTTGATAAATATGTAACGTCAATAATCTTGAGTAGTGCCTGAACAAAGTCATAAAGTGCTTCCCCATAATGACCATTAGAGACATCAATAACCAATTCCCCATCATAGTCTTCAACTTGAAACATGGATAGAGCCTTTAAAATTAACTTTTGACGGTTTCCGCTATGAAGTCTCTGTTCATCCATATAGTATGAAAGGTGCATATAGGTATGTGCCTCGTCTGAGAGCACCCACCTACCGCCCATCTTTTTTAGTACAATAACCAACTGATCCCCATCGTTGAAATGAAATGGCGTAAAAACGAGGAAACGGTCTTTGCCATCTGCTGAGAGTTGTATCTCTGCGGAAACCTTATCAATGAAGTCTTTTTCTATTTTTTTTACTGACATTGTTCTCACCCCCAAAAAAAGTTTTAATTCCAACTGTGCAGGTAATTCAAAGTTCGCATCTTGTATAAGACACTGTAGCGCGCCTTCAAAATTATTATACCGGTCTGTCTCTTCTGCATAAGCCTCCTCATCATAACCTCTCGCCTGATACCGCTCTGTAGCAAAGTGAATATGGTAACCATAAATTTTTTGTTTTTCAATTTTGTTGTTGTGTGGACGCTTAGGCATACCGTTATAGCGACGGATCCGAAAAGTCGCACCAGTTTTAGGATTTATAACCGCTAAGATTACCGAAAAATCTGATGGATATTTCTCATTCTGATTGATTATGAGACGGAAACGGTTACCATTTTCCCCGATAATATACAAACTGTTATGCTCATTGAGTTGGGTACGCCAATCATCTGGTAAAACTTTACGTTCAGCAATTAGTTCCACTATCTGTTGATCTGTGTATTTTATATCCATTGACAAACTTCTATTGTGGCAAATACATTGGTATAGATAATCTGACGTTCTTCTTGTTGAAGACTAAGAATATCAGAAGTCAGTAAAGTATATCACACTATCCCGAAAATTGGCAATATTTTATGCCGTTGAGAACAAATCAGAGCGTTGCTTAAATCCTGATTTTCTGATATAATAGAACTGAACTTGCAAGATACAGATTATACCGGATCAGGAGAGAAGAAAAAGATGACAGAGAAAAAAGGAAACACGCATCGGCGGCTACCGATTTGCACCCTCGGTGCTGATGGACACGGCAAAACGACATTGACCGCAGCAATAGCGAAAGTCGTCGCGAGGATCGGAGCGATTCACACCGATGACGATGGCGACTTTGAAGCACAAACGCCAATCCATCACCCAATCCGAGAAGGCGTTGGCATCACCTACCGCTCAATCGCTTATGAAACCAGCGGTAAACTGTATACACACATCGACTGCGAAACACACCTTGATGGTATCAAAATGCTAATCAGCGGTTCTCCCGCAATTCAAGGCGCGATTTGGGTCGTGAATGCTGTCGAGGGTGTTACGCCGGATTCGCAAGCTCACCTCCGCCTTGCACACCAGATGCACCTCCCGATAGTCCTCCCCTTTCTGAATACAGGTGGTATTTCAACAGACGATGAACTGTTAGACATCTGCGAACAGGAGATGCGCGAGTTACTCAGTGAGTATGGATGGGAAGAAGAGACGACACCCATAACTATCGGCGATGCTCTTAAGGCGTTAGACTACAGAGGCAGCAGCGTCACCTCAGCACAGTGGCAACCGATCGTTGATCTGGTCTTCGCGATGAACCGCACAATGCCAGCACCTATAGACACCGCAAATTTACCAGTCATTATGCCGATTCATGAAATCGTCGAAGAAACAAAGGATACGGTATCTGTCCGTGGTGAGGTTGTCCAAGGGCATCTCGCTGTCGGTCAAGCGGTGGATATTGTCGGTAAAGGCGATAGGATCAAGACACGCGTTCTCAGCACAAAGGGTGATGAAGTGTCCGTTGCGTCTGAACCCGATTGGTTGTCTGTTGGACAGGTGCTTTGTCCACCGAAAACAATCAAAGCGCACTCCGAATTTACCGCGCTCGTCTATCTACTGACACAGGAAGAGAGTGGCACGCATATCCCGTTGATTGAGAACGATAGACCCGACATCCGTCTCTGGAGTGTTGATATACCGGCGCACCTAAAGCTTCCCGAAGGACTGTCCCTGATTACACCCGGGGATTATGCGCATGTTACCGTTACACTTGACTTGCCGTTAGCGATGGAGGTAGGCACTCGGTTTGAAGTGAAGAAGATGGGATCCCGAATCGGGTTCGGTGTCGTGACTGGCATAGCGTGAGCATTTTTATCAAATTTCATCTTCAGGTTCAAGCACAATTCCCAATTGTACAGCAAGTGCTTCCCGAATTTGATTGAGCTGCTTATGCGTTGTTATTGATAGGTCGGTTGTGTGTTTCATAAGTTCTTTTCGGTTTTCCACCATCTGTTCTTCAAGTCCATTCACTTTATCCTTTAGGTTACTCGTATCATTCACAAGGTCTCTGAGTTGCGTTTTAATTTGCAGGAGTAAAATAAAGATCGGGATAAAGAAGGCGGCAAACAAACCCATGATCGCGAATAAGATATTATCTAACCGCGCATCTATGCTACCGATGGTTTCATTCAAATGTTTTAAGGTTACTTCAATTTTCGTGAACCGTGCTTCTTGTTCGACGGGATTATCTTGAGCTAGTGCTGTCTGCACAAAAAGTGCAAGACTGAGAACACATAACACCAATATGATCCTCATAATGGCAGCACCTCCATAATTAGAGTTAACATAAGTATACCATATTGCTCTATGTTTAGGCAAGTCTTGTTTTGTTTTTTAATGGGCAGTGACAATTGCATCTTGAAGTGCGAGATCCCTGGTATACAAAGCGCGTCCTATAATTGCACCACTGGCACCGATCCGTTTCAACGCAGCGACATCAGAAAGCGATGTCACGCCCCCCGACGCAATCACATCGGCAGAGACTGCCTCAATAATCGCAGCGGTTGCGTCAACGTTCGGTCCTTTGAGCATCCCATCGCTTTTAATGTCGGTGTAGATGAGCGTCTGCACGTCTGTCAATTCCTGTGCGAATTCGACAGCGGACTTCTGGGACACCTCCAACCAACCGTCTGTCGCGACCATTCCGTCCCGCGCGTCGATGCCGACAGCGATACGCTTGCCATGCTTGGCACACGCCTGCTTCACTAAATCTGGCTGTTTGAGGGCGACTGTCCCTAAAATGGCACGGTCCACACCTAACGTTAAAACCGATTCCAGTTGTTCCATACTTCGGATACCGCCACCCAACTGAACAGGTATATCGAGCGCGGAGACTATCTCACGGACGATATGGAGGTTCGCCGATTCACCTTGAAACGCGCCGTCTAAGTCTACAAGGTGCAAGTATTCCGCACCTTCGGCTTGCCACCGACGAGCCATCTCTACAGGTGCGTCCGAGAAAACTGTCTCCTGTGTCGCGATACCCTGCACTAAGTTCACACATTTTCCGTCACGAAGATCAATTGCCGGTAGTATTTGCAAAGTCTTTCCTTCCCGTATTGTTTTGTCAACTTTGAATTTTAACGTGAGTTTGATAATTAAATTCCAAATATAGTTCCCGTAGGTTGGGTTGAGCGGCAAAGCCATAAGTGCATTTCACTATACACAGCGTTGCGTTCTTCAATGAACCGTTGGGGTAGATAGGTGTAGCGAAACCCAACATCCCAAACTGTATCATGATGCGTTGGGTTTCACTCGGTTTTTGGTGATTTCAGGTTTCTCGGTTCCTTGAAAACTCTGTGCTACGTGCGATTTTTTAGTAGGTTTCCGTTCAACCCAACCTACAGGACGCTTCAATTTCTATTTTTCCACCTACGTTTGAATTTTAGGGTTGTTGGTCGTAGGGGCGAGGTCTCCTCGCCCGATACTATGCTATTCTTCTTGGAAGATACCGAGTAATTTCAACTGGACGATTGAGACGATAGCGATAATGAAAAACAGCACCCAACCGATTGTCGCTGCATAACCGAGGCGCATGAATTGGAAACCGTTTTTATAGAGATACATCACAATCGTCGAACCGGCATCTGCAGGTTCGCCACCGTTTGTCAAGATGTACGGTAGATCGAAGAGTTGGAGCGAACCGATCATTGACACAACGAATACAAATGCGATTACCGGACGCAACGACGGAAGTGTGACATGGATAAACGCTTGCCACCAGTTCGCACCGTCAACCGCTGCTGCCTCATATAACTCCTGTCGGATGCCTTGTAGACCCGCCAAAAAATAGATCATATTAAAACCCGCCCACTGCCAAACGCCTGTCAGAATAACTGCTGGCATCACGTACTTCTCCTCGTTCAGCCAACCGATCTCCTTGCCAAAGAGAATAAATTCTTGGTTGACTAAGCCTGCACGTTGGTCGTAGACGAGATTAAAAATAATCGCGACGAAGACACCGGCGACGAGTACCGGTGCAAAAAAGGCGAGTCGCAGGAAATTTTTGCCTTTGACGAACTTGGAGTTCAGCAGGATCGCCAAGAATAGGGCAATCGGTAACTGGAGGGTGAGCGTGCCTATGGCGAAATATGCCGTATTCCGAAGCGATTTCCAGAAGATCGGGTCGCCGAATAGATCGGTGAAGTTATCGGGACCGACGAATATCCGGCTTTGGAATCCGCGCATCTCATAGAGGCTCATCACAAGGGACGAAATGAGTGGATACCCCATAAAGACGACGAAGAGCAGGTAAAACGGTGCAATAAAGAGATAAGGTGCCATCTTCTGCTGCCGGTTCCAATTTTTAATTATACCTTGCGGTTCGTTAGAATGCGTTTTTGTTTTCACATGCGTCTCCGTATATCTCACTCCCACAGAATTACATTTCGCCCCATCTGTTCATATCTTTGGCAATGAGTGTACGGACCTTTTTGGCGAGTTCTGTCAACGCTTCTCTCGGTGTCTGTTTTTCTGTCACTGCAGCGAAGATCGCATCGTTGAGGAGGTCCGCTGCCTCTGACCAGTACGGGTTCTGATAACGCGCCGGTAGATCCGGTGCCAGTTCTATAAACAACTCCCCAAGCCGTTGACCGCCCAAATAGACATCGGGTTCCTTAAAGATAGGAGCGTCCCATGCGGCTTTGAGGGGTGGTATGATCCGTGTCGTCTCATATCGGTTGACTAAACCCGGTCTATCAAAATAGGTAAATTTGAGGAGTTCCCATGCGCGGTCAGGGTTCTCGCACTGCTTTGTAATTCCGATCATCGTGCCGCCGCGCGTTGTCGTCCGTCTACCCCCCGGTTGCCACGCTGGCATACCGATCGCCTTCCATTTCCCGGACATCTGCGGGACCTGACTTTTCAGGATACCGACATACCAATCCGGTGCAAGAATAGAGAGGATTTTGCCGTCCTGCATCGCTGCGAAATTGCTCGGATCGCCGTGCCATGTGCCGTACACCGGTGTCGCGATTTCGTGTTCGTTGAACAACGCCGTGAAAAATTCTAACGTCTCAATTGCGAGTTCGCTATCAATAATGACGTTGCCGGCCTCGTCAAAAAACCCGCCACCTTGTTGGAGGAGCAGGCTAAAATAGTCACTCTCTGTGCGCCGATCTAACACAATCGCGTACTGATCGATTTTACCGTCGCCATCAAGATCACGCGTCGCTTTTTTCCCAGCAGCGATGAAGTCGTCCCACGTTTCGACCGCCGTCATCTCGACACCTGCCGCTTTAAAGAGGTCGTCCCGATACAGGAGAACAACGGGATGTAAGTCGTGCGGGATGCCGTAAATCCGACCGCGGTACGACCACGGTGTGAACCGACTGACCACCAACTTATCCATCCAACCTTCGTCCTCTAAACGCTGACGCAGATCGACAAATCCGATTTCGTCAATCGCACCTTTCAGGAATCGACCGATAGATGTAATCTCCACTTCAACGAGGTCCGGGGCACCGAAGTTGGACAGCATCGCAGCGAGAAGTTTGTCGTGCATCGTGCCACCGAAATTGATGAGTCGGACGTTGACCCCTGGGTTCTGCGCCTCGAAAATCGGCACGCGTGCCTGATACTCTTCATAGTGCGTGTTCGCGAAAATCCAAAACTCTACATCCTCGCCTTGTTCCTCAGAATGACCGAAGATAAAAAGCGTAGAGATCAGGAAGAGCACCAGCATGACCATCGGTCCCTTACCGAGTGGAAAACCCTCAGCATCAATCGGGAAACGCAACATAAAAAACTCCGATTATGTATCAGTGTTCAGTTGTCAGTATTTTTCGGTTATCAGTTATTAGATTTACGAGTTGTGCTAAATAACTATTTGTAAAATATTGATTCACATACGAATAAGGTTTTGTCTGTAATTCTCATATATGGATGCGATCTTTAGTCCCGTAGGGACGATATGTCTATAGAAATACGTCATTAACACCCCTTTTTAGTCCCGTAGGGACGATATGTTTATAGGGGCTTAAAATGAAATCTTATGTATCAGTGTCTTTATGTTCTTCTCGTGCTACAATTGCCTGTGTTTGTCTAAATTGTTCAGCGCGAGGTATCCTAATAAAATTGACATCTGCATTATGATTTTTTACAATTGTCTCAATTTCTTCAATGGTAACGTTGAAAAATTCTTTGCGCGTGTTGATTCGATTGACGCTCCGTGTTTCAAGAAGTCTATGTAACTCATTTTCAAGTGTCGGTGCGTCTTTTGAATAAATCATCGCATGTATGTCAAAAGGGAATGGAACAGAAGCATCTCCAAGCTCCCTAACTCGATCAGTAGGTTCTAATCGCCGGGTCATGCCTATTTTATATACGTTCTCACCAAATGACCCAATATTGGAGATAATATACACATATCCAGAGCGGGTCATCTGTGCTCGCGATATTGCTCTTTCCTTATTTGCCTCCACTTCCAATAGTAATTCGTTGAGTCGCTCAATTTCCGCCTGAAGTTTTTCTTGCTTTTTACCGGTTGCTTGTTCTACTTCTTGACGCGCCTTTTCTAAAGCGTTTTGGTATCGTGCCTCCTCTTTTTCAGCTTGTTCTCGCGCTTTTTCCATTTCGCGTTGTGCCCGTTGTTCGTCTCGGATTTGCTCGTTAATTCGACGCTTTTCTTCTTTCTCAAATTGAAGTTGTTCCTGATATTGATGAACGACCACAAGTTCGTCAATTTTCAAATTGAAATAGGATTTTTGTATTTTGCAAGCGTGTGGCTCTCCAAGTTTGTTAATAGCATCGTAGGTGCTTGTCATCCGATTTACGATGCTATCATAATTATTGTAGCGTATCTTAGGGATTATTGAATCGCATTCACCATTGAATGCGCGTGCCATTAATTGAATCTGTCTATTGGTCATTTTCTTCCCTTCGGCTCTACTATTATCAACAGTCCAATTTGTAGAGCAAACAATAGCGGTTTTTTCTCGGATCATTGTCTTTTGCTTCTTACGGATTCTGTCGAGTTCTTCTTTCAACTCGGTTGAAAACCCAAGATCATATTTAGGTTGATATAATCCATAACTTTGGATATTGACTTCCTCCTTGAGAGGAGTCAACTGCTTTTTCAACGATACAAGGGAGTTCTCAATGTCCATTTTATTGTTTTGTAACTTCTTCACTGTTCTCTGCAGTTCCTCCGTTGTTCTCTGCAGTTCCTCCGTTTCTGTCTCAAACCTTGATTGTATCTTTTTTTGCTCTATTTCGATATCGATAATGCCTTTAAATCGGAGTAGATTTTGACGCTGCTTGATGGTTAAGATTGTCAAGTAAATAGAAATGATTAGTAGTATAACAGATGCAATTAGAAAAACGTTTAGCATATAAACCTCGTGGAATGTAACGGTTGATAGACAGGATCATTAGGTTTTCAACTTTTGCCGATTTTGCCAAAGAAGTCTCAATTCAGAGATCATACCTACAAGCGGTATATAAAACCTAAAAGCAGCCCTGATCGGGAAACTGAATGACGCTGGTTAATTACAAAATAGGCTTGACTTTTACACACGGAACAGTTAAAATTTATCAGAATATAGCCTTTTTATCAATCAACTTTTTATTTCAACACAGAAATCGTCCAGAGCGGCGATTTTCTGTCTGCAAAATTCATCGAAGAACAGGAAAACGCAGTATGCCCACTTATGAGTATAAATGTCTCGACTGTGATACCCAATTTGAGAAGTTTCAAGGCATCACAGCACCACCGATTGAAGAGTGTCCGGAGTGCAGTGGCAAAGTGAAACGTCTCATCAGTGCAGGTGCGGGGCTGATTTTCAAAGGCTCCGGATTCTATATTACCGACTACCGAAGCGAAGGCTACAAGGAATCTGCGAAAAAAGACAAAGACAAAAGCGGTTCATCGGACAAAAGTTCATCGGACAAAAGTACGTCTTCAGACACGAACAAGAAAAAAGAGAAGAAAACCGATACCAGTAGTAGCGAATCAAAGAGCACGTCTACCGCCTCAACCTAAATCCGGTCGGCTTCTATGTAAAGGGAAACGTTTTGCACAATCACAGCCACGACCATCATCACGATCATCACGATCATCACGGTGGAGCGGGCACGCATAGCCATCAGACGCACCTGCAGAAGAAATTCAAGTTCGCTGTGCTTGTCACGTTCTGCATCTTCCTCGGCGAACTGATTGGTGGTTTATGGTCGGGTAGCCTTGCATTGCTCAGCGACGCAGCACACGTCCTGTCCGATGTCGCTTCGCTGCTCATCAGCTGGCTGGCGATCTATCTCTCCACCCGTCCTGCGACATCTTCCCGGACCTACGGCTATCATCGTGCCGAGGTCTTCGCCGCTCTTGTGAACGGCGTATCCCTCATTGCAATCTCCGGTTGGATTTTCTACGAAGCCTATCAGCGTTACATGTCGCCGACAGAGATAAAAGTGACAGGGATGTTTATCGTGGCGTGTCTCGGTTTTCTGGGGAATCTGCTCATCCTATGGAAACTGCACGGCGAGGGGCACGGGAACCTCAACGTCCGAAGCGCGATGCTCCATGTCATTGGCGATACCCTCTCCTCCGTCGCTGTCCTCGTCGGTGGTGTAATCATCTTTTGGACAAGCTGGTACCCGATTGACGCGATCTTGAGTTTCCTTATCGGTGGGATTATTCTTTTCGGTGCCGTGAACATAACAAAAGAGGCGGTACATATCTTACTCGAAAATTCACCGAAGAACGCCGACGCACATACCGTTGCCGAACACCTCTGCAACTTAGAACCCGTCAAGGATGTCCACGACCTACATATCTGGTCGCTGTGTTCTAACTATTCTGCGTTGAGCGCGCATATCGTCGTTGACGAAAACACGACCTTAGAACCCGATCGGATTCTTAAACAGATCAACGCTGAGTTACATGAACATTTCGGCATCAGTCATACCACCGTGCAGTTAGAACAGGTCGCATGCGAACAGGCGGGTAATCTCCTTTGCAATGCCCAACACTCGTAGTATGTGGCTTACCCTTTAGAAGTGGTGTTCTGCTTTTAAACGGTGTGCTTTGCGAATCAAATTGGCGTCCTTCGCAAACTTCTGTGTCGCCTGAACCAGTCCGTCAATGTGCGATACCATATCCTTCTCAACCTGCACAATCCGGTCCATTAGGTACGGTTGATCGCTCTGCTGAATCGCTTTTCGTATAATAGAGAGCAGGTGCATATAGATCGTATCGGCTTCGCTACCCTCAATCGCAATTGCGATCTCAAAAGCCTCATCAAGCGAAATTCCGCCACTATCAACTTTCTGTTCGTGTCCTTCGAGCGCGTCTGTAATTTGCTGAACTGGGACATCCGACAACTCCGGCACAGGTGAATCAATCCCGAAGGCATCAACGCATAAAGAACGTCCGAAATCCACAAGGATATAGTGCTGCCACTCCTCCGTACTCATCTGTTCCCAAAACCGTGCGATCCGTTCATCAATGTCCCCCAGAAGCAGTGAGAGCGAGGCGTAGAGTTTCGCTTGTCGCAGTTCAATATCTTGGCAAAGATTAAAAAGTTCACCTAATTTCAAATGTTTCTCCTTATTTAAAATAGTTGTCACGCGACCGTGCCGTAACTAAAGCGGCAAAGTAATCGCTGTTCCTGATTGCATACTCCGTGTGACTGCCTCCGTAAACTCCATATACTTCACACCCGTATCGAAATCGGTGTGCGTAATCACTTCGTTGCCACGGATTGCGTTCACGAATTCTTCTTCCACTCGCCATCCGCCTGCTTCTGAGTCCGGTATATCAATTTCGTTGAGTTCCGCGTCGCCTTTTTGTCCGCCGTAGAGTTTATTCCCCGAAAAACGTAAAGTCCCGTCGCTCCCGAAGATATACACCTCCGGCGCGCCTGCCAATCCTGCGACACTGGAGACCTGTATATGCAGCTGCGCACCACAGGCGAGGTCCCCGACGACATCAATATGTTCGGGAATCCGTACGGAACGCATCACGCCGTCGGCATCCGGACGCATCTTGACAAACGTTTTGCCCATCGCCAGAATCCGTGTCGCTTCTCCGACCCAACGCATCAACGCTTCATACCAGATCCCCATGCTCATGATGTTGAGTCCACTGAGATCGAAATCTTGCCGCCACTGGAGCGATGATTCGCTGTCGAGAAATGCGCCGCCTGCCCGTGCTTCTATCGCGAGCACATCACCGAGATAGCCTTCAGCGATGAGCCGTTTTATCGTGTTATCGACCCGGAGTGTCATCGGCGAGGGGACAATCTGTGCGATGAGATGTGTCTTCTGACGCGACACCATACGCATGATATGTGCTTCTTTGGCGTTCATCGCCATCCGTGCCTCGCACATCACGTGTTTATTCGCCTGAAGTGCTGCCACCGTCGCGCGGCAGTGCATATAGGGCCATGTCCCGATCACAATCGCATTCGTATCGGGATCCGCGATGGCTTCTTTCCAATTGTCGTAGATTTTCGGGATACCGAACGCATCAGCCACCCGTTGTGAAGATTCCTGACTCCGATTACAGACCCCGACAATCTCAACATCGTCAATCGCTTGGAGTCCCGGAATATGCTTAGACCTCGTATTCCCACCCGCACCGATAATGCCGACTTTAACTGTTTCTTGTGCCACGTGATTTTACTCCTTCCGTTGTTATATCGCTTCACCCATCGTAACAGAATTTCGGAGAAATGTCAAGCGTTAATTTTAGAAAAATCTGCGGCATCCGGTTTCATTGAAGTTAAGCAGAAGGGGCTTCCTGCATCACAGGAATAACATAACTCCGAATCTGCACACCGTCCACAACTTCCGTCTGTACAAGCGGTTCTGGGTTCTTGCGATGATCGAAAACGACGTAGTACCCCTCGCTAACGCCTTCCGTTTTCAGATAAGCAGCGAATTGTTTCTTTCCTGCCTCATAACGGGCGTTGCCTCTCCAAATCTTTGTTTCAACAATGTATTTCTGCTGATTGTGAAGGATAAGGAGATCCATCTTGCCCGCACCTGTTGCGACTTCAAAAGACATGACACCTCCCACTGCCTTGACAAACGCGTCGAGATAGGTAAGGAGGAGGTGCCTCCCCACATATTCGTGTGGGGTTTCTGGAACCTGTAGAATCTTGAACCCTACGCGTGTAATAAAGTCTCGAAAGTTATCAAGGAGACGCTCCATCTCAAGTTGTCCTCCGGAGGTGAGGTAACTCTGGAAGCCGTCGCTATTGTCTTCTGCGAAGTAATCTCGTTCCAATCCGTTCACAGTTGGTGTGAACGCTTCTATGATGCAATGCAGATAAACCGAGTTGATAATTTCACATTTTCCATCCGAGCCTTTGGCAATAACCCCATAAGTCGTGAGTTCACTGATGAGCGGATCGCGTGGATTGAAGCGGACCCCTTCCTCATACGACATGATGTCCATGAGGAGCGTTTCAAAGCGGCGATCCCTGCGGATATTTGTCACGAGGTGTGTCAGGTTGGTGTTATTTTCGCCAAGCAATTGTTCATAAGCTTTTGCAAAGTGTGCCATTGTGATGGTGTTCACTTTGGGAATGTTGAGTTCTTCAGTGAGAATTTGCGCGGTGCGATTGACAAGAAAGGGTTGTCCGGCAGTCTGTTTATGAATGGATTTCACGACCTCAGGGGCGAAGGCTTGTCCGACTTCTTCCGTATACTGTCCGAAGAGTTCGCTTACCTGCTCAAGTGTGAAATTGGGCAAGTGAAGCTCATCTTGGATATTAAACGGTGAGATGGATCGGTCGTAGTCCAGCTGCGTTATACTTTTGACCCCGACGATACCGACGCTGTGCGGGCATAGAAACATATCAGAGAGGTAGATGTGCCGAAGGGCATACAGAAAATCACTCACAAGGCTTTCCGGAATGCCATCGAACTCATCAATGAGCAGAACGACCCGCTGCTTATCAAGTAAATTTCCAAGTCGTTCAAAGAACGTCACCATTGAAAAAGCATCCGTCAGTTGTGTGCTCTCTAAAAATTGCGTTAGTGCTGTGGAAGGAACATCTCCGCGTTCTTGAAAAACAAACTGAATCTGCCAACGCAGCATTTGGTAGAGTCGTTCGTAAAAAGTAGCAGCAGAAGTGTTACGTTGTATTTGAAAATCTATTTGAATGGGAAAATAGGTGGGTTCTTCGGTTGTGAGCATAGCGAGTGCCCATCGAAAGAAGGTCGTCTTTCCGGTTTGACGCGGCGCAAAAAGAACGATGTACTGTCCCTTCTTGATGCGGTTGATGAAATCTTTAACCTCGGCTGTGCGGGCAACAACATAGTGCTGGTCGGGTCGTACAACGCCTCGGGTTCCAAATGTTCTCATTTTTCTCTCCACTTAGCGTGCTCCTATTTGTTATACCGCATCCACGACTACCACATCACCGTTCCACCGGTATTGATATCCTGACCGGTCATGTTCGCGGACTCGTCTGATGCGAGGAAGACCGCCAACGCAGCGGCATCCTCAGATACCGAACCCTTATCGCTATAACCTTCATCGGCACACCACCTACCGGCGATGACTCGTTTCGGGTCTTCACGTTTATATCTTTCACGCAACGCCGCTTCATCAAAAGGCTTGTTCATGTATTCTGCCCGACCACGCGCGAGTTCGAGGCTTCTCTCCGTATGCCAACCCGGACAGATGGCGTTGACAGTGATATTATAGCGTCCGACATCCGCAGCGAGTGTCCGTGTGAAACCGATGACCGCCATCTTTGAAGTCGCATACGGTGCCCTGTGCGAAAGCGGCTGTTTCCCTGTCCCCGAACTGAAGTTGATGATCTTCCCGTATTTCTTTCGGATCATCTCCGGTAGGACGGCTTTAGAACAGATAAAAAGCGAATCGAGATTGACCTCAAGCGTGCGTCGCCATTCTGTCAGGCTCATATCCCAGATGTCCTTTGTCGGTCCAGCGATACCCACGACGTTGGCGAGAATATCGATAGTGCCGAATCTATCAATCGTAGTAGCGACCATCTCGTTAACGGGTCCCTCTTGCGAGACATCTGCCTCAAAACAGAGGACCGCTCCGCCGGCATCCCGAATCTCTAAACCGACTTTTGCCTCCAAATCTTGCACCGGGATCACGTCACAGATAGAGACCGCTGCTCCCTCTTTTGCGAACCGTCTGGCGACGGCTTCCGCATGCCCTCGACCGGCACCCGTTACAATGGCGACTTTACCCTCTAATCTTCCCATGAGAAACCTTCCTCTCGCGAATACAGAAAATAGACCAAGTAGATTAACAGCATAGCAAGAGCAGCCATCATTGTCAATCAAAATAGATGAATGATAGAACTGTTCAATTTTTCTATTGATGTGTCCTTGCTGACTACTGACCGCTGACAGCCAACTGCTATTCTTGACAAATTTCGGTATGTCGTATACACTCAATGGTATGGAAACAGCAACAACACACCGCACCCGCGGCACCATCGTCGGGATTACAGGCGGAATCGCCTGCGGAAAGACCACCGTCTCCGAGCTGCTCACCGAAAAGGGCGCGATTCCCATCAACGCAGATGAAATCGGACACCAACTCCTCAAAGCGGACAGTCCCGTTATTGATGAACTCACGGACGCATTCGGACACGGCATCCTTGACGCATCTGGGGATGTGAGCCGAAAAAAACTCGGCGCAATCGTCTTTCAGGATAAGACCGCACGGGAACGCCTTAACAGTATCCTGCATCCGTTGATTATCCAACGTTCACGCGCCCGCGCGCGTCAACTCGTTACCGAAGACCCGACGTGCGTCGTGCTACTCGATGCACCGCTCCTTATCGAAGTCGGTGCTTACGATACCGTTGATCTGATTGTTGTCGTGACGGCATCACCAGAGACGCAGCTCCGCCGTACACTGGAACGAAGCAGCGCACAAGGGAGACCCCTCACCGAAATCGAGGTTCAAGCACGGATTGACGCACAGATGCCGGTCTCAGAGAAAGTCAGGTATGCGGATGTCGTTATAGAGAACGAGGGGACGCTTGAAGAACTGCATAGACAGGTAGATGAACTTTGGGAGAAAGTTCGGGAACACACGGTGTAAGCAATCACAGGCAGACAGCGTAGAAAATCGCGGGCGCATAGCATAGAGAATCGCGAGCGCAGCTCGCTCCTACTAAGCGTGTGGCTAACGGATCGCGAGCGCAGCTCGCTCCTACTAAGCGTGTGGCTAACGGATCGCGAGCGCAGTTGGCTCCTACTAAGCGTGTGGTTAAGGGATCGCGAGCGTGTGGTTAAGGGATCGCGAGCGCAGCTCGCTCCTACAGCAGGAGACAGGAGAACTATTCCCAGAGCCGATTGATGGCACTCGCTTTGATGACGCAGTAGACCTCCAAACCTTCTTTCAACTGTAGCTGCTCAGATGCTTGGTGTGTAATCTTCACAGCGAGATGATGCCATTCAACGAGAATAGATACCCATGTCGATTCGCTCTTGACATCAAGAGACTGAATCGTTCCGCGTAATATGTTGCGTGCACTAATTGAGAGATTCGGTTCAAGGGAGATGATAATATCCTCCGCACGGATAGCGACCGGCACGGTTTCACCGATTTCTGCTTCAGTGTAAGGAATCACAAGAGATTGATCCCCGATTTCCAATGAAGTCACACCTTTCGCTTTGTCGAAAAGCGTTACAGGAAGAAATAGGATGTTTTCGACACCGGTCAATTGTGCGATCGGCATCGCGGAGGGGGCAGTTAACAACCCGTGCGGTTCACCTCTTGCTATAATTTCGCCATTGGCGATCAGAAAGGCTTCATCGGCAAGTGCCATCGCCTCCGAAAAGGCGTGGGTGATATAAAGGATCGGTATATCAAACGCGTCTTTAACGTGGCGCAGATACGGTATAATCCGCTCTTTCAATGCGGTGTCGAGGGAGGCAAGCGGTTCATCCATCAGGAGCATCCGTGGTTCCATAGCGAGTGCCCGCGCAATCGCAACCCGTTGACGTTGACCTCCCGAGAGTTCCCTCGGATACCGCTGAAGAAACTCGCCAAGTTCAAGAACATCTATCGCAGCTGAAGATTCGCGGGGTTTAGGTTGACCGTATCGGATATTCTGCGCAACAGTGAGGTGTGGAAATAGGTATCCCTCCTGAAAAACGTATCCAAAACGTCGTTTTTCAGGCGGTAGATTAATTTTTGAGGCGGATGCGTAAAGCACCTCTTCACCAAAGGCGATCTCACCTTCATCGGGCGTTAGGATGCCGCTGACGCAATTAAGAAGCGTACTTTTACCGCTTCCAGACACACCTAAAAACACCGACACTTTCGTTTCCAGCGTGCAATTGACATCTAACGTGAAATTCCCGAGGCTTTTCCGAAAGTCGAGTCTAATTTGGGTACTGTCTGCCATAACGGACCCTATTATTCAAATCCGCCGCCGTCAAATCCACCATCATCGAATCCACCACCATCGAATCCGCCGCCGTCATCCACGCTATCAAATCCATCGGTACCCGCATCGTCAGGTGGATTGTCATCATCGTATATCTCGTTGAGCATCAAGCCGGTCAAAAGCAGCTCCCCTAAGCCATCATCGGCATCCTCAACGGTATCCATATCGTCAGTTTGATCTTTTCTGTTTTTATCTGCGTCCTTTTCGGAACGTCGGTATAGAGACCAGACGAGTACACCACAAGCGATTAAGCCTAAAAATACCCACATTTCCAAACCCATCATTTTTTCTCCTTCTTTATTTTTGTTTAACGGAGGGTGAAGCGTTCCGTTAACCAGAGCGCAACAAACGCAACAACCGTTGAAATGAACACGAGTCGATAAACAGAAACATCTTCTCCGAGATGAACGGCACTGAAAATTGCTAACGCCATCGTTTGGGTCTTGCCTGGGATGTTCCCCGCCACCATGATTGTGGCACCAAACTCACCGAGACTTTTGGAAAAACCGAGGATCGTTCCGCCAATAACACCGCGATACGCCATCGGGAAGGTTATCGTCCAAAACACTTTGATTGGCGATGCCCCAAGTGTCCGTGCTGCATTTTCGAGTTCCAGCGGCACAGACTCCATCCCCGTCACGATACCACGTACTAACAATGGAAACGAGATAATGGAGACTGCGATAACAACAGCCAACTCCGAAAAAACGATCTCTATCCCAAAAACTTGATAGATAAATCCACCGATGAGTCCGTTCCTACCCAGTAGAATAAGAAGTAAATATCCGCTTACGATAGGCGGCAACACCAACGGACATAAGACGAGTGTATTCAGTAAAGCCTTTCCCGGAAATGTACGTTTTGCGAGAAGCCAACCGACGAATAATCCGATCGGAAACGTAAAAACAAGACTCAGCAACGCGACTTTTATAGATAAAGAGAGAGCAGCGACTTCGGCAGGCGTTATCCTCATTTTAGTTCCAAAACGGTGAATCCGTGCTTTTCAAAGATTTCACCACTCCGCATAGATTGTAGATAGATAATAAATCTACGCGCCAATTGCTTTTGTGAACTATCCTTCATAATGACAGCCGGGTAGATAATCGGTGTATAGGCTTCAGGTGGTAACTGATAAAGCACATTTATACGATTGGTCAGTGTTGTATCCGTTTTATAGACAATAGCCATATCCACATTTCCAGCAGTGACATAAGCGAGTGTCGCACGCACATCTGTGCCGAAAATCAGTTTCGGGTGTAGTGTATCCCATAACCCGAAATGCGTCAAGGCTTCTTTGGCGTAAGTGCCAGCAGGCACGATATCTGGATGCCCGATAGCAATTCTCGAAATCTCAGGCACAGTGAGGTGCGTAAGCGTTTCCACTGCGATTTCTGCCGTTTTATTACAGACAAGGACTAACCGATTCGTTAGTAAATCTTGGCGACTTTCGGCTTCAAGCAACCCATGCGTTTCGAGAGCAACGACTTGGCGCGGACTTGCCGAGATGAAGACATCTCCTGATGCTCCCTTTTCGAGTTGCCGTTGTAACGTCGTAGATGCAGCGAAGTTATAATAGACTTTAACCTCATTTTCGGCTGCAAACGCCTCTCCGATTTCAGTGAGGGCATCCGTCAAACTGATTGCAGCGAAGACACTTAATTCGTTCTGCTGTCTCTCCGTACATCCCGATAGCAGTATAAACGAAAATAACAAGCAGAGGACGGTGATAAGTTTAAAGATTCGAGGCATTATTTCACTCTTAACATATCAATGGGTTGCACGAAAAATCTTTACCAAGTATATCATATCTGTTAAACTATGTCAAAGGTTTTACCGCTGTCTGAGAAACTTTTCTTGCAATCCGTTTAAACCTGTGGTATCCTATTTGTAACATATAATAGACAGTAGGGGAAAAAAACTATGAAATTAGGTCTCTGCACCATCGCTTTTCAGGAAAAACCGCTGGAAGAGGTTATTGACATCGCAGCGGACTACGGATTTGACGGCATTGAACTCTGGGGGAAATCGCCGCATCTACCAGAGGACTACGACGAAGATTACGCCAAAAATGTTAGAGAGATGGCACAGCGAAAAGGATTAGAAATCTCGGCGTTCGGATCCTATGTCCATCCATTGATGCATCTTCACCAGAAACACTTTGAAGAAGCCTTCAAAATCGCACGCGATTTAGGAACCGACCTCGTCCGAATCTGGTCCGCGGGTGGACCCTCAAAATCTATTGCACCTGCCGATAGACGTTTGATCTTCTTTCGGTTGGTCAGTATTACACAGTGGGCAAACTTTCGTAGTCTCCGTCTCGGATTGGAAATGCACAACAACCAATACACCGATAGCGTCGAAACCATTTTGGAAACAATCGAAGAGGTTAACCTCCCCGCGTTGAAGACTTACTATCAACCACTTGCGCGGTCGGATGCCGATGAACCGCTTGCCGCTGCTGAAAAGTTGGCACCGCACATCGTCAACGTCCATGCCCAGAATTTTGATGAAAGCGGAAAAGCGTGTCCTATCGCTGATGGCGTGGTCGATTACGCACGCATCGTTGAAATTCTCAAAAACGCTGACTATGACGGCTACTTGGAAGTCGAGTTCGTCCACGGCGACAACAAATTGGAGGCACTCCAACGCGATCGGGATTATCTCGCAAGTTTGATCCATACAACAGACGGCGACGCACTGAAAAGTACGGACATCCCCGCCGTCTAAAACGGTACGAAATTCCAGCATGACAGGCACAACAGAAAACGTCCAAGGTTTTTCATGCGGTTAGAGGTAGGCATCATCGCATTGGTAGAGACAGTTTTCGGCGTAGAAGCAGACCGCCGCGCCCAATTTCAGTGGCTCCGTAACAAACCGAGTCCTGAAAATTTTGGGGAACACTACGATGCTGTGATGGCACTCTACACAGAACTTGACGGTGATTGGGAAGGCACAAAAGCAAAAGCCGACGGCTACCTGATTCCTGACGCCTATTTTCCTGAACCGTATCATTTTATCTTTGAGTTTGACGAACTGCAGCATTTCACGGAATATCGGGAACGGACCTTTCAGTTCTATCCGGAGGATGTTCCACTTGCTTATACACCGCGGAAATACGAAGGCTTCTGTCAACAACACCATATCGCAGCACTCGCAAAGGGACCGGCGCGTTTCCGACGACCTACTGCCGATTTCCCGTATCCAAACGGTCGCACCGCACAACGTGCCTTCTTCGATACGTTCCGCGATTGGCTGCCACCCCTACACGGACTGAATCCGACCGTCCGGTTAGCAGAATTTGAAGTCGTACCGATCCTCAACGGCGAATTAACCGACGATCAAGCGAAGGATTACATGGAACGTTTACTTCGAGAACAGGTAAAAAGATTTTGATCCTTACGAAAGTATAGAAAAGGTAGGATAAAACAACACTACATGAGCATGCGAAAGCCTGAAAAGGTGGACATCTCAGAACATCCACTGCTCCAAATAATAGGACAGACACCCCTCGCGAAGATAGACCTCTTCGCAGACGAGTTGCCGAATGTTGACATCTATGCGAAAGTGGAAACCTATAACCCCGGTGGCTCGATTAAAGACCGACCGGTCTTAAGAATGATCACGGAGGCGATCGCTACAGGCGAACTCACACACGAAAAGGTTATCCTCGATTCCAGCTCCGGCAACGCCGCGATCGCTTATGCGATGATAGGCGCGACCCTCGGCTACAAAGTTGAACTCGTAATTCCAGACAACGCCAGCGAAGAACGGATAAAGCGGATCCGATCACACGGCGCAGACATCATCCATACCGACGCGCTCCTCGGCTACGATGAAGCACTCCGAGAAGTGGATCGACGCTATGAAGCGCAACCTGACCGATATTTTTTCAACTCGCAATACGACAATGAGAACAATTGGCTGGCGCACTATGAGACCACCGGTGTCGAAATCTGGAACCAAACGGGTGGAAAGGTTACGCACTTCGTTGCCGGTGTAGGTACCGGCGGCACCATTACAGGTGTCGGCAGGCGGCTCAAAAACTACAATCCAGACATCCAAATCTGCTCTATTTCACCAGAGGTGTTCCCCGGTATTGAAGGACTCAAACCGCTCGGAGACCCAGAGAATATTGTGCCAGCAATTTTGGATGAATCGGTGATTGATGACCGCATCCCGACAACGATTGAAGACGCTTACGAGATGTGTAAACGGCTCGCGCAACGCGGTTGGTTCGTTGGACAATCCTCCGGCGGTTACCTTTATGGCGTATATAAAGTCGCACAAGAAATTCAGGAAGGCGTTATCGTTACCGTCTTTAACGACCTCGGCGAACGCTACTTCAGCACAAGATTATGGGATTAACTAACCCAAGGAGGTCCAACTATTACATCTGGGCGGCATTTCTGTCGTCAACACGGATCTAAAATTGTTAAGAAACTTGCTTCAGGTCATGAACAGTTTCTTAATAATTGGAAGACTGCAAGGACAACGGACGCAGCAGCTCAGAAACAATAGTTTAAAAATATGGAAACGACAGTTATTCCGTTTCGCGGCTTACGCTATAACGCAGCCAAGATTGATCGACTCGCGGACGTTATAGCACCGCCGTACGATGTCATTAAAGCCGAAGAACAGACCGCTTTAGAGGCGCGTCACCCTGCCAACATCATCCGATTAATCCTAAGCCAGCCGCATGATGATGACACCGATGACGAGAACCGATACACGCGCGCTGCGACACTGATGAACCAGTGGATAGCAGACGACACCCTCCAACGCGACGCAACGCCGCGCTATTACATCTACGACCAGTCATTCAACGCACCGGATGGAAAAGACTATACACGCCGTGCTTTGATCGGACTCGTGAAACTCCAACCTTTTGAAAATCGTATCGTCTTACCCCACGAGAAGACGCATGCCGGACCGAAAATCGACCGGCTCAACCTTATGCGTCAGTGCCACGCAAACCTTAGTCCTATCTTCCTCCTCTACGCAGATGCCGAGGGTGACGTCGAACGGATTATGGAAAGTTTCACCGACGAACACGCACCCGAAGTCGATTCTGAAGAACGGTTCGGAAGCACACACCGGTTGTGGTGTTTAGACGATGCCGAACGGAACACCGAAATTCAAACCCTCTTTTCCGAAAGACCGCTCCTCATTGCCGATGGACATCACCGTTATGAAACCGCACTCGCTTTCCAAGAGGAGATGGCGCACACCGGATTACAAGGATACGGCTATATGATGGTGAACCTCGTCCGGATGGAATCCCCCGGACTGGCAGTTTTGGCGATCCATCGGCTCTTGGATAACCTGAGTCCTGACAGTATCACCCACGCCGTCACCAAACTGCCGGAAGTGTTTGATGTCCATGAACTTGACACACAAGCGGCACTTATGGCACAATTAGAGGCACGACGCGGAAAATCGCCAGCCGTCGGCTTGTATACCGCAGACGATAAGTACCGTTTATTAATACCGCGCACAACGGCACCAGGGCAATTAGACGTAATGCTTGTTCAAGAAACGCTTATCAAGGAGATGTTCCAAGTTGAGACGTTAGCGGATCATATCAGCTACACCGCTTATACGGACGATGCTGTTGCGCACGTCAAAAGTGGGGCAGGACGCGTCGCGCTCCTCATGAATCCGACACCTGTTGAGCAGGTCTTGGAAGTCGCTATGGCAGGTTCTATCATGCCACAGAAATCTACCTATTTCTATCCGAAGATGGCGACCGGTCTCGTTTTGAATCTGTTGAACCGATAACGCCGCGAATCGGAAAACTTTTGAAGGCAGAACCGATGCATCACGAACACGAAAGAGATACCTTAGCATTTACGCACCAGTTATACGCCGAGATACCGCGTCAATTGGCGTTTCAGGCGACCACTGTGGATGAGGCGGAAGCGTGGCAACGCGAATTGCGGGCAAAACTGACCGAATTGGTCGGCGATTTCCCACAGGAGCCGTGCGATTTAGAACCGGAAGTCTTGGAGACGCACGACTTCGAGACCTATACCCGTGAGACCGTGCAGTTCACGAGTCGTCCGCATTCGACTGTTTTCGGGTACTTCCTCTCGCCGAAGCATCTTAACGGCGCGACACCAAACGCTGCGATCCTCTGTTTAGCGGGACACGGGCGCGGCGTAGATGACATCGTCGGCATTGAAGAAGACGGCAGCATGCGCTCAGAATTTGGCGGTTATCAGAACGACTTCGCGCTCCAGTGCGTCGCACACGGCTACACCGTGCTTGCCATTGAGCAGTTCGGGTTCGGTCATCGACGCGATGGTGCTGCTCGACAGAAAGGGGGCGGCGCATCTTCGTGCCAACCGAGTGCCGGTGCCGCACTCCTCTTAGGACACACGATGGTAGGTTGGCGAGTCTATGATGCAATGCGCGCATTCGATTATCTCTCAACCCGTTCTGAGGTGGATATGAACCGCCTCGGGATAATGGGCATCTCTGGCGGCGGGACGACAACCTTCTTCACCGCAGCGATTGATACACGCATCAAGGCTGCTGTCGTAAGCGGGTATTTCAACACGTTCCGAGATAGTATCCTCAGTTTGAGTCATTGTATAGACAACTACATCCCAAATGTGTTACAATATGCTGAGATGTATGACATCGCTGGATTGATCGCACCCCGTGCACTATTCGTGGAGTCCGGTACGGAAGATACCATCTTTCCAATTGATGCCACCCGATTTGCTGTCAACGAAGCGAAAACGATTTTCAACCGTTTTGACGCTGATGCCAAATTAGGGTTTGAGGCGTTTGAAGCGGGACACAGTTTCTACGGTATCGGCGCATTTGAGTTTCTTAAGCAGGTCTTATAAAAGGAGGCGCGTGTGGCAATTGAACTCTTCTCAATCGGAACGGAGTTAGTACTTGGACAGATTCAGGATACGAATGCCCACTGGATTGCACAGCAGATTCTTCAGATCGGTGGCGAATTACGGCGTGTAACGATGTTACGCGACGATGCCGAGGAGATGTACGAGGCACTCGAGTCCGCTATCGAGCGTGAAACATCGCTTATCCTAACAACAGGTGGACTTGGACCGACACCCGACGATATGACTGTCGCAGTCGTCGCATCTCTCATCGGCACAAAGCCTGTAGTGAGCGAAGAGACCCTCGCAGACTTTCGGAAGCGGCGCGAGATGTCAGAGAACGATCCGCTCAACGAAGCACTCACAAAAATGGCGATGATACCAGAATCTGCCACCGCCTTGCAGAACCCCGCAGGTTGGGCACCGTGTATCAGCGTTGAATATCAAGACACGACGCTCATGATGATGCCGGGACCGCCGCGCGAGATGAAAGCGATCTTTGAAACCTATATCCAACCGTTGATTGCTGAACGCTACCGCGCAGAGATTACCACCGCGCGGGTCTATGTCAGTATGTTTGAAGCCGAAGTTTCACCACTCATGCAAAAGGTGATGGAACACCACCCTGATGTCTATCTAAAGGCGTATGTTTCACTCCGCAATGCGGATACAAATATGATGCCGGTAGACCTCGTCTCGACAAGCGCGGATAAAGCGGATGCGGAGACACAACTCCAACTCGCGACCGACTATTTCCGTGAACTCGTCGTTGAAACCGGAAAACATTTTAGTCTTGAAGAAGCATAACATATTTGAGTTATAAGTTATAAGGAAGAGAGGTCGGAAATTCTTAGGGATTCCCTCTTAACTTATAACCTATCACCTATAACCTACCCCTTTAAAGGAGATTTATACTGTGAATCGCAAACCTTCAGGAAATAAACGCAAGTCCCGACCGCGAAACGCGAACTCGTCGCGCACGAAGCGGAAGCCCCAACCTAAACAGCGCACGGATGTTGATGACAATCTTGATGTTGAGTCTGAAACCGAAAAACAGGAAACAACGCCTTCTAAAAGCGATAAAATAGAGGTCGAAGGTACCGTTGTAGAACCTTTACCGAATGCGATGTTCCGAGTGGAACTCGATAATAAACATCAGATCCTTGCGCATATCTCCGGCAGGATGCGGAAGTTTTTTATCAAAATTTCGCCGGGAGATAAGGTGACCGTTGAACTATCGCCTTACGATCTCACGCGGGGACGTATTACCTATCGGAAACGGTAATTTCTTAGGTAGGCTTATCGGTTCGGTTGATACGGCTTACTTTCCAAACGTGCCGACCATTTCCGCAATACTGTTGGGGAATTTCCTATGAAACCTGCTGCCTTAGTTCATATTAATAGTGCTGATGAAAAGGAAGCCGCTCGGCTACTCGATGCTATTGCAGTAAAACGGGAGCAGGTAGAGGAACTCACGGTAACAGTCGAAGAACTCAAGTCGGAAGTTGATGTCTTTCAGCGTCGCTATAATGCGCATATCAGCCACTATTACCTCGAACTTGATAAAGTTGAACTCGAAACACAGGAATATCGGTTACGGCTGCAGCTGCGACGGGAAAACATCAGCGAGGAAGAGATAGAGGCACGCGTGGCGGCTTGCTTCAGAACAAGCCGCGCCCGTGTTGACGCATACGAAGAAATAGATGAATCAGAGTCAACACCCGAAGTGGAGCAACTCCCGCCTTCTAAAGCGAAACACCTGCAAAACCTCTATCGTAAACTTGCGAAACGGTACCACCCCGACAAAACCGTTGATGCTGAAGGACAGCAGAAACGAGAGCAGATGATGCCGCTTATCAATCGGGCATATCACGAGCAGGATATTCAGACCCTTGAGCGGTTAAGCCTCGGAGAAACAGAGCCACATATCTCCGAAAAAACAGCCCCTGAAAAACGGGCGACTTTACAGGCGGAACTCCGAAGTCTCAACCGTGCAGCAAGTGATTTGCGTTTAGAAATAAACCGAATCAAGACCGAACGCACCTACCAATTGAAGCAACAGGTAGAAAACGCAAAGAAAACCGGGACAGACCTACTCTCTGGGCTCGCAAAAGATTTGGAGCGGAAAGTCAAAGCGGGTCGCACGTATCTAACGCGGCTGATAAATATGTGGCACCGCACACACTGACCTTACAACGTTAAAAGGAACCGAGCATGCAACTCAAAGACAAAGTCGCTATCGTCACAGGTGGCGGACGCGGTATCGGCAGAGCCATCGCCATCGCTTATGCAGCCGAAGGCGCGCGCGTCGTCATCGCTGCCCGTAATACCACCCAACTCGATGAAGTCGTCGCAGAAATCGAGGCAAACGACGGTGAAGTCCTTGCTCTGCCAACCGATGTACGCGTCCGTTCGGAGGTGGAAAACCTCATTCAGAAAACCGTTGACCACTTTGGACGGATAGATATCCTCGTCAATAACGCAGGTGTCAATCCGAGGGGTCCGTTCTTAGAGGCTACAGATGCGGAGTGGGAACAGGGATGGCAGATTAATGTGATGGGTGTTGTGTACTGCTGTCGTGCCGCTTTGTCAGTTATGAAACAGCAGGGGAGCGGCAATATCATTAACGTCGGTTCCGGTATGGGACAAGTCGGACGCTCTAACCTCAGCGTCTATTGTGCCTCGAAAGCGGCGCTGCACGGATTAACGCAGTCGATCGCCGAAGAGGTGTGGGAAGACGGTATCATTGCGAATGTCCTCATTCCCGGTCCCGTGAAAACGGAACTTTCAAAACCGGCGTGGGAGAACTCAGGAACTTTCAGGGCGCAAAGCGATCCATGGAAAGCACCGGAGCAGGTTATCGCCTCCGCACTTTTCCTCGCGACGCAACCGCCTGCGACCGGTATGACAGGTCAAATCCTCAGCATCATGCGCCGAAACAGCCCTTGAAAAAGCGTCTTCTTTTTAGAGCGGGAACGTAACGCGTCGTCCCTCTTCTGCGGAACGATATGCTCCCAACACCATCTCCACCGAAACACGTCCATCTTCCACCGTAACATCCGGTGCAGTGTCATTCTTTATGCAATCAATAAACGGACGCGGCACCTCTGCAAGCCGTTCTCCATGACCCTTCGGTATCGGAATACCTAAGTCCTTCCATGACGGTTCATCGCGTGTATACAACTTAACCGCAACGGCATCTGCCGGACGCGGAATATTACACGACGGCGCGTCCCCGTAGTTCTGTATGACCACACCTTGATCGCCGTAGATTTCGGTCGTATTTTCACCGGCAAGCGTTACGGACGTATTCAGCAAAATCGCCATCTCACCACCCGCGAACCTATAGACAGCCAACCCCGTATCGTCGGGTGAAACATCTGTCAAAATGTTATCAATTTCGGCGATAACGCTCGTCGGTTTACCGAGCATCCAGTGGATAAAATCGGTCGCATGGGAGGCATCGTCCATGAACATCCCCATATTCTTTTCTGGGTCGATATGCCACCGGCTGGGACCTGTTACAAATGCCTCGTTGAACAACACATTGATACAGTGTCGGCGGCGCAGTACACCGATTTTACCGAGCACACCACTATCAATGAGTTCTTTCATTGCAATGTTCGCCGGGTCGCGTCGCATCTGGTATCCCATCATAAACTTAACGCCGGTCTTCTCTACGACCGCCGCAATCCGATCGCAATCTTCTAACGTCAGTGCCATCGGCTTCTGACAGAGGATATGTTTCCGTTCCGATGCTGCCGCTTCTACCATCTCAGCGTGCCGATTCGTTTCGCAGGTCACGATGACAGCGTGAATATCAGGGTGGTTGACGACATCTTCGAGATGCGGCGAGTAATCCATGCCGTATTGTCCTGCGGCGGTCTCACCGCGTTCAACATTATCGTCCCAACAGGCGACGAGTCGAACATCATCAAACGTCTGCATCCGATGGCAGTAGGCGTTGGCGTGTCCGTGTGCAAAACTTATGATACCGATACCGACTTTCGGCGCAGCTTGCAAGCCGGAACTTGCTATAGAAAAGTTTGTGTCCATTTTGTTAATCTATCCAATCTGTGAGTCTCTGTTGTGAATCGAGTTCGGGGTTAAAAATTTGCAAGCCTTCCGCTGTAGAACTCCTTTATTTTTCCAGAACAATCCGAACCTCAGTATCTACGCGAGGCTCACTGAAATTCATCTCGGCAGAAATCGGACCGAGGGATTCTAACGGAAACAGATTTTCTGTGATTCGTCGTGTCAACGTTGCGTCCAGTTCCTGACCAGAAAGAGAGAACAATATCGTCGCCAAGGGTAGAAACCGTTTCAACTCTGGCACAAGCAGTTCCGGTTGTATAAATAGTTCAGCGCCGTTCGCCTCTGTTGAGAACGCTGTATCGGATAAAGTAGGCGTTTTGCCGGTGGCTGCATCAATGACCGACTTTAACCCTGCTATTGTTGTGCTAAAAACGAAAGCGTCGTTCACGATTGCATATCCACCCGTCACTGCCAGCAGAAAATTGAGACGGAGTTGTACGGGATGGACAGTGACACCGTTGTAATCTTGTGGTTCAAGAAATTTAAGCGGTTTGCCAGCGATAGAAATTTCGCTCTGTTTCACGATGTCCAATATCGCCTTTAATGCGTCAGGCATTTTCGTATGCGTGAGCAGTACCAACGAAGGCACCACCGCTGTTTCGTCAGGTTCAGGCGCGACCAACAGAACTGTCATATCTGTTCCCAATACTTCGGAAAAATCGATATTACCAAAACTTTCTTGTATCTGCTGATTCGGGAGCGGGAGCGTGGCGACCAAAGCAGTCCGTTCTGGAAAAGCGAGGGACGGTTTTGGATCATCGCCAGTTGGTGGGCTTATTGGGTTGGTGCCCGTCCGTTTGTGGAGAGAGTGCCGTGAAACAATCACACCATCTTCATATCGGTTGCTGAACGTCCAGGATTCCGTCTCCTCAAACATTTTTCTTCCAAAAATCTGTTGAACGAGTGCGTTTGAATCGGTATCACCCCATACAGACCGGAGTTGCGCCAAATCTACATATCCGGTACTTTTGTCCTGACGGTAGTTTTCCTGAATCTCTGTCGTCATCGGGTGTTTGGTGAGGAATCCATCTTTTTTGTCTTCCGTTTTCGCATCTGGTAGACCCGCATTGTAAAGATCAAGCACCTCTATCAACAACATTGGATTCAAGCTTAAGACCCCGATTCGCCCGATGAAGGTATAACTGAAATCGAGTGGGTACCCAATAATCGTGTTGATCGTGAATTCGCCATACTCGTTTTGGATGCGTTTATATTTTGGATTAATCGCATCTGTTGCCGTCATCGCTTCGATACTCAGCTTCTCTGGTCCACCGACGGCAGTGATAAGGAGGAAAGTTAATCCGCCGTCGCGCTGATAGATAGCGACGATCGTCTCCTCGCCAAAATATCCTGTGACCGTCTTGAGGTCGAGTCTACCCCCCATCTCGTATTCCCATAGCTGCTTCTGATAGACGAGTTCTTTCCACCAAAGTTGTTCTCTAATCTCAGCGAGGAGTGGCATTTGGGCAGTCTGTTTCCCTAATTCACTACGGTTGAAAGTCTCGACCAACCCTTTTAACTCTTTGAGCGTCAAATAACAGATCGGGGACTCCGGCAGCAGTGTAATAAGATGCTGCTCGGGCTCCCATAGTGCCGTTCGGTTATAGATAACGGATAGCAAAATAATAACCCCAACAAGTGCGATTAGGCTGATAATAACAATTTTTTTGCGTCTGCTCAGCGACATCAGTTTTTGAAACCTTTGTAGTGATACGGAGATTTCCGTCAGGCACGACAAAAAATCCCCATTGGCTGTTTTTTATTTTTCAGTGTCCGTCTGTCTGTTTTGATTATACCATACCGCTCTCCTATATGCAATTCAATTCCCGTTTTGACAGCAAAAAAATTGTTGCCAACAGACGGAAATTGACGTAAAATATGACAGTTTTTGTTGAAAGAAGGTGACCACCGTTCCGACCCAAGACCTCAGAATCCGTCCATTCACTATTTTCCTTATCTGCGTGTTAGTGCCTGCCAACTGCTGGTGGGTGTCCGTCTCAATTATGCGTGGCGGCGGGAGTCCGACGCAGGTCTCGCTCTTTTACAACGCCGTTATCACCATTTTAATCCTATTGGGTATCGGGCTGCTCTTACGCAGGTTGCATAACGCTTTGGTACTCAACCGTGCAGAATTGCTCGTTATTTATACGTGTATCTCCGTCGGTGCCGGACTCGCCGGTGTAGATAGATTCCTCGTCCTGATGCCGCTCATCGGACATGCACACTGGTTCGCAACACCCGAAAACGACTGGGCGAACCTCTTCCACTTACACATCCCGCAGTGGTTGACTATTAGCGATAAACGCGTCCTTGATGGCTATTACAACGGGTTTGCGAGTATCTACGAATCGCGCTTTCTGACGGCTTGGCTCCCCGCAATCTTCTGGTGGACGCTCTTCATTGTGGCTGTCCATCTCGTCATGCTCTGCCTGAGTCTGATTTTTCGGAAGCAGTGGGTCGAATCGGAACGGCTCAGTTATCCGATCATCCAACTACCGTTTGAGATGACGACCCGAAGTCGGCGTTTTTTCCGATCGCCCTGGATGTGGCTCGGACTTTCAATCGGTGTCACAATCGACATCATCAACGGGTTAAACTTCCTGTTCCCTGCCGTTCCGAGTCTCGGTGGAAAGTTATATGACCTACGACGCATCTTTACAGAGCGTCCATGGAGCGGGATCGGTTGGAGTCCGATCGGTGTCTTTCCGTTCGGTGTCGGGCTTTCGTTCTTCATACCCTTAGACCTCTCCTTCTCCTGTTGGGCGTTCTGGTTGATCTGGCGCGCAGAACGCCTGTTAGGTGTCATCGCCGGATGGCGCGGACTACCACGGTTCCCTTACGAAGCAGAACAGTCACACGGGGCATACCTTGGGCTTTGTGTCGTCGCCATCTGGATGAGCAGACGCTACTTGAAGGGCATCGCACGTCAACTCATAACGCCGAGAACCGACGAACCGGTTTCATATCGACTGATCGTTATCGGGCTGCTCGGTGGCGCAGCGTTCATCGTCGGTTTCTGTCTGAAGATGGGAATGAGTTTTTGGATCATCATCGTCTACTTTGCGATCTGGTTCGCGATTGCCATAGCAATTACGCGTCTCCGGGCAGAACTCGGTTCGCCGGTACACGACCTGCACTTCATCGGACCCGATGAGATGTTGCCGAGGTTGTTCGGTATCCGCCGATTGGGAGCGACGAATTTGACAGGCTTTGCATACCTCTATTGCCTAAACCGCGCCCACCGTTCACACGCGATGCCACACCAACTCGAAGGTTTCAAACTCGCGGACGGTGCGAATATCCCGATCCGCCGATTTGCGTTCCTCATGATGTTGGCTTCTGCGTTAGGCGCGCTCGGTTCATTCTGGGCATACCTATCCATGTATTACGCAGAAGGTGGGGGACCCGGATTTGGACGCGAATCTTTCAACCGTTTAGAGACATGGTTGACCTATACCGCACCGCCAGACGTGCCAGCAATCGGTTTTGCGACATTCGGGTTCGGAGTGACGCTGCTCCTTGCCGCGATGCGGATGCGGTTCTTATGGTGGAACTTACACCCCGTCGGCTATGCTATCTCAGGAAGTTGGGCGATCAACCCGATGATAGGCTCCATCTTTGTCGGTTGGTTGCTGAAATGGATCGTCCTGAAATACGGCGGTATCCGCTTGCACCGAAAAGCCGTTCCATTCTTCCTCGGCATTGTGCTTGGCGAATTCGTGATTGGCGCGTTCTGGAGCCTCTTAGCCGTCGCTCTCGATCAACCGATGTACCGTTTCCTCTTTTAATTCGCTTTCAGCCATCAGCAATCAGTTGTCAGTTAAGAACCTTGTTATTTTTTTTAATTGTGGTATAATATTTAAAACACAACTATCGGAAGTAGACAATTGGAACTTAAACAGAAAGCAGCACACATCTCAGAAACATTAGAAGATTTACTCGGCGTACCGACCCGTGACGGCGCAGGCGATGTCCTCGAATGCCTTATCCTAACGATCCTATCGCAGAATACGACAGATGTTAGCCGCGATAAGGGATACGCGAAACTCAAAGAACGCTTCCCGACCTGGGAGGATGTCCTGCACGCGGATGCCAAAGCGATAGAGGCAGCGATTAGAGTTGCCGGGTTAGGGAAGCAGAAAAGCGAAACAATCAAAAATTTTCTCAGATGGCTAAAAGATGAACACGGGGAACTCTCGCTGGCGTTTATCCACGATATGGAAACCGAAGAAGCGTTGGAACTGCTCTGTCAACACAAAGGCATCGGAATCAAAACCGCTTCCGTTACGCTCTCTTTCGCATGTGGTAGAGAGGTGTTTCCTGTTGATACGCATATTCTACGGATATCCAAACGTCTCGGACTCATTCCAGCGAACTGTAGCGCGGAGAAAGCGCATCAAGTCTTACCACCGATCGTGCCATCGGGGAAGGCGTATCCTTTTCACATGAATTTAATCTACTTTGGTAGACGCATCTGTGATGCCCGAAAACCTTTATGTGAACGGTGCCCATTGACGGAACACTGCCTCTATTTTAGAGATAACTTGCAGGCTTAGTATAGATATATCGGAGAGAAGCACATGTTCAACTGGAAAAACTGGTCATGGAAACACCTATTTGTAGTACTGTTGGTGTTGCACCTCCTTCCGCTATGGATTTTCGCCTATTTCCCATCCCAAGACGGTGTCAGCCACGTCTATAACGCGAAAGTACTCAACGAATATGCCCAGCACGAAAATTATAAGATGCGGGATGCATGGCAGCTGAACATCACGATCTTCCCGAATTGGTTGTCCCATATTATGTTGGCAGCAATTCTCCGCGTATTTCCACCTGCCATGACAGAAAAGGTTTTTCTCTCAATCGCGATTGGGATGATACCGATCTCTTTCTTCTATTTCCTTAATGCTGTCCACAGAGATCAAGAAGGGAAGTTTGTGTACGCTTGGCTCGGATTCCCTTTCGCGTACAACTACCTGCTTTATATGGGGTTCTATAACTTCACGTTGAGCATCTCGTGCTTCTTTTTCAGTTTCGGTTTTTGGTGGAAGCATAAGGACGATATGCAGATAAAGCACCTTGCATGGCTTTATGTGTTGTTGTTATTGACTTACCTGTCGCACATCGCCTCTTATGGGCTTATTGTTTTAGGGATTTCAATCGCGGCGGGATGTACGTGGGGTGGTAAAGCACTATCAGCGGCGTGGCGTGAACGGCACACCGAATGGTTCCGCGAGTTTATCGGACATCTTAAACCGCTTTTCCGATTCCTTCTCTACATGGTGCCGGTGTACTTCGTCCTGATGGAATACTATCTCGAGAGTGTTAAAAAACATCCACGCGGTAACCATCGCGGGATGGAATGGATTTCGGAATACTTTTGGGGCGTTAAATCGATCGTCTATTTTTCCGACTGGCACATACCGGTTAACTATTTCCTTCTCGTCGTCTTAGGTATAGCCATTGTTGTTTCCATCGGCTACCGAATCTACCGAAAAGAGTGGGTCAAACAGACCGATGCCTTCTTACTCATCGCGTTTGTATTCACCTATATGTTCATCAGGGCACCGTGGAGTTACGGTCCCGGCGGTTGGATCAATGACAGGATTCATCTCTATATTCTGTTGATGTTAGCACCGTGGTTAATTCCAGACTTCGGTAAATTCGGTCGCTACACCGTTGCAGCCTGCCTGATTGTGTTTAGTTTGCTCCATTGGGGTAGAACCGCTTATGATCACGGACGCATCTCACCAGAAATTGCCGAGCTTGTTTCCGGCGCGAAGTTGATAGAACCGCATACAACGTTTAGACATCGCAGCCCAGATTGGCATAAATCGGATGCATTGGGGAGGATCGGATACGTCACACCCTTTGTACACTCTACAGCGTTTTATGGGGTCTACGCCGATGATATCGTGCATCTTCTTAACTATGAAGCTAACTATGACTATTTCCCGGTTAATCGTAATAACTACAAGAGCGTGGAATTGAATTATATCACCGAGGATTACATTATCGCTTGGTTCTACCCGGAATCTGAGGATTTTGCTGGTCTTACACCCAATTATGACATCATCCATGAGACGAAGAATCTCAAACTTTTCAAAAGAAAACTCGCCCCAGGACCCGTACTTGACCTCTGGGATAAAATGGAAGCTGGCAACCTTGTCATCCGTTTTGATATGCAACCGGATAACGGTGAAATAGCACTGAATCATCACCCGATCGGACCCAGGACAATGTACGAAACCGGTAAATTTGGGTGGGATACTGAGTGGAATCACAAGGATTCGCGAACCGATGCTCGGAGAATATCGCCTCGTGAAGCCTATAATGGACCGGAAAGTGCGGGTCCGTTAGCAAGGGACGCTGTCTGGGGAAAAGAAGATGCTGCCTTCAAACTCGACCTACCTGAAGGCACATATCGCGTAACCAACACCTTCTCTGGTGCAAAAAACGCTACGCATACGGTTAATCTGATAGCAAACGATGTAAAAGTTCTTAAAGATTTTATTGTAGATAACAACGAAGTACATCAGCACACCTATACGGTCGAAGTTACTGACGGTTACCTCACACAGGTCATCTTCACACCCAAAAAACGGGTACAGACCGGCGGTGAATGGGATAGAAAAGACCATTTTTGGATCTGGAACGGCTGTACAATTGAACAGATTTTTTGAACCATTAGGGTGGCTCGGTTTTGTCCGTTGTCCGAAACCGGACCCTTGATTAAGAGTGATTTTTTAATTGGACTCTTAACAAAAAACCTTCTATTTTTCGACGACGGAGAAATGAACACGGAGACATCCATAAAAAATGATTAAACCACATGGTGCCGAAACCTTACAACCGCTTTACGTTTCGGATGATGCCCGGCGCGCCGAATTAACAAAAGAGGCAGAACAACTTCCGTCTGTCTTAATCTCTTCAGGTGCCGCTGCGTCAGCTGTCATGCTCGCATCGGGTTACTTTACACCGCTCACGGGATATATGAACATTGACGCAGCGATAAGCGTCGCAACGGATATGAAACTACCGAACGGACTCTTCTGGCCCGTCCCTGTGATGAACATCGTCCCGTCGGAACAACTCACCGATGCAGTAAGAAACGCCGACAGGATCGCACTCCGCGACCCGAACGTAGACGGGAATCCGCCGCTCGCGATTATGAAGGTTTCGGCGATTGAGACCCTCTCAGCAGATCAGAAACAGATCTTGATTGAAAAGACCTTTGGAACCACCGACCCCGAACATCCGGGTGTCCCCGCTTTCGCAAATGTCGGAGACAACGTCCTTTCAGGTCCGATTGAGGTGCTGAACTACTCCTATTTCCGCGAAGATTTCCCGGACACCTTCCGTACAGCCGTCGAAATCCGTGAAGACATCGCCGCGCGCGGATGGGACACCGTCGTCGCTTTCCAGACACGGAATCCGATGCACCGTGCCCATGAGGGACTCTGCAAAATCGCACAAGAGGCAGTCAATGCCGATGGTATTCTAATTCACATGCTTCTCGGTAAACTAAAGCCCGGGGACATTCCCGCTGCTGTTCGTGATGCTTGCATCCGTACAATGGTGGAACACTATTTCCCCGAAAATACCGTCTCTATCACCGGTTACGGGTTCGATATGCTCTACGCCGGACCGCGGGAAGCACTCCTCCACGCCGTCTTCCGTCAGAATTGCGGTGCGACACACTTCATCGTCGGACGCGACCACGCAGGCGCAGGCGACTACTACGGTGCCTTCGATGCACAGGAGATTTTCGACACAATCCCTGAAGACGCACTCGAAATCGGTATCTTCCGTGGTGATTTCACCGTATGGAGCAAAAAGCGCAATGAAATCGTCATGATGAAGGACTCCGCGCACGATGCAGACGACTACTTCAGCATCTCTGGAACAAAAATGCGTGAGATGCTCGCTGCTGGCGAACCACCCCCACCAGAAATCGCACGACCCGAAGTCGCGGAGATTCTCATGGAATACTACCAAACCGAAGCAAACGCTTAATCGATTTTGTCTATAGGCGGGACTTCCTGTCCCGCCTATACCATTCCGGATCGCTATATTCCCAGATTTTTCCTTAATTTTTTACTTGATACGCGAAAGCGTTTTCGTTATAATTGTGCCTAAACAATCAGCCGAAAACTCGGAACTATCAAAGTGGAAGCCATTCAATACACCAAAAACATCCCACGCTATCTCGCGATGCGCTACCTCGGAAAAAAGTGGCGAAGCCTCTACACGTCCCCGTTTTCCTGTGTGCATCTCGTCGACGTTCCAGAGCCAGAACTACCGACACCTGAATGGGTCAAGGTCAAAACGCTACTCAGCGGTATCTGCGGCTCCGATTTAGCGACAATCACAGCGAAAGGGAGTCCCTATTTCTCCCCTTTCACGTCAACGCCTTTCGTGTTAGGACATGAAATCGTCGGTGAGATTGCGGAGATCGGAGACGCTGTCGAAGGTTTCCCTGTCGGCGCACGTGTCGTGATTGAACCCGCCCTCTCATGTGAGGTGCGCGGGATCTCGCCGCCGTGCCATCAGTGCCAAAACCAGTACTTCACCAACTGCGAAAACATCACGAAAGGCGACATCTCCGAAGGCGTACAGACAGGGTACTGCCGCGACACCGGTGGCGGATGGAGTCAATACGTCCTCGCACACCGATCGCAACTTCATCTTGTGCCGGACGATATTGCAGACGAAATCGCCGTACTGCTCGAACCCTTCGCTTGCGCAATACACGGCGTTTTGAAGTCGGAATACAACACAGCAAACAACATCTGTGTCATAGGGAGCGGCACGATTGGACTGCTGACTGTCGCAGCACTTCGGATGCTCGGTTATCAAAACCGGATCCTCATCTTCGCCAAGTATCCACACCAACAGCAATTGGCACTTGAACTCGGTGCTAATGATATTATATCACCGAATCGTAGTCGATATACAGCGTTCTGTGACCTCACAGGGTCCGAACCGCATCAGCCCGAGTTGGGGCAACAGGTACTCATCGGTGGCGTAGATGTTACCTTTGATTGCATCGGTTCCAGTGTTACAATAGATGACGCACTCCGTTTCACACATGCGAATGGCGAAGTCATCTTGCTCGGTATGCCGGGCATCCCTAAAAACATCGACTGGGTCTCGGTCTGGTATAAGCAGTTGAGAGTAAAAGGTGCCTATACTTATGGCGTTGAAGCGTACAACGGTGAGCAGGTCCATACCTTTACACTCGGTATGCAGCTCCTCCAAGAAACGGGTTCACAGTTGCGTCCATTGGTCATTAGACGCTTTCGACTTCGAGACTACAAGCATGCCATCCAGACTGCCTTAAACACCGGAAAAACCGCCACAGTGAAAACCGTGTTTGACTTACGGACCGACTTCGCTCGCTACTAATCGGCGAATACATACGCTTTATGACACCTTCTGTCTCTTCGCAGAATTCCCCGCAGACGACACATCCCACTCATCGGAGCATCACAACACGGAGTGTATTGATCGGTATCTGTGCAGTAATATGTCAGTGCCTCATCACACCCTACAACGATTTCCACGTCGGCGGCACCTACCTTGCGGGGAACCACATGCCGATCGCCGTTGTCTTCGTGATGTTGGTCTTCATACTCGGTGTCAATGTACTTCTCAAAAGACTGAGACCCGGTGCCGAACTGCAAAGCAGCGAACTCCTCATTGTATGGGGGATGATGCTGGTCGCCTCCGGTATCCCGTCCTCCGGACTGATGCGATACCTTATTCCACTCGCCGTCAGTCCGTTCTACTTCGCGACACCTGAAAACGAATGGGCAACCCTTTTCCATCAGCATCTTCCCGATTGGATGGTCGTCAGCGATCCGAAAGCCGTTTTCTATTTTTATGAACAATTACCAGAAGGCGACGCGATCCCGTGGCGTGCATGGTTGAAACCGATCATCGGGTGGAGCGTGTTCGTCCTCATCTTCTATTTCGTCACCATCTGCTGGACAGTGCTCCTCCGAAAACAGTGGGTCGAATACGAACGGTTCACCTTTCCGCTCGTCCAATTGCCGGTAGAAATGTTTCAAACGCCGTCCGGTGGTGCACTCGTGAACAGGTTCTTCAAGTCGCGGTTGATGTGGTGCGGTTTTGCGATACCTGTCCTATTGCACGGCTTGAAAGGGTTGCACCTCTACTTTCCATTTACGCCGAACCCGCCGCTCTTTTTTCCGATCGCCCAATTCTTCACCGAAAAACCGTTCTCTGCCTTGGGGTGGTGGCCCTCGGTGAATCTCTTTATCTATCCATCGGTCATCGCTGTTGTCTACCTGCTCACACTCGAAATTTCGTTTAGTTTCTGGTTCTTTTTTTTACTCGGCAGAATGGAGACGGTGCTTATCTACGCAACGGGGTCAAAAGTGAACCAGTGGGACTTCCATCAAAACCAGCAGATGGGTGGGTTCTTAATCTTTATCGCCTTAATCCTCTGGAGTGGCAAAAGGCATTTCACGCGCGCCTTCACCACGATATTCGGACCCAAACGGGCTGACGATACCCATGAACCGCTCTCTTATGCCTTCGCAGTGTTCGGATTAATTCTCGGAACCTTGGCACTCTGTCTGATATGTACCGCTGCTGGTATGCGTTTCTGGGTTGCGCTTTTTATTTTACTCCTCTTCCTCGGATTGACAACCGTGATGACGTGGATGGTTGCCAACGGTGGATTGTTATTTGTGCTGTACTCCTTCCTACCGGGGGAATACCTCATCACCCTTTTCGGCAGTTCACGTGTGAACGCCTCCAGTTGGACGCTGGTCGCCTACGAAAGGGTACTAATGTTCGACATGCGGGAAATCTTGATGCCGAGTGTAATGAACAACTTCAAACTCGCCGAACCCTTGCGTCTCAAGCAGCGTCCGTTCCTGATTGCGATGGGTATTGCGATCGTCTTGGCAATCGGTGTCTCCTACTACTCCTCAATAGACCTCGCCTATACGCACGGCGCAGTCAACCTACAGCACTGGACGTATATGATCTCCTCGACGACACCCTTCAATCGACTCACGAGTATCCTCCAGCACCCGACCGGTATCGAATTAGAGAGGCTCGGTTCGTTCATCTTCGGCGGTGCCGCGATGTTCGGGATGTTCTGGATGCGCCAACACTATCTCTGGTGGAAGTTACATCCCATCGGGTACCTGATGATGACGAGTTATGCGACGTACTGTTTTTGGGGATCGTTCTTCATCGGTTGGTTGCTCAAGTACACCGTCCTAAAGTTTGGTGGTGTTGCACAGTATCGGAAACTCCGACCACTTATTTTAGGTGTTGTGTTAGGCGAGTGCTTTATCGGTGGAATTTGGATCATCGTAGGTCTCATAACCGGCATCGGCTATCGTCTATTGCCCGGTTGATTTATAGTAAAATCCAAAAATAAGTTTACGCTTGTCGCATCAACTTTGTAGCACTTTAGTATAACCGGTACAAGTCGTAATACATCATCATTTTTGATACAAAAAACAAATGACTTATGTGCGAATTTAGGGTATACTTAATATCAACACAAACGCGATTCGGTAATCGGGTGTAGATGCCTTAAAATGGTATTGAATTTTCTATAATAATATGCAATAATATATTATTATGGAACACAGGTTAGTAAAGATTGGCATGGTAAAAAGGGTGCAGTTTATTCAAACGCACCTACTTAAC
Source organism: Candidatus Poribacteria bacterium (assembly GCA_012270865.1). Classification (GTDB taxonomy): domain Bacteria; phylum Poribacteria; class WGA-4E; order WGA-4E; family WGA-3G; genus WGA-3G. The sequence continues at coordinate 15,993 of JAAXHL010000056.1, read as the reverse complement.
ACGAAACTCACGTAAAAATGAGATTCATTTTTCTTAGGAGATTAAACGACATGAAAATTATGTTCGTATTAGCAGGGTTTGTGATAATGATAGCCTTTTGTGTTATCAGCACAAGCGATATAGCACAGGCAGAGGTAGTCTTGGGAACAGGAACGGATTCACTCCTCGGAGGCGACCTCACCGATCCAGAAGACGATGGTGCACCTGACGCAGATGAAGGTTACAACGCCATTTTCACAGCTAACGAGGAACCCGGATTCGGCGGCGGCGAATTTTCGTTTAATGTCTTCGATAACCGCCTTGGCCCCGGTAATGACAAATGGTGCTGCGGACGTGGCGGCGGCATTCCGGAAGAAGGTCTATACGTGACAGCTGAGCTTGAGGAAGCCTACGCATTGACACACTTCACCTTATCTTCAGCAAACGATGTTCCCGCGAGAGACCCGACAGTCTGGGAAGTTCAGGGATCAAACGACGGCGAGGATTTTGAGACTATCTATGCCCACGATGGAGACGGCTTTTGGAGTGAACGACTGCAAGTCGTCCTGTTTGAGGCTGGCGCAGATTTCGACGTTCAAACCACCGCTTATCGGTTTTTCCGGCATGTTACTTTTGACACCGCATCGAACCCCGCGGGGGCGTACTTCCAAATTGGCGAAATTGAGTACTTCGGCGATGCTAATGTGACCCCTGTAGAGCCTAAATCTAAGCTCACAACCACATGGGGACGCATCAAAAACGCCCAATAAGCGCAAATATCAGATATCTTCTAAATCGGCTTGAACCCAGTAATAACTCGGTTCGAGCCGATTTTAACCGTCTTACAAAGCGATTTATCCAAGCGAAATGAAATATTTTACCTACTTCGGAAACCATCTTATTAACGCGAAACTGCCGGACAATTCGGAGGTCTTCTACGCCAAACCGCCGTTACCCGGAATCAAACGCGCCGCATTGAGCGAACACACGCAACGTGCCTTTGAAAACCCACTCGATATGCCACCGCTCAGCGAACTCGTTGACGGCAACTCAAAAATCCTCATCCTGTTCGATGATAACTGCCAACCCTTTCCAGCCACCAAAAAGCCGGACATGCGGCAGATTATGATTGAGACGCTTCTGAAGATGCTCTATAGTTACGGCGTAGAAAAAAAGAACATCGAACTGATATGTGCCGTCGCGTTACACCGTAAAATGAAGGAACACGAACTCGCCTATATGCTCGGCAAGGACATCATGGACGAGTTTTATCCGCATCAACTCCGAAACTTCGATGCCGAAGATGCCGATCAGATTGTCGAAGTAGGATGCACCGAACAAGACGAAATCGTTGAGACCGATAAGGCTGCCCTTGAAGCCGATCTCGTGATTTATGTCGATATGATACAGATTCCGCTCAATGGCGGACACAAATCCGTAGCAGTCGGTCTCGGTACGTATAACTCCATCGCACCGCACCACTCACCGCACATGACAGTGGAGAGTCCGCACGTGATGCAACCCGAAGGTTCGCACATGCACGCCTGTATCGAGCGGATGAGCCGTCTCATTCAGAAAGAGACCCCAATTTTAGTGCTTGAGGCAGCGATGAACGGCGCGATTTATCCGTTCCATCTCCGCTACGTCGGGAAACCGAACCGGGACTGCAACATCGCCGAGAAGGTGATCAAAACCTTCACACCGGCAACCCTCTCACTGTTGCCAGAGTCCGTGCGCTACAACATTCTCAAAAGCGTACGCACAGACTACGAACCGATACAGATCAACGCAGGCGACATTGATGCCGTCCATGAACGAACGTTAACGTCCATGAAAGATCAGTTGGCAATAGACATCCCACGTCAGTACAGTACATTGGTGTTCGGACTTCCCGACATGAGTCCTTATGCCGTTGACGCGCGTATCAATCCAGTATTGGTCGTCAGCGACATCTTAGGCTACGTCTTCAACTGGTTCTACAACAAACCGATCATCAAAAAGAACGGTGTCGTGATTATCTTGAACCCGACCTACGAGATCTTCCATGAAGAATACCACGTCGCGTATAAAATGTTTTACGATGAAGTCCTCGCCGAGACGACAGAACCCTTTGAGATGCAACAGAAATTCCAAGAAAAATACGCCAAAGACGAGTATTTAATCGACTGTTATCGGAACAAATTCGCGCATCACGGTTTCCATCCGTTCACTGTCTGGTATTGGGCAACCTATCCGCTGACATATCTCTCAAAGGTCATCCTTGTCGGTCCGAAGGAACCGAGGGTAGCACAGCGATTGGGTGTGGACTGGGCAAAAGACTTAGATGACGCACTCGCAATGGCACGCGAAATCTCCGGTGAAGACGATGTAGTCGCCTTGACAATGCCACCGTTCTTCTACGCAAACGTCGGAGGTTAGGAAAAAATGATTAAAGATTCCCCCATTGTTGAAGATATCCGGCGCATTCGCAACAAAATTTCTGAGAAATTTGATCATGATATCGATCGGTATATTGCCTATTTGCAAAGTGAGGCAGCCGCGCGTCAAGCGAAGAAAGCAGCGCAAGCGTCGAATAATAGTGAAAGTAGCACCGCTGAGGTAGAAAATCAAGTGCAGCCACGTAAGGAAATCAGCGTTAATTGAATCCATTAACTTCCAAGACAAAAAGGTAGAGGGTCTAATGCCAGAGACAGATATATTGATACCGACCAGCACCATCGGAAGCTACGCACCCCCGAGTTGGTTATGCGTAACACTCGAAGCAATCGGACGCGGCGAACTCGGTGAAACCGACATCAACGAAACCCTTGATGACGCAGTCCGAACCGCTATTGCCGACCAAGAACGCGCAGGCGTTGACATCATCACGGAAGGCGAGATGCGCCGACAGGACTTCGTGCTCGGTTTCTATGAACGGTTCCCCGGATTAGAGGAGCTCCCAGCACCGAGAACCCAAGGCCCCGATGGACACGATCAGCGCGGCAAATGGCTACCCTCCGTTCCACTCACCGCACCCGATGGACTCGGTATCCTCCCAGAATTTGAATTCGCAAAAAACGAAACGACGAAACCGCTTAAGGTGACATGTCCCGGACCCTTCACACTCTCCGGACGTATCCAGACCGGCGGCATCTACAAAGAACGGCTCGAAGTCGCCTACGCCTGTGCAGAGATTATCAATACAGAACTCCGACAACTCGTCGAAGCAGGCGCGGAATTCATCCAGTTAGATGAACCCTCTTATGCCGTTTATCCTGACCGTCCGCAGGAATTCGTGAAACTGTTCAACCATACTGTCGAAAGCGTTTCCGCAAAGATTGGACTGCATATCTGTTTCGGGAACTACCGCGGTCGAGCAGTCGGCAAACGTTCCTACCGTCCACTCTTTCCACATATCCTCGACGCAGCGTTCGACCAACTCGCGTTGGAATTTGCGAACCGAGAGATGGCAGAAATCGGACTCTGGAGCGAATTTTCAAACGACAAAGAACTCGCCGCTGGGCTGATTGATGTCAAAAACTACTATGTCGAGACACCGGAGGATGTCGCTGCACTGCTCCGACAGGCACTCGAACACGTCTCCCCAGAGAAACTTTCGATTACACCGGACTGCGGTTTCAGTCAGACGGCACGGTGGGCAGCTGCCGCTAAACTGAAATCAATGGTCGCCGGTGCTGAAATCGTCCGCCGTGAACTCACGGGAACCGAATCTTAATTAAGGTTCACACAAAATTATGAATACCAATAGAAAATTACCGACACCCGAAGAAATTGAAAAGGAATTCCAGGAGTTCTGGCAGAAGAAATACGGCGGAACCGTCCGTTTGACAAACGTATCTGCCAGTGAACCCGCATCGGAAAACCAAACCGAAGAACCTGAACCGAAAAAGACTTTCGACCTGAATTTTGACCTCAAACCGAAGGAGATTAAACAGTATCTCGATCGGTATGTCATTAAACAGGATGAGGCAAAGAAAGCACTCGCCATCGCCGTCTGTGACCACTATAACCACGTCCGAGAATGCCACGAAAACCCCGATGCTGCGGATACCGATTACTCAAAACAAAATATCGTTATGCTCGGTCCAACCGGTGTCGGCAAGACCTATCTTATCCGACACATCGCGAAACTCATCGGTGTCCCCTTTGTCAAAGCCGATGCCACGCGATTCAGTGAAACGGGTTACGTCGGTGCTAACGTAGACGACTTAATTCGTGAGTTGGTCGCACAGGCGGATGACAACCTCGAATTGGCACAATACGGCATCATCTATCTCGACGAAGCGGACAAAATCGCGACACCGCCGAATATCATCGGGCGCGATGTGAGCGGACGCGGCGTACAAATCGGACTCCTCAAACTCATGGAGGAGACAGAGGTAGACCTACGGGGCGGAAACGATGTCGCTTCGCAGATGCGTGCCGCAATGGAATTCCAGAGGAGCGGAAAACTCGAGAAAGAGGTCATCAACACGCGTCATATCCTCTTTATCATCAGCGGTGCGTTTACCGGTATGGAAAAAATAGTCAAGAAACGGATGCATCAAAGCAAAATCGGGTTCAACGCTGAAATCGCCAGTCAGAACGATGACAACGCGCGCTATTTTGAGAGCGTCACACCGAAAGATTTTATCGACTTCGGCTTTGAACCTGAGTTTATCGGACGGCTCCCTGTACATGTTGTCTGCAATGAACTCACGGTGGACGACCTTTTCCACATTCTGAAACATTCTGAAGGGTCCATCATTCGGCAATACGAGAACGCGTTTCGTGCGTACGGTGTCACCGTGCTGTTCTCGGAGAACGGTTTACGCCGGATCGCTGAAAAAGCCATTGAGCAGAAAACCGGCGCGCGTGCCTTAATGACGGTCTGCGAAAAGGCGTTACGCGACTATAAATTTGAACTTCCCTCTACCGGTGTTAATGAATTCGTTGTTACCGAAGCCGTTATAGACACACCCGATGTTGAACTCGAACGCATTATCAAAGATGCAGATTACAACAGAGATACCGTAATGCATGAGCAGGTACGCCGATATGAGTCGCAATTCCATAACGACCACGGATTACAGATTCAGTTTGATGGCGAAGCAACGTCCGTTATCTGTGAACGCGCCATCGCAGACGGGAAAAAAGTAAAACATATCTGTGACGAGCTCCTCAAAAGCTACCAGCACGGTCTGAACCTCGTCAAACAGAACACCGGACAGACCACGTTCACCTTCCCAAAAGAGATCGTGGAAAACCCCGATCAGGTGCTTGAGGAATGGATTCGCGAGTCGTATGTTACAAAACGTTGAGAATAGCCATCGGCAGAAATAGCCGTCAACCGTAAATCGGAAAACCATTATAAAAAATTATGAACACAGAACGAAAAAGACCACCACGTCCAGAACCGGTAGACCTTAGAGAAGTCGGCGCGCCGATTGATGGCGATCCCCAAATTAGCGACCGACGACTCTTTTTCCAACTCCACGTTTTTGGGCGTTGTTTCCACCCAGACTCGATTATTGAAAATATTCAATCGCAGAACCCACTTGCTGCAGTTTTCTACGACGATTTGAATGATCCTGCAGGTCTCGGTGTACTCCTCGTCGCTGAGAATCCGGCAGCTTTGATGCACTACTCAAGTGTGCTACAACAGCAACAGGATAGATCTTATAGTACGACCTCATTTCGTCCAGAAATGACGATGATAGGGCGCACCTATTCAAGTGGCAGGGAACCCGATTTGGAAGAATGGCTTATCCAGAAACCGCTCAAAAACGTGCTGAATCCTGATTTTCCGTGGGCAATCTGGTACCCGTTGCGTCGTAAATCTGAATTCTACCGCCTTGAAGATAGTGAACGCGGACGCATTTTAGGTGAACACGCCATGCTCGGTCGTAGTTATGCCGCCGGTGGATACGCCAGCGACATCCGATTGGCGTGCTTCGGGTTGGATACAAACGACAACGAATTCGTCATCGGGTTAGTCGGTGCCGAATTATATCCGTTATCGCGCTTGATACAAGATATGCGAAAAACGGAACAGACAACCAAATATATTGAATCGCTCGGTCCCTTCTTTGTCGGAAAAGTTCGACAGCGGTTTGTTAAGCATTCGTAGAAGAATTAGAAATAATAAAGATGCCCTGATTGCTTACCTTCACGCTTGGCGAATAATTAAAAGTAATGTTAAGTACTCGTAGAAGAATTACAAATAATAAAGATGCCCAATGCCAGCAGCACGCAACAACGGCGCGTGCGGAACTTAATCGAAAACCGCTAATGCCCTGATTGCTTACCTTCACGCTTGGCGAATAATTAAAAATAATGAGAAATATTCTTGCGGTTTGCGCAAAAGAACTCTACACCTATTTCGTCTCACCGATCGCCTATTTCGTCTGTTTCGTTTTCACGGCGATCTTGGGATTCCTTTTTTCTCTCGTGCTCATAGGTACAAGCGCACAGGACGGCGGAACCGGTGCAATCGTGATGGAGACGATCTTCGGGCAAATGGCAATCATCCTGCTCTTTTTTACACCGGTCTTGACGATGAAACTCTTTGCAGAGGAACGGAAAACTGGAACGATTGAACTGCTCCTCACCTCGCCGGTTACAGATGGGCAGGTCGTTCTCGGCAAATTTCTCGCCAGTTGGACGTTGGTGCTGATTATGTTTGGACTGACGCTCCTGTTCCCGTTTTTGACGCAACGCTTCGGGTACTTGGATAGCGGACTCCTACTCAGCGGTTATCTCGGTGCTATTCTGATCGCTTCTTCGTTTTTGGCGTTAGGGCTATTGATGTCCTCAATGTGTAAAAACCAACTCGTTGCGGCATTGACGAGTTTCGGCATTCTTATTACACTCTGGGTGATCGGCGCGCTCTCAAGTCGTGGCGGTACAATCATGAATTTCCTGAGTTATCTGTCGTTCTCTGAACACTATTACGATTTTACCCGTGGGGTCGTCCTGCTCAGGGATGTTATCTATCATATAAGTTTTACGGCGATCTGCCTGTTTGCGACGTTCAAATCCATCGAATCATCAAAGTGGAGATAAGATATGCCTACGAAAAACCTGACAGGACCGTTGTTCGGGTTCCTAACGCTAATTTTCGGTTTTGTTTCAGTGGCAAGCTTGCTCCTTCGTGGGACACTCGTGTTCTGGATCTGCCTGCTCCTCTGTTTCACAACGCTTGTTATTTTTCTCGTACTCCGATTCGCTGATTTTGTGAACTTCTTCGTCAGTCGCCAAGCGCGTTACGGTACAAACGTCGCACTCAGTATTATCGGCGTTATCGGTATAGCAGTTTTTGTCAACGCTATTGTCGCGCAACGTTTCGATAAAAGAATAGAAACCGCACTACAATCCTACACAATCTCAAAACAGACGAAAACCGTCCTTAAAGGTCTTGAAAAAGACATTGAAGTCATCGCATTCTTCAGTAGAAGCGGTGCCCAAAATGCGCAGGTAGCAACCTACGCAGAAAGGATGTTGGAATTATATGCGCGTGAAACCAAATCTTTAACCGTTTCATTTAAAAACCCTTTTACGGACATCCAACTTAGGGACATGTATGATGTCCAAAGGGATGGAACCATCATTTTTAGAAGTGGAGAACGGCAAGAAAAAGTAACCATCGTTGGTGAACAGAAGTTCACGAGTGCGATCCTAAAACTGATCCGCAATGAAACAAAAAAAATCTATTTCCTCATCGGTCATGAAGAACACGGTCTCGGTGATTTCGCTCAAAACGGATATAGTGACGTGAAAACGGAACTCGAAAACCAGCATTATACTGCACTCCCACTCTCGCTTTTGACCAAACCGGATATACCAGCCGATTGTGAGGTCCTTGTGATTGCAGGACCGAGAACCGCTTTAGCGCGCCACGAACTTGATGCCGTAGAGAAATATCTAACGCGTAACGGAAAACTATTCTTACTGCTTGATCCATCGGTAATCTCCGCGGAAGATGTGAATGTCGGACTTGTACGACTCATGAAAAAATGGGGTGTCACAATAGGGGACGATCTCGTTCTTGACCGCGTGCGACACGCACTCTGGTATGGCGGACCCATGGCACCATTACCTGAACCTCAACCACATGATATTACACTCGCTGTTCGAGACGACGTAACGTTTCTGCTAACGCGGTCTGTCACCCCTACTGTAGATAGACCTGCCAACCTCAGTGTGCGGTCTCTTTTGATGACCATCGGCGGTATAGGCGGCAGCTGGGGCGAAACGCAACGTGAAACCGACGGAGCTTTCAGCGAAGATTTCACCGATTTTACCTATACCGCCGGTGTAGATACACCACCCCCAGTATCCGTCGCCGTCGCCGTTGAACGGAAAACGGACACAGACAGCAACGGAGACGCAACACAAGACCCAACCCGAATTGTCGTTTTCGGGGATTCAGATTTCGCAGCGAACGCTATTTTCCGAGAACCGCACCGAGACCTCTTTTTAGCCGCAATTAATTGGCTCACACTCGAGGAAGACCTCGTCGCCATCCGTCCAATTGATTTAAGCCAGCAAGAACTGCGCGAGATGACGATCCAAGATGTCCGTGTTATACAGATAACTTCTGTCTTTTTCATTCCGCTCATCGTGTTTATCGCTGGGCTGACCGTCTGGTGGCAGCGGCGAAAAGGAGAGAACGCGTGAACTTCAAGACAACACTGATCATCGTTATCCTCCTTATAGGCATCGGCGGCGCATACTACCTCTTTTTTCAGGGATCGCCTGATGACGCAGCAACAGACGAGAAACCGACGATCTCTCAGGTCTACGGTGTCACAAGCGATACCGTACAACAGGTCGAAATCTCGTTCGCAGATACAGCATATCAGCACCTGAAATTGGAGAAAGACGGGACCGGAAACTGGCGACTCACCAAACCGATACAGGTAGATGCAGACGGCGAGAAAGTTAAACAGGTGTTGGAGGACATCCTCAACAAACGCATCAAACAGACGCTCGAAGTGCCTGCACTGACGCAGTACGGACTTGATAATACACCGAGTATCACCCTCTCGCTCTGGACGAACGGAACAACACCAGCAGCAACCTTTTTGATCGGTAAAAAGGCGATTAACTTTTCTGTCTATGCCAAAGAGAAATCGGAACCGCATATCTTCCTGATTGAATCCAGCGCACTCGACGACCTGACGAAATCCACAACCGACCTACGCGACCGGTCGATGATTAACTTCAATACCGAAACGGTGTCTGGCATTCAGCTTCAGCAGAAGGACATAGGAACTACCATTCATTGCGAAAAGCGAGGCAACATCTGGCACGTCGTTCATCCCATCGAAGCGAAGGCGGACGCAGAGGAGATTGAGACGCTTCTTTCGGAATTGCGTGCATTAAAAGTATCGACCTTTGAGGCAGACGGTGCTGATGCCAACGTCCCTACACACTTGGAAAAATATGGGTTGGATACACCGCGCATTCAGGCGCAGATCACAGGGATAGATAATACCTATACCCTTAACATCGGTTCGGCAGTACCAGCAGACAACGGAACACAAGGACAGGTCTATGTTAAAGGCACTAACCATCAAGATGCCATCTATACTGTGTCTGAAGATGTCTACAATCTGCTCAATAAATCTGTCTTTGAGCTACGTGATAAGCGGGTTATAGATTTCCAGCGTATTGATACAATCCGTTTTGAAATCAAACACGATAAAGAGACAACTGTTGGCACAAGGAACTATGATGATACTTGGGAATTACAAACGCCAGCGGGCAAAATAAAAGCGGATGCCGATGCGGTGAGCGATCTGATTTTCGGTGTGGATTCGCTTGAAGCTACCGCATTCGTTGATGGACCTATCAAAAATCTTGCGTCGCTCGGATTAGCACCACCCGCAATTGCGGTGGCGTTCACGCAACGCGGTGAGGAGAAACCTGCCGTTCTGCTCATCGGAAACCGGACACAGGACGGGAGTGTTTACGTCAAAGCCGAACAGTCCGAACAGGTTGTTCGGGTCAGACCTGCCTTAATCGATAACATCGCATTGGGGGCAGCGTGGCTACGAGATAAGCAGGTGCTTAACTTTCATATCGACGATGCCGTTCGACTAACTTTTGCCTCGTCTGGAGAAGAACCTGTTACATGCCAACGCTTGGGCACCAACTGGCGGATTACCGCACCGGTCCAAGAGAATGCAAACAATGTAGAAGTGAACGCTATCATCTACGAACTTGACGACCTGATGGCAGAGGCATTCGTCGGAGGCGATTCTATGAGTGTCGGTTTCGAGAAACCGAATGTGCAGCTGACCGTCGAACTTCGGAATCAGAAAGTGTATACCTTGCAAATCGGCACGGCTGATGCGTCTGGACGTTTCTACGCACGGCTACAACATGAACCGGACCTGATTTTTCTGCTGAATGCGGAACTTGTCCCAAAACTGAAAACAACACTCGCACTGCTTCGTACTTCCGAACAGGGGGCACCATAACAAATCGGAGCAATAGTTGAACGCTATGCAGACGTATATTATCGTAACCGCCTATTTTTTCTTTATTGTTGAGTTACTCATTATTAGTCGGTCTTTTCTCTACGCGCGGCGCGAACGCAACAGGAAACGACCGGACTATACACCAAAGGTCGCAGTTATCGCACCGCATTACGGATGGGATGCTGAGACAGAAGAACACGCCAAAGGACTTTTGCACCAAGAATATGCCGGTGAATATGAAGTCTTCTTCGTCACACACGAAAGAGCAGACTCCGGACACGATGTCTCATATCCACATCTCTGCGAAATTGCCGAACCGCATCCGAACATTCATGTGCTATTGGCACCGAATATCGTTGATAACGATCTCGGACGCTCACAAAAGGTACAGAACCTCTTGACGGCGATAGAAAAATTGCCAGAGGATATTGAGGTCATCGCCTTTGTGGATGCCGATGTCGCTACACAGAAGGACTGGTTAACCCTGCTTGTTAATCCGCTCCAAGAACCGGAGATCGGAACGACTGTCGGCGGAAGGTTCTATTTTCCGCAAACTTGGAACATCGCCTCTCTTGCGGAATCCATCTGGGTGAACTTTCAGATGAGTTTCCAAGGTGACCATCCGCTCACAATGGTATGGGGCGGCTCTAACGCGTTCCGGCGCGAGATGCTCGAAAAAACACAAATCCTTCAACGCTGGGATAAGGCGACTATTGAAGACCTCAACACGACACTTGCAATGCGAGACGCTAAACAGAAGGTACATTTCGTTCCAGACTGCGTCGCAGTCACACACACTGCCAATCGGACATGGAAGCAGGTTATCGAATTTACGAACCGTCAAGTGATTATGACATTTCACATGGGGCTTTGGGTGCAATGGTTAACAAGCCTCCTGGTGTGTCTCCCGAAAGGTCTCTGTGTGTTCGGATCCATCCCGTTTTTATTTCACAGGCGGGAGCTACTACCGGTTATCTTCATCCCTTTCCTGGAAGCACTGAGTTATCGTGTATTTTCTAAGAACCTACCGCGCTGGCTCCAAGACATGCCAAAGGTACGGGAGACAATAGGCATCTCCTCCTACGCCGCCTCAATCGGGATATTCCTTGCCGGTTTCAATGCCGTTTATGCTGTATTCCAACGCAAAATCACTTGGGGCGGCGTACGCTACGAAATTTTGTCCGCAACAAAATGTAGAGTCTTAGGAGTCGTGCAGCGGAAACGAAAAAACAATACATCGTAAATTAAACTTATTGGAAACCAAATAGTTATATCCTACGAACTGACAACAATCGGAATTGAAACATATTTGTTTTTTTTCGTAAAATGTGGTATAGTATTTATGCAAGACTTTATTAGCAACCAGGCTTGCCGTTATATCTACTGGAGGAGCAGAACATGAGTGCTGAAAAGGTTATTAAATCCGAGAAAGAATGGAAGGAACAACTCAGTCCAGAAGAATATAAAGTGACGCGAAAAAAAGGGACAGAACGCGCCTTCACGGGACAGTACCACGACTGTAAAGAGCAAGGCACCTATCACTGTATCTGTTGTGGCAGCCCGTTATTTAGTTCCGAGACCAAGTTCGATTCTGGAACCGGATGGCCCAGTTTTTGGGAATCCATCTCTACAGAGGCTGTAGAGACAAAATCCGACTTTAGCATATTTTTTATGCCGCGTACCGAAGTCATCTGTAGCCGGTGTGATGCACACCTCGGGCACGTTTTCGACGACGGTCCGGCACCGACAGGTAAACGTTATTGTATGAATTCCGCTGCACTCACACTCGTAAAACCAGAGGATAAACCGTAAATCATGCAGCTTAACAATTCGTTGCTCGGTATATAAGGCAGGGTGTTGTTACACACAACCTCTTAACTGAAAACTGAAAACTGACAACCGACAACCAATAGAGGAGTATTGATGGCACTACGAAGTCGAATCTCATCGAGATTTCTTGTCAACGAACTTGCCACCGCCATGTCACAGGATTGGGGGACTTCGAGCAAGTTCATGCGCTACCAACTCGCCAAAGAGAGTTTCAACTGGCGACACCCATTCGGTGCAAAACACGGGAAAGGCGACGCTATTGAATTGGTTAGCCTCCGCATTACCGATATGTGTAACCTGCGCTGCCACTCTTGTGGACAGTGGGGCGATAACGGCTACCTTCACGGAAAATCCCTCAAAGAACTCAAACAACGCGAAGTCCCGGTCGAAATCTATAAAGAACTCGTCGATCAGATCGTTGATGAAGGGTGGGCACCCGTCTGGTACATCTGGGGCGGCGAACCGATGCTCTACCCCGGGATTATCGAACTGTTACACTACATCAAAGACAAGGGAATGCCTATATCCCTCGTGAGCAACGCGACCAATATCGCAAGACGCGCCGAAGATATTTTGGAGACCTGTAAAATTATCTACTTGAGTGTTGACGGACCGAATGAAGAAATCCACAACACACAACGTCCCGGCGTAACGCAGAACTATGACAACTTCAAAGATGTCAAAGCAGCGCTTGAGACGCTCAGCGCAGCGAAAGAAGAACGGGACATAAAATTCCCTTACATCGTTCCGCTCAGCTGCGTTACGATGTATAATATTGACGTTGTTGTAGACCTCTATAAGTTCACCAGCCAATTCGCAGACGCACAGATCTTCTATCTTACGTGGTGGATAGATTCCCAATCCGCACAGGAGCATACTGAGGAATTTGAGAAACGGTTCGGATTCAAACCACAAACGCATTACGGTTGGATCGGAACATGGAAGGACTTTGACCACGGCGTTATCCTCGATCGCTTTGAGGAGATGGAGAGCCTCTCTAACGAACAACGCCGCTGTCCACCTATCATGATGCCGAGACTCGATACGAAAGGCGACATCCAAACGTATTACACGGATCATGAGCAAACCTTCGGGTACAACCAGTGTGTCAGCATCTACATGACAATGGAGATTGATAGTAACGGCGACGTTAGCCTCTGCCGCGATTACCACGACTATATCATCGGTAACATCAAAGACGATAAAGTTGTTGATATGTGGAACAACGAGAAGGCGATGAAGTTCCGAAAATCTGTCAGCAATGACGGACCGATGCCTGTATGCCGCCGATGTTGCGGTTTAATGGGATTTTAATTTTTTAGGACTTACGCACTTCCTCTCAAAGTCCCTCTGATAAGGGGGATTTAGGGGGTTTAAAACTAAAAAATCTACCATCACGTGCTAAATTTGCGTAAGTCCTGTTTTTAAAATTATCGGACCTTCGCGCAGATTGTTCTTATTAACCAGAAACCATCGCGAAACGTAGTGGAGCGATGCTCAGAGGACCATAGTTAAAAATATGAAAATAGGATTACGTATTCCCGGCACAGCCCGTCAACTCCCTTTCGCAGACTTCTGTAAATGGTGTGCAGATAACGGGTTTGATGCCGTCGATATCGGAGAAGTTACTCCCGAAATTGTTAAAACGGCGAGGGATGCCGGTCTCGCTATCGGCTCTGCGGATCTACCCGGCACCAGAGACCTCCTCAGTCCGAAAAAATCGAAACAGAAAGCCGGTGCCGAAGCAGCGAAAGCCGCAATTCAAGCCGCCGCCGAGAACGATGTCCATATCATGTTCTGTGTCTTCGTCCCTGAAGATGCCAGCCTCGGCAGAGCGAAAAATTTCGATATTTGGAAGCAGACCGTTCCACCGATCGCCGAATTCGCCGCTGACAACGGTGTCACCATCGCAGTTGAAGGGTGGCCCGGTCCCGGTCCCGACTATCCGGCACTTGGCTGCACACCGGAGATGTGGCGCGCGATGTTCGCGGAATGCGATTCCCCGGGCTTAGGACTCAACTACGACCCGTCGCATCTCGTTAGGATTGGGATTGACTACCTCCGCGCCTTGCACGAATTCGCACCTTACGTCAAACACGTTCACGGAAAAGATACCGCTTTCGACGAGGAAGCACTCTACCTGCACGGTAATTTAGGACCGAGTTTCCAAAACCCGCGCGGCTTCGGCGAAGACTGGTGGCGTTATACCATTCCGGGTGACGGCCTCGTGGACTGGCTCCGCGTCGTTCAACGTTTGGAAGATGAAGGGTTCGATGGCATCGTCAGTGTAGAACTCGAAGATTACCGTTATTGGCGGACCTGGGAAGCAGAATCTAACGGTTTGATCCGCTCACGTGAATTTCTTGATGAGTTTGTGCGGTAGTATGCCCCGCGTTTGTGGTCGCATGCCTCACCGTTGCAGGCGGGGTTTGATGAAGATTATAGTAAAATCCGAAAATAAATGAACACTTGTCCGAAGATAACCCCCCTAACCCCCCTTATCAGGGGGGAATAAGATGGGAATTACTTCGATTTGATGTGTTTAAATAATTATGGGCTTTGCTATAATTTTTTAATTCGGTAATTCCGATTTTCCCCGGGCCGGTAGGTGCGGTTTCTAACCGCACCGGACTTCGCCAATAAATTACCGAAATATTTTCTTAAACTTCATGTAGCCCCGCTTCCTATAAACAGGCGACCGCACAACAAAGGAGAACTGACCATGAACGAACTTCTTAATATCGGTATGGAGGCTTCGCCTGAGAAGTATCTCCCCCACTTAATCACAGAAGAAGAACGCACCCATTTTGAGGAACAAGGTTACCTTTACATCCCGAACGCGCTTGATACAGAGATGCGCGAAAAACTTATACGTGCCGTAGATACTTTGCACGACAAAGCACTTGGCACAGGCAGAGCGAAACCCGGCTCACACTGGGGCTGGTCTGATTTCTTAGGTGCCGACGACGCGCTTTTAAATCTTGTTGACCTACCGACGACGCTACCGAAAGTCTGGGGTATCTTGGGATGGAACATATACCTCTACCATGCCCACATGCACGTCAAACCACCAGCCGCCGCAGATGCCGAAGAAAGTGAAGGCTGGCTCGAATGGCATCAAAACAGCGGGCGCGTCAACATCGAAATGGAGACGCATCCGCGGCCACGTTTGTCCCTAAAAGTGGCGTATTTCCTCACGGATGTCTCTGAACCCGGACGCGGGAACTTCTATATCCGCCCGGGCAGCCATCTCAAATCAGATATGCATGTTCCAGAATCCGAAATTAGTCGAGACCCGCGCGAAGGCACCGCGGAGGATGTCCCCGACGATGCGATGCCGGTCTGTGTGGAACCCGGAACCGCCGTTCTGTTCGACAGACGGCTCTGGCACTCGCGGAGTCCGAACCGCTCCCAAATTACGCGGAAGGCACTCTTCTACGGCTACGGCTACCGTTGGATCCGTCCGAAAGATGAGATGACAGTGGAACCGCTTTACGAGCGTTGTGATCCGATCCGTCGGCAGCTGCTCGGTGCCGCCACCCGAAACAACGGACGCTACGTCCCCTCCGAAGACGATGTACCGTTGCGCGGTTGGCTCATCGAAAACCTCGGCGACAATCCCGCATACACAATGGGACCCCGACACGCTTAAGTTGTCATTTATTAGGGCGAGGTGGTCTTGCCCACCTCATCTAACTATTGCAGCTTTAATTGAGTA
>JAAXHL010000154.1 GCA_012270865.1 Candidatus Poribacteria bacterium | reverse complement strand
GCGTCCAACGAGTTTACCAACAGCACTATACATCGGTCCGACGAGCGTATCGGCACCCAATTCGGCAACGATTTCACAGCAACGCTTGAGATAAGTTTTCCCGTTTTCTCGAATCGTAGGATCTTCGTCAATTGGATTCCTGTCTCCTGCCATGATATTGCACCCGATGGGTTCCAAGCCAGTATCCTTCAGTAACGCTTGCGTATAAGGAATGTCCACTGTCTCTGGATCAAAGATGGGGATTTCTACGCCATCAAAACCCATTTCAGCAACTTTAGGAATTAGGTCTGCGGTTTCTCTGTCAAACTTATCTGCCCAGAGTAGTAAATTTACACCAAACTTTGGCATTCTGTATTGTTCTCCTTATAACATAGACTTCTATGAACTGTTTTTTGCAGTTTAGCATAAATTGCGGAGCGTTTCAACTTTTTTATAGTGCATTCGATTATCAGTTGTCGGCATCAGGGCTTATGGGATTCGAGAATTTTCAAGATAGCTGACGAAACTTTTTTTCGTGTAAAATCCTTAACAGCCTTTTCAGCCATACGACTTTCTTTCGCAAAAAATGCTAAAATTTCAGGACGGACGCAATTTTGACGATAGGACGATCACTGAGAGGACGCTCCCGAAAAAATTGACACGGTTCCCGGACACAACCTCACAGGTTCTGCTACAAAAGAGCCACCTGCGGAAGTCCTAAATGTGATAAAAATGAGCGTTTTCGGAAAAAACAGGCATTTTTTTAATTTAATTTGACAAAAACTTTTTGCGGGTGTATAATTGCCACGTAGCCTTCTACTTCCGCGAGGAAATCGCGCGAATGACGGGCAAATGTATCGCGTGGGTGTAGCGGCATTTCGGAGAAATGGCTTACGGCTGAGAGGACAGTGAACGATGAAAGTGTCAGTGAAAACATATCTGTTTGAGAAGACGAGGAGGGGTAATTTTCGGGTGCTGAATGTGCCTGGAGCCTTGTGTGGGTTGACACGGTGCCCACCACCACTTCACAAACGTTAAGTGTTTTACAGACATTAAGTCTATTTCGCTCATATTCCTCCATTTCTTTTCGCCCTTCACATCCCCTGGGCAACTCGCCACAGGGCTTTTTGTGTTGCACGCACACCCTCTCTACAGAACCCCAAACGCATACAATCTCCCTATGTCTGCGAGAAAGGAACAACCCCATGCCCATAAACATTCATCCGTGGATCCCGCTTGTTTTGCTCATTGTTGTAGCCGTTGCGGTGTGTCTCATACCCAATCCATCCAATCGATCAGAAATCGGAAACGCACCCCCCTGTCCGTATCACCCCACGACCCCAACGTGTCCGTATCAGAGGGACAGATAACCCCGAAAGGAGCGTTTCAGAACTGTAATAGATGTCACAACCATCAAGGTTCTGGGTGAAAACGATGTTCAAGGTATCGGAAACCTTTTTCTACAACGGGCTGTTATTTGTATTGCTATGTTGTCTTTGCTTGCTTGTGATCTCCTTCCGGCAGCAGAGCCAACCGCTGTCTGAAGGCGCGCCGAAGACCGATGCGCCGGTCGGGTTTGGAAACGCGTTGCCCGATAGGAGAGGGGCGGCTGCACGCCCACGGGAGGTTTCCGCGACATCTGCGGAGCGCCAACGCCCTTTGCACACCAACACCTTCGCGGATTCCATCGACGGTGCCTTCTACCAGACTATCATTGAGAAGAACCTGTTCGCTCCACTCGGCACGGTGTTGACCCCCGACCCCGAGCCCGGGGCACACCTATCGCTTGTTGGCACGTTTGTCTCTGAGGACCCCTCGGCCTCATCGGTGTTAGTGAAAAACGCCACGACGGGTCGCCACCACCTGCTGTCTGTCGGTGAAGGCGTTGGGGATTTCTACGTGCTGTCCGTGGCACCGAAACAGGTGCGTTTCTATCATCACGGCACAGAGGTGAAAGTCCACCTCTCTGAATCCGAAAACCTTTTTCTCAACACAAACAGGAGATAACCTCATGTTGAAACAACTTTTATCCGATAACCGTATCTTCGGTGCGATGGTCTGCGTCTTGGTGTTCATCGCTGGTGGGCTGATTTACCTGCAAACCGTCAAACGCCAAGCGACACAGGACATCCAACGCACCCAAGAGATCGTCGAACAACGTCAAACCCCGAAGATCGAGGGGCAACCCGCCCCCGGTGGACATTATCATCCCGATGGCACGTATCACGTCGGGCCGCATGAAGCAGAAACTCCCTCGGTTTCCACGACACCCGCAATGTCGGAGCGGCTCGACGGAAGTGGATCGGCGGATCCCCAACCACTTTCCGGGGCACAGGGGTCCGAAAAGCATACTGCCCCCGCAGCGAAACCTAAACCGCTCACCCCTGCTGAAGAAGCCGAACTTAAAGCTTTGGATGAACAATGGAAGGCAGACGAACGAACAGCCGCCGCAATTCTTGCTAAAAGAAAAGCAGCCTTTGAAAAAGCGCAAGCATACTTTACCGAAGCCGAGGTCCTTCGCAACAAACCCGGACGCACCCATGCCGATGAGGTCCGCATCGTTGAACTCGGGCAGTTGATGAAGGAACAAATTGCTATTCATGATCAAATGTATGAGGAAACGATTGCCTTAACAGAGAGCCAAGTGGAACGGCGGAGAAGGTCCCTAGAATTGGTAAATAGAAAAACCCAGGCAGGCACAACAACTTCGGAGGGAAGAAAATGATATATAGATCTCCTATTTTTTCTCTGTTCTATGCTGTGTTTGTCTTTTGCACAGCCTCTTTCAGCAGTGCTCAGATCATTGAGGCGGATCCGATGCCTACGATGGCTGATAATAGCAGGCTTGCGACACCCGAGACGCTCGATATCAGCGAGATGACAGCAGACAACGGTTACGAATATTGGAACGAACAGAACGGTCCTTTAGTAAAAGCCGATGCAAAGTTGGAGAGGATGCAGCTTCAGCGGGATCTTCTTCAAAATAGTCGCAATGATGCCAAGGCCTTGATAAAACTCACAGATCCGCTGAGTTCTCTGAATGATTCCGCCTTGAAAGCCGTTGCCTCCATTGTCGTCAGAGCCGTCAGTGGCACGGCGAGTGCAGCCGCAGTTGCGGCGGACCTCGCCAAGCCCACCGTGGATGCAGTAAAATCAGTCATCAGCAAGAACAATCTGGATACCGTGAATCTGCTGGAACAGACGATCTGGGAGGTAGAGTCTCAGATGGTTCAGCAAACGAAGGTGGTCCAACAGCGTTCGGAGAATTACAACCATGTGCTGACGGAATGGGATACGTTAGATGATGGCGAAGTGAACGCCAGCGTGTCCGAGCCGGGGGACATAAAAATCGCGGTTGCAGAAGTGCCGTGGGATTACGCGCGTGTCGTCTTGACGGATCCGCCGGTGTATGCCGAGGATGCCGTCGATGAGCAGGGCGATCCGATAACGATCGCGTGTTATGCGTGTAATGAGCAGGTCCCCCCGCCGTATGATAAAACAACGGAATATCCTGGCTTCTTCCTTGAGTATCCGGGTGCGACGCTTCCTATGGAGATAGACGGTAAAACGATATACCAGATTGGTGACACCGTGTATGCCATAGAGAAGACGTATCGG
>JAAXHL010000136.1 GCA_012270865.1 Candidatus Poribacteria bacterium | reverse complement strand
GTCCAAAGAGATGGCAAACACAGAGCAGAAGTAGCGTCTCGACGACTTGCTGCCTCATCCGGTGAAAGAAAGAAGAAAGAAGGTCTTGAAAAAAGAGTGTAGATTTGCTAATCTTATGACGCATGAGATGTCCTCCTGATGTTGACTCAAAAGTGGTTTTCTGAGTCATTAGGATGCCATCTCATGCTCTAAAAATCAAGAAACTTTTTCAAAACAAACGCATTTTCATACGGCTATACCTACGATCTATTGATGATTACTGACTCCTTGATAGATTTGAGAAATATCAGTTCGATTAATTCGGTTGTTCCGTTTTCGTTTTCGATCTTGACGATCCCGACATCCGGAGCTAACCAAATTGTATCTGTTTGCCTTGAAGTGGTGTCTTCTTCGTCCTCAACGGTTGTTGTGATTTGCAGATCGTATTGAATTTTAGAGGTGGTTTCAAAAATGCCGGCGGGTGTTTCTATGACCTCGCTGCCGATGACTGCCCCTTTGATTAGAAAATGTATTTCAAACGGAAGTGCTTGGTTAAAATCGACAAAAATGATATTCCCTTTGATCTTCAAATCTAAGACATCCCATTTACCTGTCGGTGGGATCCGAAAGAAGATGAGTTCATTCCCTGATATAGCATTAACGTGGATTCTCGTATTATCTTCTGCAAATATATCCTCAAGTTGCGTTTTGAGGTCGTGTTCAAAATAGTTATTAATTTCTTCCCCGACAAAGAATAGCACGCGATGTGGGGTAATACGATAGGAAGGGACTCTCAGATAATCGAATTCAGTGTCTTCAATGGGTGGTGTGTAGTCAAAGACGCGATAAGTTCTTCCTGCCAGGACGCGTTCTCGTGTGACCTCGCGTGTCCATTGGGAGCCGTCGGAATGCCGATAAA
This sequence comes from Candidatus Poribacteria bacterium, assembly GCA_012270865.1. Classification (GTDB taxonomy): domain Bacteria; phylum Poribacteria; class WGA-4E; order WGA-4E; family WGA-3G; genus WGA-3G. The sequence goes on along the minus strand of JAAXHL010000136.1, from coordinate 18,127 downwards.
CCCATCTATTACCGATCGCGTTGGGGTAATAATCGGGCACCCTTCTTTCTGGCGTAGGTGTCAGGATTGTCTCATTTTCTTCTGCTTCTTCAATTGTATCGGTTCCGCATCCAGCGAGTGCAAGTACAAGTACGCCGCAGAGAAATAATGTTGTAAATTTCACAAATCTCATGGAATAGGTTCCTTGTTGTTCGTCTACTTGGTTATCAATTTCCAAGTTGTGTTATGATGGCTATCTTGTATTTGGATATTGAGTTCTTTGAGTCTATCTCGAATTTTATCGGATGTTTCCCAGTCTTTTCGATTTCGGGCATCCTGTCTTATTTCCAGAAGGAGTTTAACAAGTTCATCACGTTGTTCCACGTTGTCGCCGTCTTCATTCTGAGTTTCCATATTATAGATGCCGAGAACTTGACAGGTCTCAGTCAATGCTTGGTAAGCGTGCGCGAGTCCTGGAATAACCGCTTCATCAATTGTGCTGAGTGCTTTGTTCACTTCACTGACAAGCGTGAAGATAGCACCGAGTGCTTGTGCGGTATTGAAGTCGGTGTCCATTGCCTGTGTGAACTGTGCCTTCATCTCGTGTACAGCGTGCTGTAGCGGGGTATCCGCCGTTTCACTTGGTTTAACAACGTCGCCCTCGTATTTTTTTAGCGTGTCCAAACAGTTGTTCAGACGTCTGAGTGCCCCTTCCGATTTTGTCAAGCTCTCTTGATTATAGTCGAGGGGGTGTCGGTAGTGTGCGGAGATAAGAAAGTGTCGAATGACTTCGGTGGGGTAATGATCGAGGGCATCTCGGAGCAAAATAAAGTTCTTCTCCGATTTCCCCATCCGTTTCCCATCAATTTTCAGGAAAGCGACGTGCATCCAGTATCGTGCGAAGGGAACGCCGGTTGCCAATTCGCTCTGTGCGATTTCATTTTCATGGTGAGGGAACATTAGGTCTTCGCCGCCAGCATGGATGTCAATTGTTTCACCGAGATGTTTCATTGCCATTGCGGAGCACTCAATGTGCCATCCGGGTCTACCTTTGCCCCATGGGCTGTCCCAATAAGGTTCTCCTGGTTTTGCGGCTTTCCACATATCAAAGTCTCGTGGGTCTTCTTTCCGTTCATCAATTTCGACGCGTGCGCCGGCGAGTAAGTCTTCCGGTTTTCGATTGGAAAGCTTGCCGTACGCTGCGAACTGATGCACTCGGTAATAGACGCTTCCATCAATGACGTAAGCTGCACCCTTGTCAATGAGGATTTGAATGAGGTCTATCATCTCTCGAATGTGTTCAGTCGCTTTCGGATGGACATCTGCGGGTTGAATTCCGAGGCGTTGGGAGTCCTCAAAGTAGGCTTCACCGTTCTGATGTGCCAGTTCTTTCGCACTCATATCTAATTCGGCTGCGCGCTTAATAATCTTGTCATCGATGTCTGTCAAATTTTGAACCAGTTTAACGTTATAACCTTTATATAGAAGATAGCGTCGAATAATATCTGTTACCAGAGCGGTGCGAGCGTTTCCCATGTGAATGTAGTCATAAACGGTGGGGCCGCAGCTATAGATCGTCACCTGTTCTGGCGTTAGCGGTTCAAAATCCTCCAATCGCCGGTTCAGCGAGTTGTAGATTTTCATATTTTTTTATTATGAGTTCTTGGGCTAAAGAAACACCCAAGCAAAAACCCCTCCACTTCGTTTCAGGCAGGTTTTCGGTTAATTAGGACTTACGCATTTTTTTATGAAATTCTACATAATACGTGCGTCAGGCGGGGTTACAAACCCCGCCTGCAAAGGGGTTGCGTAAGTCCTGTTAATTTCATGCTAAATTTATCGGTTCGGTTTGCAAAGACAGAGAGAGCATAAGAAACATCTATAGTCGAGAGAGGCAAGCGGCAGCGTGAGCGACAATCGCTTTGCCCTCACCGACGATACCCAATTCTTCTGCTGTAGTTGCTTTAACGTTTACCTGTTCTACGGCGATTTCAAGTGTTGTGGCGAGTCTTTGTCGTATCTCTGAAATATAGGGTGCCAATTTCGGGCGTTGGGCGATGACGGTGCTATCTATATTTTCGATACGGTAACCGCACGCTGTAATTTTCGATACGGTATCGCGTAGAAAGACGGAACTATCCATCCCCTTATAACGCGCATCGGTATCAGGAAAGTGAGTTCCGATGTCCCCGAGTGCGGCTGCACCTAAGATTGCATCTACAATTGCATGTGTGAGAACATCAGCGTCCGAATGTCCCAACAATCCCAAGTGAAATGGGATCTCAACGCCTCCCAAAATCAATTTTCGATTTTCGACCAACGGATGAACGTCGTACCCGATACCTACTCGCATTTTTTGCATAGATATTCGTTTTGTAACCCTAAGACTGAACCAGAGAGCAAAGCACCTACGGGTGCGTTGGGTCCGAGAGTCGTACTTCAGCGACTCTTAGGTCCTCTGGTGTCGTGATTTTCAAGTTCTCGTAACTGCCCATGACTAACTTCACAGGAAATCCGAGTTGCTCAACGAGTGCGGCATCATCGGTTGCTGTGAGTTGTTGGGCGTGTGCTTTCTGATGTGCTTCCTCTAACAGAGATTTCCGAAAGACTTGTGGTGTCTGCACTGCCCAGAGTCGCTCGCGGACGGGTGTCTCCACAATGAAAGCGTTTTCGTCAGCGATCTTGATTGTATCTTTGACTGGAACAGCGGCGACAGCGGCACCGTACGCATCAGCTGCGGCGAGACAATCAAAGATTGTCTGATCGTTCACAAAAGGTCGCACGCCATCATGGACGACAACAAAATCGACATCTTCCGAAAGGGCGCGTACGCCATTGTAGACGGACATTTGCCGAGTCTCTCCGCCTGCGATAAGTTCTTTTACCTTTGTAAAGGTATGCGGTTCCAAAACATTTGTTCGGCAATCGCTGAAATCGTCTTTGTCAACGATGACGAAAATTGCGTCCACAGCTGTATTTTCTTCAAACCGCTGAAGCGTATGTGCTAAAATCGGTTTCTGTGCCAGTTTTAGGTACGGTTTTTTGACCGAATTAACCATTCGGCTGCCTTTACCAGCTGCGGGTATAAGGGCGCATATCTTGCTGTTCATCAATGTCCACTTCATCTTCTTTGATTCGCGTGAAGATCATCTGCCCTGCGCTTGTCCGCAACATCTGCGTGACCTCAACATTAAGAGTTTGACCGATGTAGGGCTTCCCTTCTTCAACGATGACCATGGTCCCATCGTCGAGGTAGCCGACACCTTGGTTGGGTTCTTTTCCCTCTTTAAGGAGCAGCACTTGAATCACCTCACCTGCAATTACGACAGGACGAACGGCGTTTGAGAGTTCATTGATATTCAGAACCTTTACATTCTGTAGTTCAGCGACTTTATTGAGATTTAGATCGTTTGTTATGATTGTAGCATCAAGTTTTTGGGCGAGATGTACTAATTTTGCATCTACTTCTGGTAGATGTGGTACCTCTTCCTCGGTGATCTCAACCTCAAGTGCTGGATTGTTCTGAAGTGCCCGCAATATGTCAAAGCCGCGCCGCCCTTTATTTCGGCGTAGCGGTTCGGTAGAATCTGCGATATGTTGCAACTCATTGAGAACAAAACGCGGGATAACAAGTGTGCCTTCAATAAACTTTGTCTGGCAGATTTCAAGAATCCTACCATCAATTATAACACTTGTATCTAAAATTTTAAAGTTATTTTTACCTTTTCCCGCGGATGCCTCGCTCTGTTCGTCGGAAATGTTTGAACCGAGAACCGGCGAGAGTGCGCGCGTTGTAGAAAACCGATAGCCTATTATAAGACCGACGTAACCTATACCGAGTGCAATTGCCACTTTAGGTTTATTATCTAATTGCGAAAAAAGATTTAGTACACCGGACGAAATTAATATACCGATGGAGAGCCCTATCAAACTGGCGATAACACCACGCAGGACTAACACTTGTAAGCAGAGCTCGGCACCGACAAGGAGGAGTGCTGCAATAAACCCGGTAAGTGTGACCCACAAATCGTCATAGATAATATAACAACTTGCCGCACTTGCGACGATAAAAAATAGACGAATACCCCAAACTTGCATTTTGTATCCTTTATATTCTGTATACAAGCGACCCTATTATTGTAGACCCGGTTAAAATCTACATCTACAAGATTTCTCCGATTCTACTATTCTCACATTTGCAGACGCACCTTAAACGTACCTTCCGCAAGTTAATTCAACAATGATCTTTTAAAACCGATAACGATTCGTAATAATCATAAATAGTGTGTGAGTTCGACTCAACAAAAATATAGAACCAGAGACAGTAACTTGATAAATTATAAGACGAAACCACACTGTTTCTCTTGCAAGTTTTGTGCCAATACCTCTAATAATTACGAATTTTCTAAATATAAGGCATATTCGGATTAGAAAGATCGCTGAAGTTTTAACGCTATCTTTTGGTAATACCCCCATAACACACGGATATACAGGTTTTTCACGGTATATGGAGGTGTTATCATCCACCACAAACGACTTCGGTGTAGAATGGGCAGACGATTGAAAACACTTCTATACAAGTTCGTGAAGGTTATAAGGTATGACGCATAAATTGCAGATAGGTTGGCAAAAATTGCTACATTAGCGATTGTGGTATCGGTATTCCTGGTACTATTATCTATGAGTGAAAAAAAATGTTAGTTCAATTAACAAAACCGTATAAAGACAATACTTACTTGAATTTTGGTTAATTTGTTGCCCATACTTTATATGATATAATAGCATGTTCCAAGAAATTAATCAAATTAGTCGTTTTGGCGAGTGCCATTCAATTTTAAGAAATTATTGGATTGGATGTCTTTTTTTGCCGGATCCGGTGCGAAATCTAGCGAAATCTAGCGACAGGCTGCGAAAATTTCAGCGTTTTTTCATAATACATAACATATATAAAGTGTAAACACCTGCGAAAAGGACAACACCCAAAACGGACAATTGAATGATCCTATTGTTTTGGCAGGCTATTTAGTTTTCGGTTTTTCGTAATATTTTTCCCATCGCATCTGATGTCGTCGGGAAAGTCGTGACAGCAGACGTACTTTTGATCCAAGGAACTTTCTCTAAAGAAGTTATAGAGAACCAGAAACATGGGAGGGAAAAGGAAGATTTGAACAGTTCTTGGATTTTAGGTAGTAGGTTAATTCCCTAAAGCCGTTAGACTGTCATATACATCGTTAACACCGACGAGTTCAATGTCTACGTCGATATCTAAGCCTTTGCGGTTGTATTCGGGAAACATCACGCGCGTGAACCCGAGTTTTTCGGCTTCTCGGATGCGTCTGTCGACGTGTGTCACAGGTCGAATTTCGCCCCCGAGTCCGACTTCGCCGACGATGACAGTTTTCCGATCTATCGGCATATCGCGGTGGCTTGAGCATATCGCCATGAGGACCCCAAGGTCTATGCCGGGTTCGTCAACACGTAATCCGCCGGTGACGTTAACAAAAACATCTGAATCCCCGACGTTGATACCGACACGTTTATTGAGAACAGCGATCAGCAGTGCGATGCGTTGCCGGTCTACGCCTGCGGTTGTATTGCGAGGGTTACCGTAATTAGTAGGAACGACGAGTGCCTGAACCTCCATGAGTAGGGGACGTGTCCCCTCCATGCTTGAGACAACGACGGAGCCTGAGATCTGTTCTTCTCGGTTGCTGAGAAAGATTTCTGAGGGGTTCATTACATCTATCAGTCCGGTGCTCCGCATTTCAAATATCCCGATTTCATTGGTCGAGCCGAATCGGTTTTTGATGGCTCGGAGGATACGGTAGATGTGATGGCGTTCGCCTTCAAAATAGAGCACCGTATCCACCATGTGTTCCAAGACGCGTGGACCGGCGATTGTTCCCTCTTTCGTCACATGTCCGACCAGAAGTACCGGGATATTCCTATTTTTTGCGCAGATTAAGAGATGTGCGGTGCATTCGCGAATCTGGGTAACACTTCCCGGTGCGGATTGGATGCTTGATAAATAAACGGATTGGATAGAATCTATGATGACGACTTTCGGTTTTTGTGCTTCAATATGTTTTTCAATCTCTTCTAAGTTGTTTTCACAGAGGACATAGAGCGTGTCAGATGCGGCACCGAGCCGGGTTGCTCTGAGTTTTGTCTGGCTTACGGATTCCTCCCCGGAGACATAGAGCACGTCTCCATACTTCTGGCTCAAGGCGTTGCTTGCTTGGAGTAGGAGCGTAGATTTGCCGATGCCGGGGTCTCCACCGATAAGTACGACGGATCCTGGCACGATACCGCCGCCGAGGACTCTGTCAAACTCGGACATCCCTGTGAGATGACGTTCCACTTCGCTTGCTTTGATTTCGGAGATAGGTTCAGGTTCACGAGAGGTCTGCCCGATACCGCGATGCCTCGACGAGGTAATGAGTGTCTCCACCTCTTCGGCGAAACTCTGCCAACTTCTACAATTTGGACATCTTCCGAGTGTTTTTGGGGTTGTGTATCCACACTCTTGACAGACGAATTTACGTTTTTCTCGTGCCATTTTTATTGCTACCTAATGTGGGTTTGATAAAAGTTGGATTTATGTAGCGTCCACTGTTAATTTGTGCTGTATGTGCCACAAACTAACAGTTTGTGCTACGATTCACGAATACCTTGTGATGCGGAAATAGAACCATCAACCCATTCTAAATGATTAATCAAACTGGCGTTGTTCCGTATGTTGATATTGTTACCACGCTCTGTTGAAGAAACGGAATCCGGTTGTCCACCGCGGTTTACCGGTTAAATTTTCGCCGCCGAGGAGGAGTTGTCCGTATCGGAAGAACTGTATTGCGACTTCTGTGTTCAATTCGGGTTCGCTGCTTGTCAAACCGACACCTTCAAGGCTGAGTCCTATGCGTCGGGACCACAGCGATAGGTCTACACCGGCACCGACTCTGGAACGCATGAATCCTGCCCGTGCTCTAAGATAGTCTGTTACATCGTGTGCGTACTGAATTTCAAACCGCACAGTTTCATCGCGAACGCCGACCCCGATCCTGTAATTCGCTTTTGATTGCGGGGACAGGGTAAACGCGAGTTCGTTGTAAAGCCGCTCCTCGAGGCTTAGATAACGGAGTTCATAATCCCAACCAAACTGTAGTGGTGGTGCTTCAAGGCGCCCGATACGCTCATTGGTTTGTTGTGAGAGATCCGTCACGGCGTTCACCGCCTTGTTAAGATTTTGTAAAGTACTTCGGGCTTCTTGAAGCGGTTCTGGTGAATTAAGGAGCTGCGCTACAGTACCGTCACCTTCATTAAGTGTTGTGAGGAGACGGCTGACGTTTGTCTCTAACGCTGCTATGGCATCGGTTGTCGTCTGTAAATTCTCTAAAATAGGCGTGATGTTCGCTTCGCCTGTTTTAATCGCTTTGCTCCCTTGTGTGACAAGCGTCGAAACTTGATCGGCTAACGTATTGAAGTCTGTGCGAAAATCTTGTGCGATCTCTCGGAATTCCGATGTCGTCGCCCGGGCATCGGAAAAAATAGTGTTGAGTTTCGGTGAATTTTGGTTCAGCAATCTTAAAATTTCACGCGTAATATCACTCACCTGACTACTGACCATGAGTGAATCGTCTTCCAACTGTCCAAGAAGGTTGTTTACCTTTAAGAGTGTCTCTTGGAAGCGTTTATCGTTTTCTAACGCAAGTTGTGTCAAGGTTTTGACGGTTTCTTCAGAATCGACACTTAATTTTTCAATGGTTTTACCGGTGGTCGCGACGACTTCACGAATTTCTTTGATGGCGAGTTGAATGGATTCTTGGTTGGCTTGCAGGACTTCGTTGGCGGCGGTTGTCAGTTCAATCGCTTGTGTCATACCTGCGCTTGTCTGTTCGAGCAGTTCGAGTGCGTTAACCGGGTCCTTGCCAATGATTGGGAGGTCCGCGGGTTTTAGAGGCGGAGTCCCGATAGCGCCGTTGTCAAGGGCAATGTAAATCTCGCCGACGAAACCGTTCATAGAGATTCTGGCACCACAGTCTTCGCGTAGCCACTTGAAGCCGTTTTTGACTTTCGCTTTGATGTGGACGTTATTCGTGTCGGGTTGCAGTTCAATAGCGGTCACCTTACCGATGGGTACACCGGATAGGTACACGCCTGCTCCGACATAAAGTCCGTTGACGGATTGGAATTGGAACGTCAACTCATCACCCGCAGCTGCCCAGGGCCAATTCTCTGCGTTTGTCAGAAGTATCGTCAATAAGATGACGGCGATGAGAACCATTAAACCGACTTTTACAGAGGCAGTCCAAAAATTCATGCTATCTCCCGATATAGGCTTTCAAAATAGGGTTTTCCATTTTGAGGATTTGGTCTGGTGCTCCGAAAAGGACAAACTGTTGTAAAATGGGGTCGTCAATGTTAATAATTTCGTCAGGTGTCCCATAAGCGAGCTGCCGACCTTCGTGGATCATCACCATGAGTGTTCCAACACTGAACGCACTATGCATATCGTGTGTTACGACGATCGACGTGACTTGCAGTCGTTCGTGTAAGTCGCTGATAAGTTGATTGATTTCTGTGCAGGTAACTGGGTCCAGTCCTGTTGTTGGTTCATCGTATAAAATGACATCTGGATTAAAAGCGAGTGCGCGGGCGAGTCCGACCCGTTTTCGCATTCCGCCGCTTAATTCAGCGGGTCTCAAGTTCTGAACGTCTTCGAGGTCAACAAGTTCGAGTTTTTCATCGACGATCTTCAGCATCTCCTGCTTTGTATAGTTGGTATGCTGATTGAGCATAAAAGCGACATTTTCTGCGACGGTCATCGAATCGAAAAGTGCAGCGGACTGGAACAACATGCCAATTTTCTGGCGCAGGAGATTCATCTCTTTGGTTTTCAGTTTCGATATTTCGGTGCCGTCAAACCAAATTTCACCGGAATCCATGGGGAGCAGTCCGGCGATAAGTTTGAGTAGGACGCTCTTGCCAGTGCCGCTGCGTCCCATAATAACGAGGGTTTCGCCGCGTGGAACGTCAAGGTTTAACCCGTTTAAGACTATTTTGGTACCAAAACTTTTACTGACATTTTTAACTGAAATCATAATTTTTTGAGCACAAGACGTGGTTAAAGCAGCTGGTTATTCGGTGGCGTTGGTCCTTTGGCAGTCTATAAAGTCTGCCTTTCAATGTCCGATTAGACCAATCCCAAGATGTTAAAGAGGATATGGTTTAAAACGAAGTCCAAAATAAGGATAGTGATGAGCGAAATAACAGCGGAACCGGTTGTAGCCGTCCCGACCCCTTCAGCACCGCCTGCGGTCGAGATACTAAACCCCTTATAGCAGCCGACAGCTGCGATCGCCATGCCGAATGAAGTTGCCTTGATCAAGCTAATGAGGACACTACCGACATACAGGTTCTTTTGTGCTTCTAAGAGAAAAAACGATCCGTTGACATCAAATAGGGCAACAACGGCAGTAAAACCGCCGCCGATACCGGCAAACGTTGAGAAGATTGTCAAGGTTGGTAACATGATCGTGCAGGCAAGGAACCGCGGAACGACTAAATATTTAACGGGGTTCGTCCCCATGACCTCAAGTGCGTCAATCTGTTCTGTCACCTTCATCGTTGAAAGTTCGGCAGTAATTGAAGCACCGATACGTCCGGCAAGCACGAATGCTGTGATCATTGGACCGAGTTCTTTGACAATTGAGACACAGACGAACCGTGCGACGGAGCCTTCTACGGCGTACGGTTTGAGTTGAATGTACCCCTGAACACCTAATACCATCCCTGTGAAAAACCCGGAGACCATAACAACAGCCAAAGAGTTGACACCAATCAGTAGTAGCTGCTTAATGAGCAAATCGAACTGAAGAGGCGGCCGGAAGATTTGAACAAGCGTCTGAAAGAAGAGCGTAAAGGCTTGTCCTGTCTCGGAGAGTACAGTGTGTAGCCGGAGTTTGCTACGACTTAATATTGGATAGCTGCGTGAGCCGTCCTTAGATTCGTGTGTCCCGGATTGCCGATTCATGTTTTTTAATTTGGGTCATCAAACCGCATCTGTTTTTTAGTGAAGTAAAGAACGATACTTCCGGTCGGTCCGTTACGCTGTTTTTTTATCAGTAGGTGTGCTTCGACGCGATCGCCTGCTTCTTCTTCTTCGTAATAATCTTCTCGGTGTAAAAAGGCGACGAGGTCTGCGTCTTGTTCAATCGCGCCGGACTCACGTAAATCTGAGAGTTGCGGTTGTTTATTTGGACGACGTTCAATTTCACGACTCAACTGTGAGCAGGCGATGATGGGTACATTGAGTTCCCAAGCAAGGATTTTCAGAGCGCGCGATATTTCAGAAATCTCTTGTTCGCGAGATTGGTATCTTCCTGCCCCTCTGAGAAGTTGTAGGTAATCGACGATAATTAGGGCGAGTTGCTTGTGTTCACCTTTCAAGCGGCGACCTTCAGCGCGAAGACTCTGAACAGTCAGTCCTCGGTTATCATTAATGAGGATAGGTGCTTCAGAGAGTCTGCCAGTCGCTTCTGTAAGTTGTCGCCAATAGTCTTCGCTGAAGTTCCCTGTTCGGAGTCGTCCAAAGTCGATGTGGGATTCTGCGGAGAGCATCCGCATGGCAACATCCTGTGCCGGCATTTCCAGACTAAATATTGCAACTGGACGCTTTTGCTCAATTGCGATATTTTGCGCCATATTCAGGACTAAGGTGGTTTTTCCCATGCTCGGACGAGCGGCGATAATAATAAGGTTTCCAGGTTGTAACCCGGAGGTCATGTGATCGAAATCCATGAAGCCAGTTGGCAGCCCTAAGTACTTCTTATCTTCTTGCTGAAACAGTTCATTAATTGCATTAATGCTGTCGTTGAGTAACCCTTTAATTGGGACAAATCCGCGTCGAGCATCCGTTTCGTCTATTTCAAAAACTTCTTCTTGCGCTTGATTGAGGACTTCAGTAATCGCTATAGTCTCATCGTAAGCGATGTCGCGAATTTGTGTGCTCGCTCGTATTAACCGTCGCCTTGTCGCTTTTTCATGTAGAATTTCTGCGTAGAATTCCGTACTCTCTGTTTCGACAATCGGAGCTTGGAGTTCATAGAGATATTCTGTCCCACCCGTACGGTTGATCTGATTTGTGCGCTTGAGTTCATCGGCGACGAGAAGTGGATCGGCATTGCTAACGCGGTCATATACGGCAAGTATCGCCGTATAGATGAGTTGATGGTCTGTTGTAAAAAACGCGTCAGAGGTGTGTCCAATCAGTGCGATTACCCTCGGGATAACCGATTTTTCGGTCATCATTGCGCCGAGTATTGCCTTCTCAGCTTCCTTATCAGAGAGGGAATCAATCGCTTCTGCTTGCATGATTATTCTTCACGTTCGACAACGACGCGAAGTTCAACGACGACATCTGTATGCAATTTGACTGGCACCATGAACACTCCGAGTTCGCGGATCGGTTCGGTGAGTTCGAGGAAACGCCGTTCAAACTCGAAACCTTCGGAGCGTAAAGCCTCTGCGACATCCATAGATGTAACAGAACCGAAGAGTCTGTCGTTTTCGCCTGCTCGTCTTTTGAGTGTGCACGTAACGCCAGTGATTTGTGCTGCGATTTCGCGTGCGTGTTCTCGATCTTTCGCTTCTTGCTGGTCAATGACTCGTTTTTGGTGTTCGAGGTAGCGGCGGTTCCGTTCTGTCGCATGTACGGCTAACTGCATCGGCAGTAGGTAGTTCCGCGCATATCCGTCTGCCACGGTCAACACATCACCCGGAACGCCGAGTCCTTCAACACTTCTCTTGAGAATTACTTCCATAATTAAAACCTAAACTACCTTTGTGGGGACAACGTTTTCTGCGTCTGTCCTGCATGTTATCGTGTGAACGGTAACAGTGCCATAATACGTGCGCGTTTGACGGCGCGTGTTACCATTCGCTGTTGCTTCGCGGATAAACCTGTGATCCGACGACTTACAATTTTTCCACGTTCATTAACAAACTTGCGTAGTGTATCGACATCTTTGTAATCGAAAGATTCGATTTTGTGATAGCGCTGTCTACGACGGTATGCCATATTACATCTGTTCCTTCATTGAGATTGTTGCGCATCAGAGCGGTCTGACGCGCGAAATTGATAAGGTACTGCGACGCTCGCCTACTGCAAAAAAATAATAGGGACGCAAAATCTTCTATAGAGTCCTAATTCTTCGACGGACGTGCTTCGCTTAAAACGGGATGTCATCATCCGTTGAGGAAGGTGCGCTGGGTGCTTCGGGTGCATCTTGATGAGAATCGGGACCTGTTGGTGCGGCAGCGGGTTGTGCATCGGCGTAACCGGCACCCATTTCATCGCTATCGCGCCGTCCACCGATTAACTGGATCCGTAATGCTGTAACAGAGAGTTTGCTCCGCTTAGATCCGTCTTCGGTTTCCCATGAGTCGAATTTAAGGGTGCCTTCAATAAAAATCGGACTCCCTTTGGTGAGGTATTCGTTGACAATTTCGGCTTGCCTACCCCAAGCGGCGACATCAACAAAACAGGAACTTTCTTTCTGTTCACCGGTTTGTCGATCGGTATAGCGCTCGTTCATAGCGATGCCAAAATTGGCGACTGAGTTCCCACTGGGAAGGAATTTTAATTCTGGATCGCGAGTTAGATTCCCCATCAGTATAACGCGGTTGTAACTTGCCATGGTTTCTCCTCTCTATATGCTTAATTTGGATTTCTTGCCGTTGTTTGGGAAGCAGAAACCCATTGTCTCAAAGGTTAGATAATGCCTATTTAGGCAGATGCTGTTGCCTCTTCATCTTCTTCGGGGTCATTATCCGTTGTGCCTTCATCCTCTGTATCCACTGTGGCATCTTCAGCATCTACGCTTTCAGTTTCTGTATCATTGTTATCATCAGACTCGGCTTCTTCTGCCTCGGTTGTTTCTTCAGCATCAGATGTCGGTTGCGTTGCTTCGGGTGCTGGTTTTTCTGCCTCAGCAGCTATTTCGGCTTTCAACTTATCTATATCGTCTTCGTACTGCACAATCATATAGCGTAGGATTGTTTCTATGACGCGCAATGACTGATTTAAAGATGCGACAAAACTCGGTGCACTCTCAAAAATGTAAAGTACGTAATAGCCTTCACTTCTTTTCCGGATCGGATAGGCAAGTCGTTTCTTACCCCATGGGTCAAGTTTCAGGAGAGTCCCGCCACTTTCGATAATGCCTTTTACCTGATCTGTAAGTGCTTCTGCCTCGTTTTCGTCATGATCAGGTGTAATGATAAGCAGGAGTTCGTAAGGTTTCAAATTTTTAGCCTCTCTTTGGACTGATGGCTCTACTGACTTACATAAGACAGGGAGCAGAGATTAATTATGTAAATCCGCCCTGATGTCTATAATGAGACATCAGAGAGAATTATGTGAGTTAATTTTCGCGAATATAATTATACCACATATCAACGGATATATCAACCAAAAAATCACATTTCTGGGTATAAGGTATTGCGTTTTTTGCTATTTCGGTGTTGCGTTTTAAATCAGGGTTACATTATATATGATAACATATATAACATAAGAATTCAAATTTATTTTTCTGTTCGGATAGGTCTCCGTACCTTGCGTGCGTTTCGGTTCGGATGAGGCACAGGTACCCATCCGAACCGGAGTTGATGTGTGAACCGTGGACGTAAATATTGAGGGTGTTAGACCGGAAGTGTTGAATATGCGGTTATGTGTAGCGGTAAAAAGAACGGACGTTTTGATGCGTTAACTTCCTCCCGAATCCGTGTGGCTAAGGTATCCACTTCTACCTCCTCCGCTGTAGCCAAGCCATATTTTTCGAGGAGTGGTAGGAGACTCTGGAAGATAGTTGCCATATATCGGTAGCCTGCCCATGTTTTGGCTGCGCCGATTGGCGACTCAAGGTGCATCGTTGGAGGTGGCAGACCTACGTCTACAAAAGTCCGGTAAAGCCCAATCCCCATGTCAAGATGTGCCCCTGAATGTGTAAATACATCTAATATCCATCTGATGAGTTGGTTCATCAGGGGTGTATCGGGGTGTTGGATAGCAGGATAGAGCGTGTATTCAGGTTCTTGAAACGCGGCAATACCGCCGGGTTTTAGGTGCGTTATGAGTTTGGCGAGTGCCTCCACTGGGTCTGCCATATACATCAGGACGAACCGCCCGACGATGGCATCAAATTTATCTGAAAAATCGAGATTCCGGGCATCGCCTGCAATGAATTCAAGGTTCTGTAGTCCTGCTTCAGTCGCCCGTTGGCGCGCTGTGTCAAGGATTTCCGCGTTGACATCTACGCCTACGATCTGCCCTGTTGGTCCGAGGAGTTCAGCAAGTGTGAGTGCAACATCACCGGCACCGCTGCCGATTTCAAGCACACGCATCCCTTCGGAGATACCGGCGCGTTGGCAAAGACGGTGGGTTGATTCACCGTAGATTCTTGACTGCTCTATGAGACGTGTTGTTTCGTGTGAGGTTCGTCCTAATGTATAGGTGGCATCGGGATTTGATGGGTTTAGGTTTTCTGAACGATTCTTCGCCATGCGTGAACCTTTTTATGATGCCAGCGACGCGTGTGCTGTAATATGTGGTGGCAACATAATCGGTCGTTTCGCTGCGGCGACTTCTGTCTGTATCCGTGCTGCCAGCGTGTCTACATCTACTTCATCAGCGGTGGCGATACCGTAAGCCTCCATCAGTGGAACGAGACTCCTAAAACTGTTGGCGAGATACTCGTAGCCTGCCCAGTTTTCGGGTCCGCCCATGGGTGCCTCGAAATGTAGGGTCGGTTCAGGTAAACCGGCATCAACGAAGGCTTTGTAAAGGTCCATCCCCATCTCAAGATGCGCGCCTGAGCGTTCAAATACAGTGCGTCCCCAGTCAATCAATGTGTTCGCCAAGGGTGTATCGGGATGTGTTGCTGCGGTATAAGGTGTGAAATCGACTTCCTGAAAGGCGAGAATTCCGCCGGGTTTCAAGTGTGTCGCCAAGTGTCGTAGTGCGTCCCCCGGGTCTGCCATATACATCAGTACGAGTCTTCCTGCAACGGCATCAAAGTCGCTTTGGAGTTCGAGGGTTCGGGTATCGCCAGCAATGAATTCGATGTTTGAATAACCCCCTGCATCCGCTCGTGCTTGTGCCGTTTCGAGAATATCTGGGTTGACATCTACGCCGACGACTTGTCCTTCGGGACCGACAAATTCAGAGAGCGTCAAGGCGACATCACCTGCGCCGCTGCCGACATCAAGTACTTTCATACCTTTGGCGATACCGCTTCTAAGGAAGAAACGTCGCGTTACGTCGTCATAAAGCTGCGACTGCTCGATTAAGCGTTGCGTTTCTTCGTCGGTACGACCCATTGTATATTCTGCATCCCTGTTCTGATTGCTCATTCTAAATACCTCACTTTCGAGAAGTTCGCGAGGCATAGAAACCTCGCTTTGTATGATTGCTTAATGTTTAGAAACTGTAGCCAATTTTGGTATACCAGAACGCTCCGCCAAATCCGTAAGGACTGTACTCACCGAACGGTCTACCAACGATCCTTGCTGGAAATTCTTTAATATCAAAGGGCACTTCAGGTCCTTCTGCCTCAGTAATATTATCTGGTTCTACATTGAGAACATTATTGACACCTATCGTGATGCCTAAGTTTTCGATGACCGCGTAACTGACTTCGAGATCAACCAAAAATGCGTCGTCGTAGGTTTGCGCGCCCACAGCGTTCTCATACCAAGGTCCATAATAATTGATCCGTCCCAATACGCCCAAACTGTTCCCGATGGCTTGTGTTAACGTTACATTTCCGCGATGGCGCGGAATACCTTCCTGCAATAGTTTAATGCGGACTTCGTTGAGAATATCGGGGTTGTGTTTCGTTATTTCTGTCCCCGTATAGTTATAAGCAGCACTGAGTGCGCCGTTGAGGATTGGTGCTGTAAGAATCACGTCAATCCCCTGGGTGCTGGTTTCAAATTCGTTAGTAAAGAAACGGAATTCTTGTAGATTCCCGGCACTTGTGATGCCTTCAGCGACGAGTTGCTGGATCTGTGCTTCCGTAACATCCGCACCACGATTGAAGTCCCTTGAGGGTGCTAACCGATCTTCTACCTTGATGTTGAAGTAGTCAACGGTGAGACTGGCGATGCTATGACTGATAACCGTTCCAACGGTAAAACTCTTTGACTTTTCCGGTTCAAGTGCTTTGCCACCTACCAGTCCGGCAGCGCCATGCGTAGAAGGAATCGTACCTTTATTGACTAAGGTATTGTTTTCACCGAATTCCGTTGTGACGTTAAAAGCGTTTTGCTGCCCTGGTGTGGGTGCCCTGAAACCGGTGCTGTAACTACCGCGGACCCTTAGATCAGCAATCGGGTCCAGCGAAAATAGTTCTTTGAACGTATCGGCGATGCCGTAGTTCGTTGCGACTTTATAGTTGATTGTGCTACCGAAATCGTCGAAGTATTCACCACGAACAGCGGCACTCACTGTCCAGAAGTCCAAAGGTGTCACCTGACTTTCAAGATAGCCGGCAAAGTTAGATCGTGTCCAACGCCCCTCGGCGATATCGCTGAAGCCGGGGAATCCGTTAGAGCCTGAACTAAATCCTTGGCTTGCCAGCGGGCCGATTTCCCAAGACTCAATCTGTCCCTGCACAATCTTGAACGTCTCTGTTCTATATTCCAGCCCCGAGGCGAGAAATACCCTATCGTGCAATGGATAGGTCAGGTCAAGGTTAATGTTGGTGTCCGCTTGGATGTAATTCCCTGGATCAAATTCGGTCGGTGTGTCCGGTCCAAGCGAGGCATTGACGGTATTAAAGATAAAGAAATCAGAAGTGTGCTGTCCGTAGAAAGCACTTAAATCCCATCCTAAATCCGCCGCGATTTCGCCTTTCAGTCCAATCAGGAGCGAGGCGTCCTGCGTATCTGCCCCAAAACGTGGCGTAAATCCACCGGGGAACATCTCTTGGAATGTGAATAGATTCGGGTCATTCTTGACGGCTTGTAACCTTTCGGGATCAGGGACTTGGTTGGTTATCGGAATATCGTCAGCGTCGTGAGGCGAGGGTTCGGGAAACGCTTCGCCGGCTTCCACTGCTTCCGAATTTTGGTTTTCCCATGCCACCTTTCGGGCTTCCCAATCCGCCATTTCCGCTGTTAAACCTCGCAGATCGCCAACGAGCAAAGTTGCCCCGTCATTGTTACTGAACACAGCACCTCGGGTATTGGGATTTCGGAAATAGAACCCACCTTCGACTTCCTTCTGTGCGTAGTTCGCATGACCGTAGAACTTAATGCTATCGGTAACACTTGCCCCATAGTTCGCAAAAAGTTTGATGTCGTTTCTGATAATGGGGTGTCCCCACGGTTGAGCGGGGTCAGCGACATCCGTATTTCCAACATTGATAAGCGCGGCGGCATCATCGCGCTGTACCGAGCGATCCGTCTCATTCATGCCCGCGTATTCTAAACTGATATTCGTCCAGAGGTCTTCGCTTCCGAAACCAATATTCCCGGCAAAAGAGTACGTAAGACCATCGCCGGCTTGGAAAATACCGGGTTTAATTTCAAAAGTCCCACCTTGGTAAGTGTCTTTGAGCTGTAGATTCATCACACCAGCAATGGCATCCGAACCGTATTGTGCAGATGCCCCGTCTCGTAGGACTTCCACCCGCTTCAGCGCGATTGCCGGGATAGGCGAAAGGTCCGCACCTTGCGATCCATCAGACAATCCGTTTCCGAGCCAAGTAATCACGGAGGCACGGTGCCGCCGTTTACCATTAACGAGTAGTAAGGTGTGATCTGGTGCTAATCCGCGTAGGTTCGCTGGGCGGACGACAGTCGCCGCGTCGGCAATCGGTTGGGCATTAACATTGTAAGATGGCACTAAGTTTCTCAACAAGTCTGGCAAATCTGTACCGCCTTGTTTGATGAAATCTTCACTCGGTAAAACATCAATCGGCACGGCAGATTCAAGCACTGAACGCGGTTTCGCACGTGTTCCGACCACTACCATCCCTTCAAGCGTTACAACCTCTTGTTCAGGTGTTGCTTCGTTTGATTCCTCTTCAGTCTCTTGTGCTACTGTCACAGATGCCAAATTAATCTGATATTTCTCAGAAGTTATTGT
>JAAXHL010000088.1 GCA_012270865.1 Candidatus Poribacteria bacterium | reverse complement strand
AACTTCTGAGAAATATCAGTTTAATATATCTGTTAAATTGTCGTACCGCCTCGGAATTCTGAAGAACTTGATTCGCGTACTCCCGTAAAGTAGAACTAAGGGTACTATCCTTGGCAAGATCATACAGAGATGGAATTTCTTCGCGAATACATTCCGCAATTTCGCTGTAAAGATGGACCCTTGACTTCTCTTGACAAGATCGGGGTATAATACGAAAATTGAATTCCTGCCTATTCTTAACTACATTTGAAACACTATCCAACAATCTTTGACCATTCAGAACGTACGGATCAACACACGCGACTATAATGTATTCGGCTGATAACACTTGATTCGGTACCGAACAACTGATTTCAGGAGATTGTGGCTTTGTTTTTCCGAATTCCTCGGCTAATAAACTTTGAGATTTTACCCTAATACTTCTAGGGAAAGAAACGTTGCGAGGGTAATAGAACACTCTATCAATTTCGTCAATTGTCAATCCTTCCACTTCACGATTGAACCCTTCAGCTCCCGCAGATCGTAGAGATACGGCAACATCCGACACTTCTAACAGAACTGTCGGATTCAATTGGAGTTGTATAGGTCCATAAACGGTTGGCGGCCAAGGTCTACCATTAGCGAAGATTTCACCAAATTCTGTTAAGTTCCCAAAGACCTTATCCCACACTCCATTTTCTTTATCAATAGTATCAGTTTCAAAGGGCGTAAATGGCAATTTTCTGTTTTCGAGCAAAGCGCGTGAGGGTATACCACCAAGAGCAAGATACGACTCAAAATCAATTAGTTGACAGGCATGGTATAGTAAAACGTTCCGTTCTAATAAAAGATCGACTAAAGACTGAATCTCATTGCCACTTATCATGGTGCTATTCCTTCGGATGGTGGAAACAAGTTAAGTTGTTCGCCACCAAAAGTGTTGTTGAATTGGCTACCACTTATACCTATATGTTGTTCAAGGCGTTTTGATTCGTCTTGCAGCAATTCCATAAAGACTGGACGTGCCTTCGTCCACATTGACTTTGCCTCATCAAGTGAAAGTCCTACTTTGCCAAGTCTCCATCTTACTTCCCTATCCCACCATCGGGATGGCGTGAGATTATCAACCTGTCCACTCTCACAATAGAAACTAACCCAATTTAGCTGCCTCCACGGAAAACCTGTTTCTTTTGCGGCTTTACTAAGAGCAGCCTTTCCCTGAGGAGTGTGTTTATCCAACGCGACCCAAAATGGAAATTTTGATTCGACTTTAGAACCTGCCCGCAATTCGGGTAAATCATCTGTAATAGCCAGATAGGCAGCTGCTTGAATAAAAGCTTTATCCCAGGGCCATCCACCCTTTCGATAAGCAATTGAGGCACGTTTCACGAGACAATTCGCTAAATCAGATGAACACTGGGAAACGATCCATTCCCAGTATTCTTTTTCTCGCTGAATGGCAGCACTTATATGTTTAATATCAGCGTCTTCATCGGAACCCGTTAGTACTGAATCGTCTCCTTCCGACAAAGCATATGCCAAAGACCCAAGTCCAGCGGCATCCTTAAATTTGGCACATAGAGAGGCACGAGTAAGCACATCCCGCATTGCTATGTGTTGCTCCTCCATTTTCTTCGGTAATTCCCATTCTCCAATGAGGGGCCAGCATTCTTCCACGATAATCACGCCTACTCGTTGTTTCAACCATTTTATATCATCAATTTCATACAAATGATCTACAACTTTAGCAACGAGGGTATAGTTGCCACGGCGTACCGCTTTCTGAAGCAACGATCTACAGTCTTGATGTGTGTTTGGATTAGCTTTGCGCATTTGGGTTAATCTCTTTCCAATAAACTTGGACACACTGTCTGGAAGTGGAGCAATGCCATTTCTTTGTTCATTAGCGCGTATTGCCGATTTCGGGTTGGCATGAGGAGATTCACACGCTGAATTTTCCGATTCCTGCTACTTTTTAGCCCTCCAGGGCAGATGCACCGCTTACAATCTCGGAAATTTCTGTCGTAATTTGTGTCTGACGCGCTCTGTTGCGTTGAAGGATCAACTCGTCGATGAGTTCTTTCGCCTTTTGCGTCGCGTTTTCCATCGCCGCCATCCGTGCTGCCTGCTCCGCCGCGTTGGAATCCAGAAGCACCTTCCACATTTGCATGTTCAGGTGTCTGCTGAGTAGCATTTCAAAGAGTTCCATCTGTCCCGGCTCATAAATATAGTCTAAGAAATGCGTATCACCCTCTGGCATCTCAGGCACTAACGGAAGGAGTTGCTCAACGAGAACCGTCTGAAGAATCGCAGACTTAAAGTTGTTGTAGATGACCTCCACTTTGTCCGTCTGCTTGTCAGTGTAAAGGTGCTCAAACTCGTGGACAACATCAATGGCTGTCTCAAAGTTGAGTTGACGGAAGATATTTGTGTACGCATCGGTGATGTCATAACCGCGACGTGTAAAATGATCGTGTCCGCGTTTACCGATACAGATAAGCGTCACCTCTGCACCGCCGTCTTGATAATGCTGTACACGCTGTGTTGTCGTTCGGATGACGTTACTGTTGAAGCTACCGCACAGTCCGCGGTCACCAGAGACAGAAATAATACAGACATGCTTTAGCTCACGCGTCTCAAGCAGCGGATGTACCAACGCTTCCTCTTCCGTGTCTGCCTGTGAGATCAGATGCCCGAGAATCGTGTTGAGTTTATCCGCATACGGACGCGTCGCCAGAATATTTTCTTGCGCACGACGGAGCCGTGCCGCAGCGACGACACGCATCGCATCCGTAACCTGTTCAATATTTTTAATACTGGTGATACGCCGCCGAATCTCTCGTAACGTTGCCATGCTTATTCACCTTCTGTGGACGTGTCCTCTGCTTCTGTAGATGTCTCTTCACTTTCTGTGGATGTGTCCGCTTCTTCTACTTGCGGTGTTGAAGCGGGTGTGTCACTCCAGTTCTCCTTGAACGTCTTGACAGCAGTGTGCAACGTTTCAAGGGATTCATCACTGAGTAGACCCGTTTCAGCGATTTCAGCAAGGAGTTCCGCGTGATTCCGATCCAGGTATTGCAGGAACTCGGATTCAAACCGTGCGACTTCCGTCTCTGGAACGTCGTCAAGGTAGCCATTACTCCCGCAGAAGATTGATGCGACTTCGCGTTCTACAGACATCGGTTCGTATTGCGGCTGCTTCAGCAACTCAACGAGACGTGTACCCCGCAAAAGCAATTCTTGCGTTAACGCGTCCAAATCCGATCCAAATTGCGCAAACGCGGCGACTTCTCGGAAACTCGCTAAATCCAGTTTCAACGTACCCGCAACCTCGTCCGATTTCATTGCTCTAACTTGTGCGTCACCACCGACACGCGAAACGGACAGCCCGACATCAATCGCCGGTCGTACGCCTTGGTTAAACAGGTCCGTTGTGAGATATATCTGTCCATCGGTGATAGAGATAACGTTTGTTGGGATATAAGTCGTTAAATCGCCTTCAAAGATTTCAATAATCGGTAGTGCCGTCAGCGACCCACCGCCGAGCTCGTCGCTGAGTTTCGCAGCGCGTTCTAAGAGGCGTGAGTGTAAGTAGAAAACATCTCCCGGATACGCTTCACGACCGGGGGGTCTCCGTGAGAGCAGAGACATCTGGCGATATGCCCACGCGTGTTTCGTCAGATCATCGTATATAATGAGTGCGTGTTTGCCGTTGTCTCTGAAGTATTCACCCATCGCTGTGCCGGTATACGGGGCAAGATACTGGAGCGGAGATGGCGAACTCGCTGGCGCGGAGACGATGGTCGTATATTCCAGCGCGTTATGCTCACGCAGCGTTGACGCAACCTGCGCCAAAGTAGAACCTTTCTGCCCGATAGCGACATAGATACAGTAGACATCTGTGTCTCTCTGGTTCAGGATGGTATCAATCGCAATGGCGGTCTTACCGGTTCGTCGGTCACCGATAATGAGTTCCCGTTGACCTCTCCCGATCGGGGTCAGACTATCAATAGCTTTTAGACCGGTATAGAGCGGTTCACCAACAGGTTGGCGTTGGACAATACCCAACCCCTTCTGTTCTACAGGAAACCTGTGTGGTGTTTCAATGTCGCCTAAACCGTCAATAGGTTGACCGAGTGCGTCAACAATCCGTCCGAGGAGTGCTTCACCGACTGGAACTTCCGGCAATCTTCCTGTACGTTTGGCGGTATCACCTTCGTGTATAAGTTGGTCTTCACCGAACAGAACGCACCCGACGTTATCTTCTTCGAGGTTGAAAGCGATGCCGTAGATGTTGTTAGGGAATTCAATCATTTCGCTTGCCATCGCATTGGCAAGTCCATGCACGCGTGCGATACCGTCGCCGACTTCCAGCACCGTGCCGGAATCATAGACATCCACGTCCTGTTCAAACTGTTGCAGCTGTTGTTTAAGGATATTTGATATTTCGTCCGGTCGGACTTCTCTTGCCATATTTTCAGTCCTCTGTGAGGCGTGGTTACCAATTATCAGTTATTAGTTATCAGTTAATTTTTTGTGGCATTCAGATATACTGTGGATTCCACAAGAAAACTGACAACGACAAGGGGTTAACTGACCACTGAAAGGTTGCGGAGCAACCGAACTGACAACTATTACCCTTGTGCGAGTCGTTGCCGTAAGTGTTGAAGTTGTGTCGCGACACTGGCATCAAAGACAGTGTCCTCTAATTGTACAATAAACCCGCCCTGAATCTCTGCATCGATTTCGGTCTCCAAACGCACCTGTTTGCCCGAATATACGCCTAACTGTTGCCTGAATTGTTCCATTTGCGTCGGCGTTAGCGGTACAGCAGTCGTCACTTTCGCAACAACCCGTCCGGCAGCTTCATCAACGATGGCTGAAAAGACCTCCATTATCGCGATGAGATAGCGTTCACGTTGCTTCGATGCCAGTAACTTGAGAAAATTGAGTGTCAATGGATGCGTCGCGTCTGCAAAAATCTGCTGGAAGGTCTCGCTCTTAAATTGCGGAGACAAGATGGGGCTTGAGATTAATTGTGCGAACTCCTGAGACTGCTCAATCAACTCACGCAGCTGATCTATATCTCTGACAATATCTGTCAAAGCGTTTTGTTCCGACGCTGCCTCGTATAGCGCGCGGGCGTAAGGTTTCGCAACTCGAATGTCTCTCATATTTTTAATTACGTGCCTCTGAGCCTCGTTCCACTTCGTTTCACGAGGGTGTTTGATGAAGTCAGAAACCTCTGCACACCTGGAGCGGGTTGGTATCCACCGAAAACCGCCATGAAATGGAATAGGACCGAGGTGCTAACAGTTAAGAAGTTGGCAATCTGCTGATAGATGCATCAATGATATGCTGATGTCTCTCTGCGTTAAGTTCTTCGCTGATAATCTTGCCAGCGGCATCGATTGCGAGTTCAGCGACAACGCCTCGCAGTTCCAAGATGGCTTCATCTTTCTCACGCTGGATTTCGGCTCTCGCTCTTGCGACTTCGCCTTCTGCTTCTTGGCGTGCTTGAGCGAGGATTTCCTGACGTTCAGTGTTGCCTTGTTCAATTGCGGTTTGGATTTTCGCTTGCGCCTCCGTCTCAATATCGGCTAAGCGTTGACGCGTCTCTGCGGTGAGACGGTCTAACTCCTCGCGATCCGTCCTCAGCTGCTCGATCTGCGTAGCGATTGCTTCTCTGCGTTCCTCTAAAAGTCCACCGACCTTGCCGAAAACAAACTTCCAAAGTACCGCAAGCACAATCAAAAAACCGATGACTTGGAGGATAATCGTCTTCGGGTCAATTCCGAGTTGGCTTAGCAGTCCACTGCCGGCTGGTGCTTCAACAGCGAACACGCTGTCGAGACAGATGCCCATTAAAATCGCGGTATATAGGACGTAATTTGTTGCCCTGTGCTTGGTGTTTTGCATAAGTCTGCTGTACTCTATTTTTAAAACTGAAGACGTATCCGTTTGTGCATGTCGTTTGGATGTTGTTCCGTCTCGGCTCGCAAACCGCGCCATACGTCTTCAGTCAGGCGTTATCTAATTTCCGTTTCTGACATCTGTCGCAACCCGTTTCGCATCCGCGTCAATCATCTCTTTGAGGATTTCGCCTTCTGGCAGTTTACCATACAAGAGAAAAAACATTAAAAGCGCGTAGATAACGAGCGACTCGATGAGTGCCAAACCGATAATCATTGCAGTTTGGATCTGCGGTGCGGATTCCGGTTGACGTGCGATACCTTCAAGAGCGGTGCTTGTCGCAGTTGACTGCGCTCTTGAGGCGAAAATGACAGCGATCGGCAATCCTAAAGTTACACCGAACGCCAACACTGCGAGATAAATCATGAATGTCCTCCTTGGACAGATACGGATTTGTAGGGACAGTGTAACCCTGCACCTACAAGTCCCAAAAAATTAGTGATGCGCTTCATGCGCGTCGTCATGGTGTTCTATGAACAGCACGATGTAGATGGATGTTAAAATAGTAAAAACGAATGCCTGCAGGAAACCTGCGAACAGCCCAAAGAATAGCATCGGTACTTGCAACGGAATAATCGGTATGGCATCCGCGATCAGCACGAGAAGTCCGAGTTTCGTTAGTTCAATAACCACCGCTTTTTCGCCAAAAATGTTTCCGAAAAGCCGGACAGCGAGTGAACCTGCACGCGATAACTGGGCAACAACTTCAAGTGGGAACATCAAAAAACCCAACCACGGCGGATCACCGACTAAATGTCTCAGATAGCCCCCTATCCCGTTCTCTTTAATAGCGATAATTTGAACGCCTAATACCGCCGCTATACCGAGGGCAAGTGTTGTATTCAAATCTGCTGTTGGGGGTTGAAGCCCCGGAATAACTCCGAGATAGTTTAGGAAAAGAATGAAGATGAAGAAGGAGCCGACGAATGGAACATACTTTTTACCGTGATCCCCTAAAATCTCGCCGAAGAAGTCCATAATACCACCGACAAACATCTCTAACAAGGTTTGTCCTTTCCCTTCAGGTATCCGTTTCAACTTCCGGGTGGCGAAAATAAAAAACAGTACTAAGACGAGAACAGCAAAGTATGTGTTGGGAATGAGATCGGGCTGATGCCACCGAGTCGGTTCCGGGATTATTTCATCCGGTAAAAGCCGTGAAATTGGGGAGAGCAAACTGCGGTGACCGTTGTCGGCTGCAAAACTCGGAACTACTATTGCCAAACTGAGTCCCACAACCAAACAGATAAACGATAGCTTTTTCATATTTTGTTTTGGTGTCTCTTAAAAGTAGCGGTGGTTTTTCGGTGCTTTTCTGCTAAGCGTCAATATAAAAACTTCACCTCACGACTGATTGGAATCCTTATTGGAAAGGATGGACACCATCAGGCTAATCGCTTTGATAATGATAGCACCTTGTACTAAGGCGATGCCCCCAGCGAGTGCGTAAATGTTCATCCACTCCATTTTAAACAGCAGGTAGAGTAATCCGCCGAGCAGTATGTATTTACCGATGGCGATGAAACCGAGCAAATACTTCGTGCGCTTCGTTTTCCCGGGCTGAACGAGTCGTCGAACTGCGAATTCAAGCGACCAGAACAGACTCAGACTAATAGCACTGCCAATCAAAAAACTCGGGAGCGCAAGACGTTTAAAGACGAGCAACACTGCCGCAATAACGACGGTGAGGCAAATCGTCAAAATGTAGATATGACGGATAGATCGGTCGCCAAACTCTAACACGGGACCCATCTAAGCAGCTCCTTTGCTACGCGTCTTCGGTCTCTTGTGCTTGTTCTGAAGTGTCGTGGCGTTTTTCTGCTATTTCTGCTAAGCGTGCAAGCCGTCGATTCCAGCGTGCGATCGAACGAAACATCTCCATAAATCCGGCGGCGACCCCTATACCGAAACCGATGAAGGACCCAACCGCTGCGTTGCCTAATTTTCCACCGAGCCACTTACCGCCGAAATAACCGATACAGATCGCAAGCGCAAGCGTTATCCCGATAGAAGCGAGGTCAAACATCCCAACATTTTCGTTTTTGAATTGATCGCGCTGATGTTTGAACATAGCAGTCACTCTGATGATAAACTGAAAATGACTTGGGGAACAGATTACCTCGTTAGCAACGCTATATATTATATCACAAGATTGTAGAGAATGCAAAAAAAATGGAATATTTTCTGCAATTAGGAATCTACGGAATCATCGTGAAATGAGTGATTAATTATTCACCGCTATAGGTGCGATTTTACTTGCGTTGAATCAAAACTGCCCAATGGTCTTCGGTCGGCGCAGATAATGTTAGGCTATCGCTAACGGGAATTTCTTCTTTCTGTGTCCACTCGCTTTTTGCGATATTTAACCATCTTACTGTTAGCATTTTAGCATCTTTCATGGCACTCAAGTTGATATCGACAGAACCGCCATTCGGAAAGTAGACCGCGTATTCGCGTCCGGGATTCGCGAAGGCATACGCACCGTTATCCACTCTATTGGACAACAGATCGTTATGCGGTTCGCATATAAAAACGTCTATTTCGTTTGTGAGGGTTCGCATACTCTTGAGATGCGCTTGCGCCGTTTCGCTCAAACCGACACCACTATCCGGACGGTGGAACCGTGCCGATGCGAATCCACCGAAAACGTTTCGCCAAAACCGCTCCAACCCGTCTCGCGTCCTCCCGTATTTTCCTGTATCAGCACCGTAAATTTTAATATTATTGATGGGACGGATCGGCGAGATTTTCGCCCGAATTTTCTGGGCGTTATCCCAATGCCGCTGCCCTTTCTGATGGTTATTCTGTGATATATCACAGAACGAGTAGGTCTCCGGATGGTCAAACGTCGCTTTATGCTTCTCGTGTGATAAATCCCAAGGGTCCCACATTTCTGTGGTTTCGACGACGCGTCCAGCGGCGGCTGCCTGTTTCTGGATGTACGTCGCCCAATATTCACCCCACGCAGGCGTGACGGCAGTTTCGTTATCCATACAGTAGAGGATATGCCCATACGGAAGCGTTTCAGCGAGGAGTTTATCCACAAACTTCTCCTGATATTCCAAGACGATTTCCTGATTACGCTCTTTCGGTACAGACCAGAAAAAGTTGTTCTCGGTTGCAACAGGATGACTCTTGACGACAGTCGGTAAGCCTGTCTCTTCTGCGGTGTAATTGCTGTTATTTTTCGGGTTGAAAGGGTTGGCAGCCCATGGCTCGCGGTAGTAGTTAAAGGTTGCCCACACTTCAATCTGGACGATAATATCCATCTCGTCTGTCCACGCGATGAAGTTCCGAAAACGGTTCCAAAATTCGTCATTCCACCGGTTTAAGTCGTACAAATCGCCGACCTTTTTAAACGGTGGTACATCGCCTTCATCCACCCAACTCATCGTAGACCGCACATAGTTGCCGCCGACAGCGTTTAACAACGCAAGATGCGCCTTGAGGTTCGGAATCTGGAACAGGTTATCCTCAACAGAACCGCCGATGAGTAGGATCGGTTCGCCTTTATACTGCCAGTAGCGTGGGTTCTCTTTATAAATCTGGATTCGGTCTTTTTCCATCTGTGTATCCTTTTCGGCTTTCGTTTCCTGTGCTGCTG
The DNA here is from genome assembly GCA_012270865.1 of Candidatus Poribacteria bacterium. Taxonomy (GTDB): domain Bacteria; phylum Poribacteria; class WGA-4E; order WGA-4E; family WGA-3G; genus WGA-3G. Next base: position 64,863 of record JAAXHL010000088.1, on the reverse strand, counting down.
TGTTAGATATTACAAGTATGAGCAGAACCGACACAAGCCTGCTAACGACTACGTGTGCTTTCCACAAACTTTCCATAAAATCGTCTCCTAAATAAAAGAGGTACATAAGCGTCGTTTTCGTTAAACAACGTGATATATTATATTCTCCTTTAGCTATTTACAAGAATTCATTAAGCAACACGCGCATTAGCGAACTCCAGAGTCATCTGCAAGTAAGCCACTGCCTGCTCACGGGAGACTGTCGGAAAATCATCAAGGAATATATCAAGCGAATCGCCTGCAACAAGGTGTTGAATCAGGCTTTCAACTGGCACCCGCGTGCCAGCGAAAACTAAGGTCCCGTGCATCACACGCGGGTCTTGGGAAACAATTTGTTCTTTTTTCATTCCCTATTTCTCCGCCATATCTGTTATTATAAACTCTGGACGATCTTAGGACTGAGACTATCCAAACTATTGTATATTATACCACAGGATTCAGCAGAATACAATTAGACCGTTCAAAAGCAACACGCAGATATGGTAAAAACCTAAAATGCTCGAATCACCTTCACCACCAGATGCTGTTTGAACTCCAAAGCGTTTGGATCGCCGAGAATATAAATGGATAGAACAGCAAAAAGATCAGTCCAAATGCTTTTTTGGCGTGCTGTATCCGAAGAAAAGAATACAAGGGAACACTTGGCGCTTTAGCAATATGGGGCACTCAAAACTACACGCTAAATTTCAATGCGTACAAATGCCAGATACGCTCCGGAGAAAAAAACAGCGAAAAATAGTGTTAGCAACAACAGATCTACTGATGCAGCGTTGAGATCACGGCTAAGACTAAACCTATCTTCAAACGTCGGAATTGATTCTGGACTGATGTTTTTTTTCGACATACCCTCATAAACCCCAATGACATGTGGACTATCGGGATCAGCTCTATCCATATCCGAGACAAATTCTCGGTATTCACGGGCGTAACGCTGCACGTTCTCCACAAATTGTTGATGCCGTTCAAACCCAGTGCCAGCAAAAACCTCAAGAAGATGCTGAACAAGCACGACCGGTGAGACGCGGGTGACAGAACGCGCCAGTTGAATTTGGGCGTGCTGTTGCGTTAAGTATTCGTGGATCAAACGTTCCCGCCCCGTCACATCTTTGATAACATATTCACCCGCGAACTCCATTTTCTCCGCTGGATCCTTATGCATGTCTTGCAAACGAGCCTCGTATTCACCTCTAAGTTCACTTACAAGTTGCATCGCGCGTTCGTTGAATTCATCATAAGTCATTGCTGGTGAAAATCCGCTTGCAATAGAGGCAAGTGTACTCGGCATGAAAACCACGAAAGTGACCCACATCAATAGAAGGATCACAAGACTTGCGGCACTTTGCCGTACACGCGACGACACCAACAAACCTAACGCAAGAAACAGGCACAGGTACAGCATCGCAATGAAAAGGATAATGCCTAAGCGGCTCCACGCATCAGTACCAAGTTGCACATCGCTGGCCGTAGAAATTACCAACAGGTTCATCAAAATCCCTATCACAAACGGGACACTGATACTGACCAACGCGCCTAAAAATTTCCCAATCAACACGATATGACGCGGGACAGGGTTTGCCAGCGTCAAACGGAGTGTCCCATGCTCGCGTTCGCCAGAAATCGAATCAAAGGTGAACAGAATCGCGATGAGACTCAAGACGTACCCGATCACAAACGTCCAATCTATTTTGATAGTGTCCGGACGAATATTTTGTCGATTGAGAGTCGCAGGCATATAATCTAACTGCCAGAAGCCTGCTAAGCCATCGGTGGCCCAAGCGTAAAATCCGCCGTAGACATTGTCAGCCAAAAAGTCCTCACCGCCATCCGCGCAGAAATGGAGAGATGACGGTTTTTTGTAAAGGTATCCGGGACCTGCTTGCGCAATCAGATACAAGCTTGTTCGAGATTTTAAGCGATTCAACGATTCTGTCGCGGCATCGTGATATTTCTGCATCCGCACAGGATGCTCCTGGAGATGCACAATCGCATTGATCAGCATCAAGCCGAGAAGCAATACCGTTGTCAGCGCAAATCGGAGGCTATTCAGATTGTCGTAAATTTCTCGTTTCGCAATATGCCAAATCATTCCTACACTTCACTTTTTTGGAAAACCAGAAATATCCCGATGAATAGGACGAGGTTGATTATCAAGAGTAGACAGATATCTGGAAAGGCACGTGCTGCATTTATTCGGACATCGCTTCTGTGAAAAGAAAACTGAGGCAAACTATTCCAATCTACCGCGCCATTGTCGGCAGAAAACCATTGCTGAGACCCGAAAGCGTTCTTATCATAGTAATAGTCAATCAAGCTCCGTCGGTGTCTTCGTGCCGCTTCAAAAAAATCTCTGAGTCCCTGTAAGTCTGTCCCTGCCCACGCCTGCGTTGCAGCATCGTACATCCCGACTGGCGAGCCTCTTAAAAGGAGGCGATCAACAATCGCTGGTTGAACGAAGATAGTTTCGAGTGCCTGTTTTCGGACAAGCCACGCGCGTTCTGCAGCGTTGACGATCTGCGGTCCGAGGAAGCGGTAATAATCCTGCGCGTGCGGGACCTGAGGTTTGGAGGCTTCACTCAGTTTGCCAATGTGTGAACCAGCGTGGTAATCATACCTAAGTGTTGATGAATCTTTATAAAAGTATTCGTAACCTGATCCCCATATCCAATTCGAATCTGTGTCTACCATACCAAAATCCGGATCTTCTCCTGGAAAGGCATCATTCGCAAGGAACTGCTTTCGCTCTTTGTCGAATGTCTCCCATATCTGTTTAATTTCCTCGTAAGCGGATACCATACGCGGTTGAGAAGTCTGAGGCGGCGCAATCGCGGCAAGAACAGCGTTTGGATACACCAACACCCAAAACCCCCAGACAAACATCGCGAGCATCAGCGCAGTACCGGTTCTGCGCGTTACGGCTGAAATTAGCATGCCGATGAGATAGAATACTGACAGATAGACAATTGAACTCAAGATAATCCCACCGATCCGGATAAAATCACCAATACGCAGAGAAATAACTGTGGATGTTGTCAGCAAAATTACCGCGAGAAGCAGACTTATTAGCAACGGAACAAGCAAGCAGGTCATCGCACTGATGTATTTCGCAAGCAGAATATGCCCGCGACCCACCGGATGCGTTAGCACCAGACGCAATGTACCGCGCTCACGTTCCCCCGCAATCGCATCGTAGGCGAAAATAAGTGCCATTAGACTCAGAACGACCTCAAAAATAAAAACAATATCAATCGAAGTGAAGAGGTTGAGAAGTGGGTTCGTCAATTTATACGTTCCAGTATCCCACAGCGTCGGTACAAAACCGTGAGATATCCAAATCTCGTTGCCCAGCCGTTTATCCAACCCGACATTGAAAATACTCAACGGATTTGGTGGACGGGCAACGTTCAATCTTCCGGCCGAATAGGTTTTCCTTCCCTGCGATCGCCGATCCTCGGTCTTGAGAGCTGTGTTGTAAGCTTCTAACCGTCGTTCATAATCCTTGATAAGCACAAAGGTATTGGCAACGACGAGCAACAACATAATTAAGACCGCTGCAGCGAAGCGGAACGTCATCAGGTTGTCAAGGAGTTCTCGGCGAATAAGTACTGTTAACATGATTTACCCTTAAAATCAAACTGGATACAGCATTATCTTACTTCTGCCCCAGAGCCTTCAGAAACTCTGGATCATCCTTTACATCCGCAAATTCAGGTGTCCCAAGGAACGTCTGGTAATACTTACCCCGATTCCATGCAGCAAGGACAATCTCATGCGCAAATTTTAAATGATGTAAAGTCTTCTCGCGGTTACGTTCAGATGCCCAGATACTCACAGCAAGCATGAAGTGACCATAATCGTTGACACTATCCACATCAATAGCGACTTGCAGGAGACGTTTCGCCTCGTTATACTTCTGTAACCACACCAAGCAACAACCGATGTCGTGCGCAGCCCAATGAAGGTTACCGAGGTTCACAGAATGACCGGCATCCCGTTTTTCCATCTCTCCCTCAATAAACGTCTGGACTTCCGCCAATGCTTGATCGAAACGATCCGAATCTTCACGGCTACTATACACAAGGAGCCAATTCGTTCGGACAGCCAACCAGAACCTAAAATAATGCTCCCAATCGGGTTCGTCGTTAAAACGTTCCAACTTTTCCATACCAAGAAGTGTCTCATCTGACCTGCCGTAAGAACGCAAGATTTCTGATCCGATCTGTAGGAAATTACAACGGTCGTAGCGACTCAATTCAGGGTTCTCTAAACGTTGAGAGGCATCATTATAAAGTTGAATCCAGTCATCAACACGCCCTTCCGCCTTCCAACATCCAGCGTGCTCTAAACAACTGCTAAGCACATATAACACATCCGCATCTGATCTATGCTCACATGCCCAGTGATAAAGCCGAACCTGTTCCTCGATTGCTTCCCTATTCCGCCCAAGCATAGCGAGGTTAACACTTAACTGCCGATGCGACCAGAAACGTTCCTTATTGTCTGAAACCACATTCAGATACCTACGGTGCAGAGAAACGTTTTTTTCTATTCCGGGTTTGCCCATATACTTGTATATCTCATGAGCGAGGCGCGCCAACTCGGACGTGATTTCACCCTTAAGTGCCTCTTCAAGTTGATCGTGTGCCTCTGTAAGAATGTCCGCCCCCGATGTCGGGTCGGATTTTGCCTGCGCCATGAACGCATCAAATTTGCTCTGAATACTTTCTAATTGTTTCACAATATCCTCCTTCATATTTTCTGACAACTGTACATCATCAAAAATTTCTTGAACCAAGCGTTCTTGATCTGCTTGTAGACGCTTTCGCGCCCGATGAAGCCGACTCGCAATCGTATTCGCCGAAACGCCTAAGAATTTGCCAATCTCTTTCGTTGACATTTCGTCGAGATAGAAAAGTGTTACGACGGTGCGCTCGTTCTCTGGCAGTTTTTCCAAAAGCCTCCGGACAAGCTCTTGGCAATACTCGGTGCTCTCTTTCACCCCCTGTTCTGATATATGGTGCGTGTAAGAGGATTCTTCAATGTCTTCCGGACGCGTGTCCGCCAAAGATTGCGTCTCAGGCTTTTGCTTTCGGACTGACTTCTGCTTTCGCGCCCAATCAATGCAAAGCCGATTCGCAATGACATAGAGCCACCCTGCAAATTGATCGGGGTTTTTAAGCGTCGAGAGTTTTTTGTATGCTTGAAGGAAGGCATCTTGCATAATATCTTCAGCGTAATGATAATCGCCAATCTTCCGCCATACAAGCGCATGAACACTCTTTTGGTACTTCTCGACCAAGGTGCCAAACGCAGCCTCGTCACCCGCCAAAATTTTGTGAATCAGTTGAACATCGTCTTCTCTTTCCACGAAATTCCCCCTAATAAACAGATTCGATCGTGTTGCATTCGCCAAAAAGTTTAATCGTAAGCCACGTTTTATGCCATCAATAAATAGAGTGCAGCTTACACCCTCTATTATTAAAGACGAAATTTGGGGTAAAAAGATTGCATCTTAAAGAAAAAAGATGAAAAAATTGAATTTTTTGGAGGTTGTTTCGTCAGGGTTGGTTATCGGCAAACGATAATTGAATGAGGACTAAGCGTTTGATTCTTAGTCCTCATCAAAGCGTCTCTAAAGGGTTGAGATGCCTCTGCTAATGATAGATTCGTACTTACATTCAACTTACAAATCCAAAGTTACACTGCTAACCTCAATTTTACAGCGTACTGGAATGAAATTCCGTGATGCTTCTCTCAAGCCCTTGGAGCAGCATCTCGTCGCTGAGATGGAACGCCTCGCGTATCTTCATTGACCGATCCGCTTCGTCAAGAAGCTGTTGGTTCGATACCACAACAACAGAATCAACACTTCCGCGAAGCTCCTGCAGTGCCTGTTCTGCTTTTTTAATGCGACGTTGACCTTCAAAATTGAACGGCTGTGCCACAATACCTACGGCTAAAGCACCTTGCTCACGAGCGATGGCAGCAATCAGAGGCGAAGCACCCGCTCCTGTTCCACCTCCCATACCGGCTACGATAAAAACGGCATCGGCATCCGCAACAATACTGTGGAGTTTTTCGCGATCCTCTTCGGCTGCTTTTCTACCGATCTCTGCGTCCGCGCCACAACCGAGTCCTTGTGTGGTGCTAACACCGATCTGTACCGGTGTCGCTTTAAGGGGCTTGTTGAGTGCTTGCTGGTCTGTATTCACGACATAAAATTCAACGTCTGTCAAACCTTCCTCAATCATCCGTTTGACAACGTTTCCACCTGCGCCACCGACACCAATAACTTTGATTTTCGGTTGAATGTGTTTCGATTCTTCTCGTTTGGCTGACATAGTTCTCCCTCTTTCAGGTTCGACACCGAATTCCTTGCGCAGGAGTTCGCGTGTCTGTTTCAGTCTCGTTTTGATCGTCCCTACCGCAATTCCGAGTTCAGCGTGAATCTCTCCGATATTCCACAATTCCAGATAGTAGAGTACCGCGACACGCCGCACTTTATCCGGCAGATGATACACGGCTTCTCGGACATCGTCATAGAGTTCCGTTTCCCGAAAACAGGCAACAGCATCTTGATCGATGTAATCTGTCAAGTCGGTATGTGGAATTTCGCTCATCGAATGCTGGACAGAAGTGTAATATCGTTTACACGCGTTGTAAGCAATACGCTTCAACCATCCACCAAAACGCTCAACGCTCCGCAATCCGTTGATGTTTTCCCAGACGGATCTCCAGATGTCCATGAGAATTTCTTCGGCATCGCGACGTTGTCTCGAATTTGCGATAACCACTTTCCATACGAGTGGATTATAACGCGACATGAGTTCCGTAAATGCGGACTCATCACCGGCTTGGGCAAGCCTAATGAGTTCTTCATCTGTCAAGTTCGGATGTAGTAATGAATCGTATCGCATAAACAGTTCCCAATTGATTTTTAACCTAAAGAGCAAGATTTTAGGGGAGGCGGTTTAAAAAAATCAAAACATACGCGACCATTTAAAGTCGACTTGATAACCGCGTCCTTCCTCAATGGGTCTTGCAAGGTTCAACCTGAAGGGTCCACCCTGGAAGCCGATGCCTAAGTTAATCTTCGGTTGAATATCCCTTGCGTCTTCTATGCGGTGCCAAGTTTGTTCTACGTCAGCGAAAGGAACGCTCAATAACGCAGACGAGTTGTGTTCCCGCTTTCCCCAGACTTGTCCTATGTCTACGAAAGGAACGATAAACATGTCATTTCCTAAACTGTGGAGGTACTCTAAATTAAAGAGGAAACCGTGATCCCCCACAAATTCATAGAGCGAGTACCCACGCAACGTGCCGATACCACCGATGACAAATTGCCGTTGAAAAGGCAGCGGATCCGTTGAAACCGAGACTTTCAAACGCGCGTCAATTCGACCCTTGCCGATAGGATAATAGTGACGGAGATGCGTCGAGAAACGTGTAAAATCGAAATCGGAACCGATTGCCGAACTCGAATGTTCCACGAGAAATGTATTATACCATTCGCCTGTCCTTCCTCGGTTCTCAAGGTCGTAATTTAGATCTGTATTTCCTCGATTATCAAAATCGTATTTTAACGAGATACTGTGCATACTTCCATCATGTATCGTTGCATTTCTTCGACCGGTGGGTTCGGGATTTGCTGACCAGTTCCGCAAATGGAAGTGCATATTATTTTCAAGACTTTTATGTTCTTCCCAAAGTAAGGACAGCCCGAGGGCGTGTGTGACGTTCCTCGGTTGCCATTGCAGCGACATCACCGCGCCTTCCCTAAGATAATAGTCCTGAAAATCGGTGCCCCATAATGCTCTGAAGAACCGTTCACTGCTGCTTAGCAAGATGTCTCGGTCTCTGACAGATGTCAGACGATGGATTTGCAAGGCGTAGGTTAAATTCAGGTTTTCGCCTGATGTCATACCACCACCAGCTCGATAATTAAGCGTCCGACTTGCAAGCCCGTAACGCATCGCCCCAAATATAAAGGGACTCGGCGCAGTACGGTATTGTCCGGCAGAGTTATCTTCATTGATGTCAACGAAAGTAGAAGCTCCGCTCTTATTCTGCCGGATCGTTGAACCGGAGCCAGCAAAAAAGAGAGGGTCAAGATACCACTGTCGTCCCAATTCAAATCCAGCACCGAATTGAAGTCCATCAACACGATTTAATCCGCTGCTAATTACGGATCGAAAGAGGTCGCTATTTGTGGAACCGAGACTATCATTGCGACCTAATACTTGCGGAACACCGTATCCTTCAGTGTCAAAAGCATCTAACAATCCATGCATTCCAGAAGGCTTCGGCGGCGGTAACACATTTAACCAGTGTCCATCGTTTTCGTAGAACTCTTGGACCCCTACGTTGGACCACCAAGAACGTTCATTCGTACGCGCTTGTCCCCGGCTAAAGTTAATGCCCATCCGAATGGGTTCCGTTGTATCAGGATAATCGAGCATTTGCCACGGAATTTCCATCTCCACCACCCAACCGTCCTCAACGATATTAGCGGCGACATTCCACTGCTCCATCCATTTAATTTTATTCGCATCGCGAACCGGCGAGCGGACAAATCTTTTGCCGAGTGCGTTCGCCATAAAGTATGTACGGTTGGAAAATCGGTGTGTATGGAACGGATCAATACTAAAAGAGACCCAATCCTCTGTCATCCCGAATCTGGCGTGGTCATGTTTCTGTAGTGCGACGATTTTATCCGGTTCGGAATCATTGAGATGCCATGCGACGTAAATGGCTTCATCTGTGTAAACCAGTTTAACGACCGAGTCATCCTCGACCGGGTTTTCGCTACGAGCATGCGTAAAGCCATCCGCTTGAGGGGCGACCTTCCAACATGTATCCTCAAGGACCCCATCAACAGTTGGTGGATTCTCGACTTTTACAGCGAGAATTTCCCTTTGAATCGTCCCTCGGATCGGCTGTCCCTGCGCCTTCAAGGCACCACCGACATCAATATCCATCGCACCGAAATTGCTCAAACTTCCAAGCAAATCCTCAATCCGTTCTGGCGCGATCTCACCGACAATGTTGACAAAGGTGACCTCTTGAGATGTTTCAGGGACTATAGTAATAAAAATCCCGTAAACCTTGTCTTCGTCAAAAAGCAGGTTGATTTCTATCACTTCACGGTTTTCCTGGATTTTGATGAGAACTTCCCACTTATCCTCCTTGAATTTATCTCGGAAATAGTTATATGCCTTCTTATCCCAGATAACTCTATCATAGGTACGGACATAGATACCGTCCAACATCTGAATCAGTTCGGCGACTTCTGGTTGATTGCTCACCGATTTGGTAACCAGATTAATAAGTTTCGTGTTTAAGTTAACTTCAACCTTTGCCTTAAGGGGTGATGGGAAATCGAGGAGGATGAGCCCTTTCTGCTTCATCTTATCGGGTTTCTCTTGTTCAGCGATGACCATCTGCATCGGCGTTAACCATGCAAGAAAAAGTAGCGCTATGAACAGCAACCCCCAGTGTCTTTGCATTTTCATGGTGTGTCTCCTTTATACTCTGAACGTTCGTAGTGTTTAATATCCGGAATATACTCAGGTAACCGATTAATGGCACCCAAACTTTGATGAATTGCTGATGAAATTTTTTCTTTTTCTTTTAGGGCGCGACGGGAAGCATTTTCTATCTGAACAAAGGAACGACTTGAAACTTCATTAATCCGCACATCAGGCAGTTTTTCGTTAACGACGATGCCTGTCCGTTCCACTGCATAATTCAACTTACCGAGCGCATAATAGAGGTCGCGTGAGGCTTGTCTAACTGTCATATATTGTTGATACTGATAAACACCGAACACAATAATCCCAATGAGACACACCAACGCACCTACGCGCGCAAGTGGCAAGGTTAAAGCGTCCGTGAACGTGAAGCGTTGGCGTATCCAGTGTCGCCAACTCGGTTCCCTGTTCGGATGTGCGCGAACGTGAGCCGCGACAGCGTCAAAGATTTCAGACGGCGGCTCCGGTTTCGGAAGTTCGTGTAATGCGCCGCTAACGGCTTGCGCGAAGCGGACCTCATCTTGACACGTCGCACAGGAGCCGACATGTGATGCAACTCGCGCGGATGTGTCCGCATCTAATGCGTCGTCAAGATACGCCTCTAAGGTATCCTGTACTTTCGTACACGTTAAATCTCGATCAGAAGGAAATCGGTTCATTTTTCATCTCTCCAATACGGACGCAGCAACTCCCGCAATCTCTTTCTGGCACGGAACGCTGTTGATTTTACGGTCCCTTCAGGTTGTTCTAAGACTTCTGAAATCTCTTTGAAACTCATACCGTTCAATTCCCGCATAACGACCACCACACGCATATCTGGCGGCAATTTCTTGATAGCATAATGCCCGGAATCCTTGAGTTCCTGCTGAACCACAATTTCATCTGGTGACGGATTTGAGCGACCAGAATGTGTGTGCATTAAAGTTTCGAGTTCTGTTTCGGGATCCGTATCGTCTCCGTCCGCCAAATGCACCTGAAATTTATGTCGCTTCATCAGATTGAAACAGAGATTCTGTGCACATTTCAGTAACCATGAACGTGCGGTTTTCGGACGCAATTTAGCACGGTATTCCCACGCCTTGATGAACGTCTCTTGTGTTATGTCCTCCGCATCTTCCCGATTGCCGAGTAGATAGAGGGTATGTTGATAAATCTGAGCCTTGTGCTCGTGGAAAAGCGCAAGGAATTTATCTTCCGTCATATTACAACTCAGCCTTTTGGCGCAGCTCGCAGGTTTCCAAAACTTGCTGTTAAAAAGTGAAGTTATCGTTACTACAAACGAGTTGCAAAAAAGTTGCACTTTTTTTAATTGAAGGTTTTTTGAAAGTGTTTAGGCAGGATAATTTGGATACCGTGAACTCGACTTAAGAAGTTCGGGAAACCTTAAGAATTTATGGGTGCGCCTGTTATTGTATAGGCAGGCACTATTAGCACTTATCCCCATTCAAATACGGTTCCCAATAGGCGCATCGGTTCATCGCGGAGCCATCTATATATCTGCGGTGATTCGTCAACATGGACGCGGTGGCGAATGAGTGGGGCGATTTTAACGGAACCTTGACGCAAAAAACGGCATAGGTTTTCCAAATCATCACGCGTGAAATGGCTGCATTGTAGAATGCTAATTTCTCTAAACTGCCCGACGTTGAAAGTATAGTTGACATCAAATCGTCCAGCGACTAAGAGCACGCGCCCCCGAACCTTACACGCCTGTATCATCGGTGTAACCATCTCAGGAACACCAGCGAAATCCATAACAGCATCAAATGTTCCGTCTTGAATCTGTGTCTGCCAACCCTCACCACTTGTATTAAAAACTTGCTCTGCAACACCGAGTTGACGGATCTGTTCCAATCGCGATGCTTCAATATCACAGACCGTAACGCGCGCGCCCATAGCGTAGGCGATCTGTGCTGCGAACATACCGATACACCCCTGTCCGACGATAAGGACCTTTTCGCCGATACGTGGATCAACGCGACGGCAGCAATGCATCGCGACACCGGAAATCCCGAAAAGCGCAGCATCACAAGGATCAATGTCTTCAGGCAATTTCAACAGTAGTCCGTTCTCCGGAATCGTGAACCGTTCAACATGGTCCACGCTGGCGTAGATGAGGTCGTTGACCTGCAGCTGCGTCACGTCGGGTCCCGTCTCAATGATTCTACCGACGTTCTGGTATCCGCCACCTGCTGGAAGTCGATCATCAGGCGCCGAATAGTTTCCACCGATAATCTGATTCCGCTCTGTACCGTTGGTCAATCCGGTGAAAACCGCTTCACAGAGCACCTCGTTTCGGACAGGTGGTGCAGGTTCTTTCCAGTCAGTGACAACGGTTTTTTCGCGTCGTTTGTCTGGCAATAATTTGGTGACAATCGCTTTCATAATCTAATGCCCTCTATAGAAATTTGGGTTTGTAATTCACCTTTTTATCATAAATGGAAGCGATAGATGTGTCAAGGAATTTCAAAACCCTCTATTCTCAGCGCACACAGGCTTTTAAAAAATTTGTTGACATATTGTCACGAATTTTATACAATTTTTTAAATCGTGGAACTGAAATCGGATGAAAAAATTATTGAAACCGGTTTTAATTTTGTTTCGTTTCTTTTAAGTTAAGCACGTTTTTCTTTGTGCCTTTTTCAAGGAGATCCCGCAATGCCAAAACGCGTTAATAAGGTGATTGAACTACTCGAAAACGATCTACCTGTCTTTTATACAGGGAGCCACACAGGTGCGGACCTGAACTATGACGCAGGTCGCGCGATGGCAAAAACCTGGGCGGACTATATCAACGTCGGCATGGAGCACGGGTGTTTCGATCTCGCTGGACTCGACGGTTTCATGCGCGGTCTTGCTGATGGCGGTCCAACGAATAGTGGACACAAAACCCCAGCAGTTATCGTCGAATTACCCGTAGACGGCATTAGCGCAGATGTCATTCGCGCCAACGGTTGGCAGATGCGGCAACTCCTCGCACGCGGCGTACACGGACTCCTACTTTGCCACGCTGAATCCCCAGAAGCGGTCAAAGCATTCGTCGAAGCCTGCCGATACCCGTTCCAGACAATCGGTGTCGGTACACAGTTAGATGTCGGACGGCGCGGTTCAGCAGGTCAAGGCTCCGCTGCACCAATTTGGGGTATCTCCGCTAACGAATACCTCGACATCGCCGATCCCTGGCCCCTAAACCCAAACGGTGAACTCTTCCTCGGACTCAAATTTGAAAATAAACGGGCATTAGCAAACGTTGAAATCACCGCGCAAGTTCCCGGAATCGCTTTCGCAGAATGGGGACCGGGTGATATGAGCATGTCATTCGGCTACAAAAATCCACCGAACCCGCGTCCAAAGGAATTGCAAGACGCTCGTGATCGCGTCTTCGCAGCATGCCAAGCAGCTGGAATCCGATTTTTAGAAAGCACGTCCCCTGATACAATTGAGGCAAGCATTGACGCTGGTGTACGCATCACCGGTGGCGGCGAAGAAGCCGCACGCATCGGACGCGCTTATGCCGGTAGAACGATGCCTGTCTAAAACCTATCTCGTTATCCATCACACGAGGTGCTTACACCTCTTATTAATCGAGATCCAAGATACTAAACCTGAAACGAAGTGGAAGGGTTTTTGCTTCGGTGTTTCTTCAACGCTACCCAGAGGCACGTGAATGTCTCAACCTACGCTACTTAACCGCAAGGAAAATTAAAAAATGGCACTAACTGAGCAGGAAATGTTGGCGGAACTGCGCAACTATGATACGCCTTCGATTACGAATGTCGTCGCGACCTATCCGACGAGTCCACTATGCCTCGGACTCTACAACCCGTGGACAGAGAATTGGTATACCGACACGACAATCCGTTGTATGTACCCTGAACTCGGAGCCGTCGCTGGGTATGCGGTGACGTGCGTCTACGGGGTACCAGACCCTAATTATTCGGAACTCTCCTTTATGGATGTCATTGACGCGTTAGGTGCCTCGAAACGACCGACGATTTTGGCGTTTGAGCAAAAGTTTCCACCCGAACTCGCGAATAAAGTGGGTCTCGCTGGCGGGAACATGACAGCAGCGATGAAGTCAATCGGTTGTCTCGGTGCAATTTCAAATGGTCCCTCACGCGATATTGATGAGATCCGACCGATGGAATTTCAGTACCTGTTAAGTGGTATTACGCCAGGGCACGGCGCAATGGCGGTTCAAGCCGTCAACGTACCGGTATCAATAGCAGGTATGGATGTCGCACCGGGTGAAATTATCCACATGGACGAAAACGGCGCGTGCAAATTTCCGGGCGACAAATTAGAAGCCGTACTCACGAACGTTAAAGCGTTGCTTGAAGAAGAAGGCGACCGCATCGGAAAATTGCTCTCAGGTCCGAAGACAGCCAAACAGGTCCGCGCAATCTTCAGTGGACACTCTTATGCAGAGGATGATGAGGAAAATGGCATGTGAACGGTTAAAACAGAAAATCCACGACACCCTCAGCAATGGATATTTCAACGATAAAAAAGACTACGTTGATGTTTCTGATGGAGATGACAATCTTGTTCACATTATCGTCGTCAGCAGAAAATTCAATGGATACACCATGAAAGGCAGAGGCGACATCATTTGGCAGGAACTATTTGATCATCTTTCAACCGAGGAATGGGGAAACGTCACTTTATCTATTGGCATGATGCCCGAAGAAGTTAGATTCTGTTATTAGGAATCAACAACATCGAAAAAATAATAGAGGCATAACCGTGGCAGGCAAAGAACTCAAACAGAGAATTCACGATAGGCTCAAGGTCAACATGTTCAGCAGCATTGAAGTCGCTTCAGGTTAATCTCAAAAGTTTAAAAAATGTCAAAAATCTGAAAAAAATAATTTGCCAGAACTTCAAAAATCCTATATAATATTGGCTAAGGATATTTCGGTAAAAAATCCTTATCTCCAATTTTTGTATTAGGTTACAAGCATAAATTTTCTATTAAATTCCCCATTGTACCTCTTGTGTGTTCGGTGTGGAAACTGTTCGTAAATCCAAATTGAGATGCGAACCGCACCAATCGAATTCCTTGTAATAAATTCATAAACTAAAATTAAACTAAAACAGGACAAAAAATGGACAACGTTTTTGAAGCCCTGAACGAACGAGGCTTTATCAAACAGGTCACAAATACTGAACAGGTCGCACGCCTGTTAGCAGAAAAACAAGTTACCTACTACGTCGGATTTGACCCAACAGCACCAAGCCTACACGTCGGAAGTTTAGTACCGATAATGGCGATGGCACACCTGCAACGCGCAGGACATAAACCGATCGCAATCATCGGAGGCGGCACAACGATGATCGGCGACCCAACAGACAAAACCGAGATGCGCCCGATGTTATCAGAAGAACAGATTTCAGAGAACGCTAAAAGGATCCTCGCACAACTCCAACGTTACTTACACTTAGATAACAAGAAAGCAGAAAGTGCGGACGCGCAAACTGTGTCCGAAGTAGGTAGGTTTCTCAACAACGCAGATTGGCTGCTCTCGGTGAACTACATCGAATTTTTACGAGACATAGGTAAACACTTCCGAGTGAATGAGATGATTCGTGCAGAGGGTTACCGCCAACGTCTCGAACGTGAACTCGGTCTCTCATTTCTGGAATTTAATTACCAACTGCTTCAAGCGTATGACTATTTGCGTCTGTTTCAGGAATACGGGTGCCGTCTCCAACTCGGGGGCGACGACCAGTGGGGCAACATCCTTGCCGGTGTCGGTCTCATCCGTCGGATTGAAGGCGAGCAGGTTCACGCCGTCACTTTTCCGCTCCTCACGACAGCAACCGGCGCAAAGATGGGAAAAACCGCTGGCGGCGCAGTTTGGCTTGACGCACAACGGACATCACCTTATGAATTCTATCAGTACTGGATCAATGTAGATGACCGTGATGTTCCAAAGTTCTTAGCCTATTTCACGTTCCTACCGATGACCGAGGTCCGACAGCTCGGCAAATTAGAGCATGAAGCGATTCGCGAGGCGAAAGAGGTACTCGCTTACGAAGTCACACAACTCGCACACGGAAAAACGGAAGCAGACAAAGCACAAGCAACATCGCGTGCTGCCTTTGGCGGCGGCAATCTCAATAACACCGAAATGCCGATGACACATATCGCAGCCGATCGACTTGATAGTGGGATCCCAATCATGACGCTGTTCCATGAAGTCGGGTTAGCGAATTCACGTAGCGAGGCACGACGACTCATCCAACAAGGCGGTGCTTACATCAACGAAAAACAGTACCGTGCGATAGATATGGTCGTCGGAACCGATCTGCTTGAAGACGAGGCACTGCTGCTTCGTGCCGGCAAAAAGCGTTATCATCGCATCGTGCTAAAGGAAAACTAACGAGAATCACAAAATATTCATAGGACTTACGCATGCTGCTCTTTTGTAGCATGATGCACTTCGCATCTGGGCGAGTACGCCGCAAAACTGTTAGTTTGTGACACTAAAACGCTCGGTTTTCCGAGAAATCTCATCTAACAAAATAGGATGCAGTCAAAATTGCGTAAGTCCTAATATCCATTCATACTATATAGCGTGCGTTGAGCACACATCATTTTTGATAAAAAAGGTTTCGGGGATGCTTTTTAGTGGACACGGAGCCTGAAAGGGACGAGTATGGCAGTTGAAAATCCAAAAGAGGTTGATGACGGAACAACCTCACCAAAACATTCTAATGGAGGTGATCGTATGGGGCTTACTTTCACACCTTATTTCACGACATCCGGTGTCCATCCCTACGATTTGTTGGAGTGGGAACGCCGTGATGCGGCTATCTATAACGAAAAAGGTGATGTCATCTTTAAACAGGAGCAGGTCGAGGTGCCATCGAACTGGACGCAACTCGCGACGGATATTGCGGCATCCAAATACTTCCGAAAAGCCGGGGTACCTGGCGCAGATGCAGAGGACAGTGCTCGCCAGTTGGTCACCCGTGTCGCGCGCACGCTCCGCAGAGTCGGCGAAGAATTCGGAGGCTATTTCGCGACCCCTGAAGACGCAGACGCATTTGAGATGGAGTTAACGCATATCCTCGTCACACAACGTGGAGCATTCAACTCGCCTGTCTGGTTTAACTGCGGATTGTGGCACGAATATAATATCGAAGGCGGCGGCGGAAACTACTATTGGGACAGAGACGCAGAAAAAGTTAAGGTCACTGCCAATGCATATCAACACCCGCAAAATTCCGCCTGTTTCATCCAAAGCGTTGACGATTCTCTGGACTCTATGTTAGAGCTCCAGAGATCCGAAGTCCGGCTCTTTAAATACGGTAGCGGAACAGGCTCTAACTTTAGTAAGGTCCGTGCCAAAGGCGAACTGCTCTCTGGCGGTGGCGAAAGTTCTGGCGTACTCTCGTTCCTTGAAGGTTTTGATCGGTGGGCAGGCAGTATTAAGTCCGGCGGTACCACAAGACGGGCAGCCAAAATGGTTATCCTCGACATGGACCACCCAGAGATCTCTGATTATATTGACTGGAAACTCAAGGAAGAAGATAAAGCAAAGGCACTCATCGCCGCAGGATACCCTTCCGACTTTAACGGGGAGGCATACGGCACTGTCAGCGGACAGAACAGTAACAATTCCGTGCGGATTACCGATGAATTCATGAGTGCTTACCTACAAGGCGATTCTTGGAAAACCACCTATCGGATAACCGGTGAAGTCGCCGATGAGTATGATGCCCGAACACTTATGGAGAAAATCGCACACGCCGCTTGGGCATGCGCCGATCCGGGTGTCCAATTTGACAGCACAATTCAGAAGTGGCATACATGTAAAAACACAGACAGGATTAACGCAAGCAACCCCTGCAGCGAATACCTCTTCTTAGACGATTCCGCCTGCAATCTCGCAAGTATCAACCTCGTCAAATTTTTGAACGATGACGGCAGCTTTGATATTGAGGGTTTCCGGGCTACTGTCCGTGTGTTTGCCACCGCAATGGAAATCATAGTCGATCTTTCTTCATATCCGACAGCAAATATTGCACAACGCTCTCACGAATACCGTCCGCTTGGACTCGGTTATGCCAACTTAGGCGCGCTTCTGATGCGGTTAGGGATCCCTTACGACAGTGAACAAGCTTGCGCTTACGCGGGTGCTATCACTGCTATCTTGAGTGGACACGGGTATCGGACGAGTGCTGAAATCGCCGAAAGCATCGGAGCGTTCGTCGGATACAAAAATAACCGAGATTCTATGTTAGACGTTATGCGGATGCACCGGGAATCTGCTTATAATATCGATCCAGCTGCATGTCCATCTGACCTCTTTGAAGCAGCAAAGGCAGATTGGGACATCTGTGTTGAAAAAGGTGAACAGTTCGGCTACCGCAATTCACAGATTAGCGTTATCGCACCCACCGGAACCATCTCATTCCTTATGGATTGCGATACCACAGGGATCGAACCGGAATTCGCACTCGTCAAGTTCAAGAAACTCGCAGGTGGCGGGTACATGAAAATTGTCAACCAGAGTGTCCGAGCCGCCTTGAACAACTTAGACTACACGCTCCAGCAGACCGAAGCGATTATTGCGTACCTCGTCGGAACAGGGACTTTTGAAGGCGCACCGCATATCAACCCAGATACATTGAAACGGAAAGGGTTCACACAGGAAGATATTGATCACGTTGCGGAGATGTTACCGACCGCTTTTGACCTGAATCTCGCCTTCGCACCCGGTTTCCTCGGAGATGCATGCCTCGAACGGTTAGGCATTACTAAGGAAGACGCAGCAGACCCGAACTTTGAAATCCTATCGGCAATCGGGTTCACTGAAGATGAAATCAGTAAGGCTGAGGAATTCATCTGCGGTACAGGCACGATCGAAGGTGCCCCGCATCTTTCACCCACACACTACGCTGTTTTCGATTGCGCTGTCCAATGTGGTAAGCACGGAACCCGTTATATAAATCACATGGGACCGTTGAAATTGATGGCGGCTGTGCAACCCTTTATCTCTGGTGCTATCTCCAAGACCGTTAACATCCCACACAACGCAACTGTAGATGACATCAAGACGTTATACGTCGAAGCGTGGCAACGCGGTGTCAAATGCCTCGCCGTCTATCGCGATGGTAGCAAAGGAAGCCAACCGCTTTCAACGCGAAGCCAACAGGACGCACAGAGCGAAACCGATGAGGTTATTGCTATTGATGGCCTCGTTGAACGTCCCATCAGGAAGCGTCTCTCCGACACGCGCGATTCTCTTACACACAAATTCAGCGTCGGCGGGCATGAGGGGTATATCACTGTCGGTTTCTATGAAGACGGTAGCCCTGGAGAAGTTTTCCTCCGCATGAGCAAAGAAGGGACAGTCGTCTCCGGACTGATGGACTCTATCGCGGTACTCACCTCTATTGCCTTGCAGTACGGTGTCCCGTTAGAGTCGCTTGTGAATAAGTTCAGCCATGTCCAGTTTGAACCGTCAGGCTTCACATCGAACTCCGATATACCGATGGCGAAGTCGATCATAGATTACGTTTTCCGATGGCTCGGTATACAATTTCTCTCTCAAGAACCCTCAGATGCTCCCGACATGCTGGGTTTCGATGAACAGATGGCGGAACCTCAGGAACTCGATCCGTACGCACACGGAAGCAACGGTGACACCGATTCTTGGGAGGCGCGTGAGAAGCAGGTGATGCTACAGCATGCCGATGCCCCGCCGTGTCTTGAATGCGGTGCCCTTATGTTAAGAAGCGGTGTCTGCTATCGCTGCTCAAATTGCGGCGCAACAAGCGGATGCTCCTAAGACTGTATATTCCAGAGTCATTCAGAAGCAGAACGAAACAGTTCTGAATGGCTCTGGCTTTTTATTTTAAGGGACGTTCCGATTTCGTTGCCTTTAAAGTGCCTCTTCGGATATAATAGAAAAGACTTGAGTTGAGTAGGGGGTCGCGTCTCTATTGGTATTGACCGATGGGATGAGGAAAGTCCGGACTCCACAGGGCAGGATGCTGGGTAACACCCAGGAGCGGCGACGCTATGGAAAGTGCAACAGAAAGCAGACTACAACGCTTGCTTTTATACAATGAGCTGGGCGTTGTACAGGTGAAACGGTGCGGTAAAAGCGCACCAGTCCGTAAGGCGACTTACGGAGCTCGGTAAACCCCGTCTGGAGCAAGGTAAATCAGGGACATATAGAGGTTGCCCGCTTCGTCCCGAGGTAACCGCTTGAGGTGGATGGCAACATCCATCCCAGATGAATGATCACCACATACAGAATCCGGCTTATTCTCAACTCAAGTTTTTGTTTTCACACTAAACTTACTTCCTATTTCAAATTTCCTCACTTTAATGATACAATCTTTCCTAAATCTTGTATTTTATGCAACCTTTCTGTCCTCGATTCCTATCTTAACATTTTGAGAGACAACATATTTTAGGAGATGTTGCATGAAAAATGATGACGTGCAATTGATTGAACGGACGTTGGCGGGTGACGAGTCTGCGTTCAGCACACTTGTGCGGAAATACCAAAAACCGGTCCACGCGTTCGTACACCGGAAAATCGGTGATTTCCACATCGCTGAAGAAATCACGCAAGATATATTCCTCAGAGTTTACGAAAAACTGCCGACGCTGAAAAACCCACATACGTTTGCTGGATGGCTTTATGTGATTGCCGCGCGTCAGTGTTTCGCATGGTTTGAAAAGAAACGGATTCCCATGGAATCGTTAGATGCAATGTCGCCAATGGAATTAGAAGAATTGGCTTATACACGATACTGGGCTGAACAACAAAGAGAATTCGTGAGTGAACGGCAACGCGAAGTCATCGAACACCTCCTGCAAAAGTTGCCGGAGGGTGAGCGGAGCGTTGTAACGCTCCATTATCTCGATAGTATGACATGCGAAGACATTAGCAAGTTTTTGGGTGTATCGCCGAACACCGTCAAGAGTCGGCTCCACCGCGCCCGCAAACGCTTGAAGAGGGAAGAACCTACAATTCGCGAGATTTGGGGTGGTTCCAAAGGAGATTTTATTATGTCCGATAAAGTGAAAGATATTCGTCGCAACTTCGATGCCTTCATGGAAAAAGTAAAATCTGATCCCGCATCAAGAGCGGATATTCTTAAGGAGGCATCCAACAAGATTGAAGATGCCCTTAAGGGTGAAACCACGCTTGAGTTGGTGCATCTTGCTGTTGATGAGATATACCCACGTATGGGCAGTCTCGGCATGGAAAAACGGATACCGCTACTCCGTAACTACATTAACGACGCGCCAGATGATACGGAGCGTTATTGGTCGCATAAGTCGTTAGTGGAGAGTCTGGCATTTGTTGGGAGAAACCGAGAAGCTATTGAAGAGCAGACGCGTCTTTACCAGTGGGCATGCAAACAGTCAGAAAAATATGCGTTAAGAACTATTTCTAATCTGAACGCCGCCGGATGTTGGAAAGCGGAAGGTCGTATTGATGACTGGATTCAACTTTATAATGAAGCATCTCAACGCTTAGAAAACCCTGAAGTGAGTCAGAACAGTCGTTGCGATTTTTTCCGAGCCGGAGCAGCGATATTACAAAGAAATGACCGCTTAGATGCGGCACTTCTCGAAATAGAAAAATTAGAACGTGCCAATGGTAAACCCGGTTGGGCATCTTATTTTAAATAGTGGTTGGCTGTCAGAGAGATTCGACTGCTGTTGTATAGCAAACAGGAAGATTGGGACCGTTTTGATCAAGTCTATACCGAAACGAACACATTTATTGAAGAAGAGTTGAAAAAACTGGATGCAGGTTTTCCTGTAAATCTTTACGAGCTTTATTGCGTTGCTCACAACCTTGGTTGTTGTCTGGTATGGTCTAAGAAGTATAATGCGGCGAAACGTCCCCTACAAGTCGCTATTGATTTGGGAAATTACACCGAATATAGTCACTTTCAGCTTGCTGTGAGCATCTGGGCATCTGAGAAGGATCGCGAGAAGACTTTACACCATTTGAAGATCGCTCAGGACGCTTATGTGGTTAGGGGCTATAATTATATGGATAGTTACTATCCGTATTTCCTTGAGTCCCCCGTATTTTCGGATGTAAAGGATGACCCAGAGTTTTTGAAGGTTCTCGGACAGAAGTAGGAAACAATATGCATCAACTTGGGAATTTAATCAAGCACGAACTGATTGATAATCTAACGAGTGGTCGTTATATCCTAACAAGCATTGTGTGTATCGTCTTATGTGTAATTTCTATCGTTTTAATGTCGCACGATTACCAACACCGAGAGAAACAGTCTAATTTAGCCCGTGGCATCTCTATGCCACCACAACCATTAAGCTTAATCGCGAAAGGGACAAACGAAGTCCGCCCAGTCATCCCAAACTATCATCCTCGATATAACGTCATCGGACAGGTTTTCATGCGTTTCGGTGAGGAACGCCACATCTTTGAACTCTTTGAGACCCCCGATTTTGTCTATATTGTCAGTATAGTCTTGTCAGTCCTTACAATTTTTCTCTCTTACGATAGCATCTGCGGTGAAAAAGAGACACATACCCTCTCCTTAGTGCTGAGCAATTCCCTTCGACGATCAACATTCCTATTAGGGAAGTGGATTGGCGGCTATATCAGTCTGCTTCTGAGTTTCTCTCCAGCAGTGCTGCTCATGTTCATCTATATGTCCACTTTCTCCGGCGTTTCACTTTCCAGTGAGCATTTTCTTCGACTCGGTGGCATTCTCTGCTTTACTTTAATCTACCTTTCCCTATTCTTCACGCTCGGTCTACTCGTCTCCACAGTGGTTCATCGAGAAGCGACTTCTCTTGTCTTGTGTCTATTTATCTGGATGATTTGGACCTTATGGATACCGAGGCTCACGCTGCTAACGACAAGAACAATTGCGCCAGCTCCTTCTGAAGGCGAACACAGACAAATGAAAGAAAAAGTTGTTACCGAGCACGACATCACCGAGGAACAACGAGAAATATTGTGGTCAATGGACGATACCTATATTGCCAAAATCGACCGTCAAATAGCGTTAGGAAAAAATCTCGCTCGTCTTTCACCCTTGGCATCCTACGTTTATGGTTCAACGACGCTCGCACAAACAGGAATACCAGATTATCAAGACTATCGCCGCCGACTTTTCGCATGGCTTAAACGGAGCGTCAGACAAGAGGGACAACAGTCCATGTTTGCTCATCAGCCCGAACCACTGCGACGCAGTTTCGCTGCGGTTTGGATTGATTTGCAACTGCTCCTTTTGTGGAACTTCCTGTTGTTCATGGGAGCAAATTTAGCGTTTCATCGGTATGATGTAAGATGACAGCCGAATTGAGGAAAACATGTTCTGGACATTAACCAAAAAAGAGATACATGATCATATCCTCAGTGTCCGTTTTGCGGTTTCAATGATCCTTGCACTGATTTTTCTCATCGGGTCGACGGTAATGTTAGCGATGGATGGGACGTGGGCGGGTCGTCAATTATATACAGGATACAAACTCAAAGACCATCTATACACCAACAAGTATAGTTGGTACTGGATGAACCGGGACCTTCCGACATTGCGGGTTTTGGCAACAGGGTTGGACGAAGAACTCTCCTTAAACGCCAATAGCGAAGCAGCGATGGGACCTCAATTTGAAAACAATCGACAATTTGTTAACAACCCAAATCGCTATCTTTTTTCACAGTTGGATTTCGTTTTTTTCTTTAACATCGTCGGGAGTCTGTTAGCATTCGTATTTACGTATGACGCTATTTCAGGGGAGCATCGTCGCGGAACCTTACGATTGGTGCTGATAAATTCCATTTCACGTCCGCTGCTTTTGGCGACAAAGTTCGTCGGGAGTTATCTCAGTCTAATAACTTCTCTACTACCAGCACTGATCAGTGTGATTCTAATCTTATACCTGATGCCTAACATACACCTACGTCCCTCTGACTGGGCAGCAACCTTATTTCTTTTCTTACTCGCTCTGCTTTACCTATCCGTTTTTTGTGCGCTTGGACTTTTTGGGTCGTGTTTGACAAAACATCCGAAAACGACACTAACGCTTTTGATGGCATTATGGGTTATCACGGTTTTAGTGATTCCCAACTTCAGTCCATTTTTAGCCGCCTATTTGCGACCAACCCCCACAGTGTATGAGGTCCACGAGAATATGCGAAGGCTATCGGGAGACATTCGGCAACAGAGCCGGGCGGAGATAGAGGCATTCATACAGGAGCATGGCGGCGATCCAGCAGCCCTAAGTGATACGGAGAAACAAACTATAAACGAAATCCGCGCGAAAGCAGAGCGGAGACAGATGAACCTAAGCGTCGGAAAGGCAGCAGAAATCAGACAAGATTTTATCAACGCCGTTGAAGCACAAGCCGAGATGAACCTGTCCATCTCCCTAATCTCACCCTCGGCGGCATTTGTCTATTTAGCGACGGACGTAGCGAACACCGGAATCCTCAGTGAATGGGATTTCCGCCGCGCTGTTATTCGATACCGTCACCAATACGCTGAACACGTTAACAATTACATTGAAGAAACCGGAGACTATGAAATCCTACAACGTATTTTGAAGGCAGATCCGCCAAATTTTGTCCCACCGAAGTTTTTCCTTCCAGATGTCATATCACGGCATTCTAATCTGCTGTTGGTCCTTTTGCTTTATAACGTTGTGTTTTTCTTTGCAGGTCAAGTCGTGTTTATTCGCAGCTCCCTGACATGATACTATGGTTATAACATTAATTGCTAAGACGAAAATCCGCCGCCACCGGGTGTCTCTATCCGAATAACATCGCCTTCACACACAGAAACGGAGACCTTACCACTTAACGGATGTTCCTCTCCATCAGAAATTAGCACGTTACGTCCCGGTTCCCCCGGTTCTCCGCCTTGCAAACCGTAGGGACCTCGACTTCGGCGTTCCGAAAGGATGGTTACTTCTGCATCCGTCAAGAGTTTCAATGCTCGGATAACACCGGCACCGCCTCGGAACTTCCCTGCACCCCCTGTCCAGCGCCGAATCGTGTATGCTGTCACCTGCATCGGATAGTTCGTCTCAATCGCTTCTATCGGTGTGTTCATCGTATTCGTCATGTGCGTATGAACCGCATCAATACCGTCGCAGTTCGGACGTGCGCCCATCCCGCCTGCAATAGTTTCGTAGTAGGTGAAGTCTTTCCCACGTGAGGCATCGTAACCGCCTATTGTGAGGTTATTCATAGTCCCGGAACTCGCAGCAGGAATCTGATCCGGACACGCTTGTGCCAAGGCACCGAGCAGGACATCAACGATGCGTTGTGATGTTTCAACGTTTCCACCCGCGACTGCTGCGGGGAACTTCGCATTCACAACGGTTCCCTCTGGCGCAATGACCTGAATCGGTTCCAGACACCCGGCATTAGCAGGGACATCCGCACCAGCGATACATCGGAACGTATAGAAAACCGCAGAGAGCGTGATCGCATAAATCGCGTTGACGGAACCGCGTACCTGTGGGGCTGTACCCGTAAAATCAACAACTGCCGTATCATTTTCGATTTCAATCACAACCCGTATTTCAATCGGATCATCAGTGATACCGTCATTATCAAGCACGTCGGTATATCCGTAACGACCATCTGGGATTTCTCGGAGGCGCGCCCGCACCATTCGACTGGCGTACGCGCAGAGTTCTTCCATATACGCCGTGATTTCTGGGACACCGTATTTATCAACGATCTCCTGCAGTCTACGCTCCCCGACGCGGTTCGCTGCGAGTTGTGCCTCCATATCGCCGCGGCGTTCTTCCGGTGTCCGCACATTCGCAAGGATTAATTCCCAGAGATCGGTATCCAATTCGCCACCTCGGACAAGTTTAACCGGTGGAATACGGATACCTTCCTGAATCACACTTGTCGCAATCGGCATCGAGCCGGGTGTCATACCACCGACATCTGCGTGGTGTGCGCGGTTCGCCACAAAAAAGACCGGTCGGTTCTCTACATCATCCGAAAAAACAGGGGCAACCAGTGTAATGTCGGGTAGATGGGTGCCGCCGCGATACGGATCGTTGAGGACGATCATATCCCCCGGTTCGATTTTGGTCTGTTCAATTGCTGCGAGAACGGAGAGCGGCATAGAACCGAGATGCACTGGGATGTGTGCGGCTTGGGCGACCATCTTACCTGTACCATCAAAAACAGCACACGAAAAGTCGAGCCGTTCCTTGATGTTCGGCGAAAACGCCGTCCGTTGCAGCGTCACACCCATCTCTTCGGCGACTGAGGTTAAGATGTTTTTGTAGAGTTCTAATTTGATAGGGTCTGTGTTCATAGTGTTGTGTAGGCAGAGATAGACAGTTTCAATGCAAAAAACTGATTGTATTTTAACATCGTCTCCGTTAATATGCAAGAAAACATTTACGAAGAGGATCCGAAATGAAAAAAGTCAATATCGCACTCATCGGAGCCGGTGGCATGGCGAACGGTGTCCACTACCCGTCGCTCAGAGATTGTGAAGATGTGAACCTTGTCGGATTGTGCGACCTTGTACCATCGAAACTTCAGGCAACAGCAGAAAAGTTCGAGATTGATCAGACGTTCAGCGACTATCGCGAGATGCTTGAAAAAACATCACCGGACGCTGTCTATGTTTTGATGCCGCCACAACACCTCTATCCGCTTGTTATCCACTCTCTATCACAAGGAATCCATGTCTTTATTGAGAAACCGCCGGGCGTTACGCTCCATCAGACGAAGGAGATGGCACGCGCTGCGGAAAAGAACGGTTGTAAAACGATGGTCGGCTTTAATCGGCGTTTTATTCCGCTCTTACAGAAGGTTAAAGCGATCGTCGAGGCACGCGGTCCGATGATCCAGTGCATGTCAACCTTCCATAAAAACACGCCGAATGCACTCTACTACGACGGCGTGATAGATGTTTTGACCTGCGATGCGATTCATGCCGTAGACGCGCTTCGATGGCTTGGCGGCGGTGAAGTGAAAGCCGTCGCAAGCGACATCAACAGTTTCTATTCCGAAAGAGAGAACAGCTTCAACGCACTCGTCAAATTTACGAGCGGTGCTTCGGGGTATCTTGGCACGAATTGGGCAGTCGGCGGACGTATCCATATCTTTGAAATGCACGCACGTGCGATTTCTGCCTATATCAACCCCGATGCAGGCGGACATGCCGTAATTCACACCCCCGAAGGCACAACCGAAATCACGACCGAAGAGGCAGCCGGTTCTAACGAAACTTACAAAACTTACGGGTTTTATGGAGAGAGTCGGCATTTTGTCGATTGTATCCAACAGGACCAGCAGCCCTTAACCTGTTTTGAAGATGCCGTTAAGACAATGGAACTCGTAACCGCTATCTATCAAAACCGGATAGACCCGTAATGTTAACCGCCAAAACAGAAAAAATAGATTGGCATGATTCTTGCTATTAAATACTTTAATAATGTATCAGGTCCTATAGAAAAAAGTTATGGATATCAACCATATCCCCGTCTTATGTGATAAAGTCATTAACTTTCTTAAACCGAAATCGGATGGTATTTACATAGATGGCACTGTCGGATTAGGCGGGCATAGCAACGCTATACTAAAAGCCTCCGCACCCAATGGACAGGTCTTCGGAATTGATCTCGATACCGATGCCCTCACGGTTGCGAAGGATAGATTACAGGTCTTCGGGGAGCGGTTCTCTCTAATTAACGGCAATTTCGCGGAGATGAACGTCCTACTCGAAAAGCGGGCGATTCACGCTGTAGACGGCATTCTACTCGACTTAGGCGTGTCGTCTCTGCAGTTAGATGCCCCACACCGAGGGTTTAGTTTTAACCACACCGCTCCGTTGGATATGCGTATGAACGCAGCACACGAGAACGATGCAGCTCCAGAGACAACGCTGACGGCTATGCAAGTCGTCAACGATAGCACCGCGGCTGTCCTTGCTGATATTTTCAAACGGTACGGCGAAGAACGTTTCGCGAAACGGATCGCACATCGGATCGTTTCAGCGAGACAACACGAACCGATAACCACAACAACACAACTGGCAGAGATTGTCACGCAATCCGTCCCGAAAGGTAGATTCAGAATCCATCCAGCCACCCGTGTGTTTCAGGCACTGCGGATTTATGTTAATGCCGAACTCGAAAACCTTATCGCCGGTCTGGATGTCGCAGCCACACTGCTGAAACCCAACGGACGCTTGTGTGTTATCAGTTTTCATTCACTTGAGGATAGGATTGTCAAACACCGATTTCAGAACTGGGCGCGAACGTGTATCTGTCCACCTAAAACGCCTATCTGTATTTGTGAACACAGTCCATCGGTAGAGATTCTCACAAAACGTCCAGTGTTACCGGACGAAACCGAGACGCAACAAAATCCGAGAGCACGAAGTGCCAAACTCCGTGTTACTCGCAAATTGTAGCCTTTCAGTGCTACCAAAAAAGTGTATCTTAAATATAATCTTCAACGTTTAGAAATCATAGGGGTTTGCCATCAAACAACCCAAATCCTTTAGAAAATAGTGTTAAAGTGATAAGCAGCGACTCCGTTCCTGAAAACCAGTTAGGAAACCAAAACATGCAAACGTCAGATCTCCATTCAGCACGTATCACAAAAACGGAGGAAGTTAAGCCGAAAAAGAGGTTTCCGTTGGTCTACGTCGTTTTCGGATTGTCTTTTTGTGTTTTTGCCGGTAGTATCTGGTTTTCGTCTTACGCTAAAAACGTCGCTTTACTACGCCAACCTGTCTATGAAAGACAGAAAAGTTATATTCAGGATGAAATCCACCAACTTGAGTTGGAAGAATCGACGTTAACGAGTGTGCAGAGCATTCGGAAAATCGTCTCTGAATTGAAGATGGTCGAACCAACGGAAACCTCACAGGTAATATGGGACAAATAGTTTTGTTTTTTACAGTTCACTTTCCAATTTGTCTGGAAAGCATCAGGACTCATAACATTCATAATAATATTGATAGGAAAAAACATGAAAAACAAACCGCATTTATCCATTCGCCGCCTCGTTTTTGTGCTTATCGTGATGCAGGTAGGGTTCCTACTGCTCGTCGGTAAGTTGTTCAAACTACAGGTCTCTAACGATGTAATGTATGAAGAGACAGCAGGACGCACATGGCTCTCTCCAAAGACTGCCACGATAAAACGAGGTAAAATTTTAGACCGAGACGGAAACATTTTAGCATTGAGCCGTCACAGCCTATCCGTTTATGCCGATCCCAAATATATGCGTGACCATCCGTCGGATGTCGCGCGTAAACTCGCACCCGTTTTAGATGTTCCAGCGTCCGAATTGTTCAAGAAACTTGACCGCAAGGATAAACGGTTCGTCTGGCTGAAAAAAGATATTGATTATGACCGACTTGATGAAATCCGTTCAATCCAGAAGGACATCCGCGGCATAGGGCACAAGGTTGAACAGAAACGCACTTACCCTAAAGGCGCACTCGCAGCCCAAGTCATTGGACACATAAATGACCAAGATAAGGGTGAAGGAATTGAGTTTCAGTACAACAATTACCTTTTAAGTGCGAAGGAACGTCAAGCTGCGCAGCGCGCAGCCGCAGCAGGAAACGAACCGATAAACCTACTTACAGATAGAGACTTCACTCATGATTATGGATATAGCGTCGTTTTGACGCTTGACGAATACATACAAGATGTCGCTGAAAAAGAATTGGCAGCCGCTTGTAAAGAGTGGAACGCGCGACGCGGGACCGTCATCGTCATGGCATCACGAACCGCCGAAATACTCGCACTCGCCAACTATCCAACCTACGATCTGAACACATATACCGACAGCAGCGAAGACGCAAAACGGAACGTCGGGGTCTGGTTCGCCTACGAACCCGGATCCATCTTTAAAATCGTCGCCGCTTCCGCTGTACTCAACGAAAGCATTATGACCCCTGAGTCAATGATCTTCTGCGAGAATGGACGGTATCGACTCTCGAACGGTAGGATTATCAGCGATGTGTCACCGAAAGGGTCCTTGACCCTTAGTGAAGTCATCCAAAAATCGAGCAATATCGGCATGATTAAAATCGTGAGACAGTTAGGGCATCAAGCATTCGGCAATTATATCGAACAATACGGGTTTGGTAAACCCACCGGTATAGACCTCCCCTATGAACACAGTGGCAGCCTATATGCCGTCCAACGATGGGATATTCATTCTCTCGGTTCTGTGCCTTTTGGGCAAGGCATTATGGTAACACCCCTACAGATGGTAAACGCACTAAACACCATTGCCAACGGTGGAAAACTTCTCCATCCGCATATCGTCTCTGAAATCCGAGACAGCAGCGGACAGGTGATTAAGGAAACATACCCGATTGAAGTACGGCAAGTCATCAAACCGCACATTGCGAAACAGATGACGGAAATCCTTGTCGGTGTCGTTGAGGAAGGCAGTGGACGCCGCGCACGTGTCGAAGGCTACCGTGTCGCAGGAAAAACAGGAACCGCACAAAAAGCTGAAAAAGGTGGCAAAGGATACTTGGGAAGAGAGATTATGTCTTTCATGGGATTCCTACCAGCCGATAATCCGATGGTCTCTATCATCGTTATGCTCGATGAACCGACCGGTGAACGCTTCAGTGGACGCATCGTAGGACCGACTTTTCAGAAGATCGCTACGCAGACGATGCAATACCTCAAACAGACAGAGTTCTTCGGACCCATACAACCGCAATCCCCTCAATCCACACCTGTTGCAACAAAACAGGCTCCAGCGCAAAACCTCGCAGTGAAAGGAGAGGGACTGTGAAATTTCGTGACCTGCTCCATGGATTAAATCCTATTGCAAATACAGGGCCCCTTGATATTGATATTACAGGTATTGTCAGCGACAATCGCGAAGTCAAACCGGGGAACGTTTTTGTCTGTTATCAAGGCATCCATGTAGACAGTCACACTTTCATCGCTGACGCACTTCAGAGGGGAGCCGTCGGTATCATCGGCGAAAAACCTGTGACAGCGTTGGATATACCAGATACCTCTACGACCTACTTACAAGTCCCTGATGGCAGGCGCGCACTCTCCCTAATCGCGGCGAATTGGTACGGAAACCCCGCAAAACATCTCAAACTCATCGGGATTACAGGCACCAACGGCAAAACGTCAACGGCGCATCTCGTCTACGCAATACTCAAGGCATCTGGAAAAAGCGTCGCACTCATCGGCACAGTCGGACACCGATACATAGACGCACGCGGAAAAGAAGAAATACTCCCCACTTCCCTCACGACCCCGGACGCATTCGCACTTCACGCTCTTTTTAAACAATTCGTCGCAGAAGGCGTAGAATACGTCACGATGGAAACCTCATCCCAAGGGTTAGCACTACAACGCTTAGCAGGACTCACCTTTGATACCGCCGTCTTTACAAATTTCACGCAGGACCATCTCGACTACCATCAGACGATGGAAGAATACTTCAAGGCGAAACTGATGTTATTCGAGCAACTCAAGGATCAAGGGTTCGCAATTGTGAACACCGACACGCCTGTAACAGCACGTATTACGGAAGCTTGTACAAAGGCACAAGTTTTGATGTATGGTGATGACGGTCACGCGGATTTGTCCGGCAAAGATATAGCGTTCTCATATAACCGCTCAGCATTCACCGCAATTACACCGGCAGGACATTTCCCTGTCAAGCTAAGACTGCTCGGAGCGTATAATATCTATAACGCACTTGCCGCTATCGCTGTCGGACTTCGCTACAATTGCTCCGTGTCAGCCATTCAGGACGGACTTGCCAATACGGTCGTTCCCGGCAGATTTGAACTCGTCGATCGCGGACAAGACTTCGCCGTTATCGTCGATTATGCACATACACCCGACGGATTGGAAAACATATTGACTGCCGCAAGACATATCACCAAACGAGAACTTATTTGCGTTTTCGGCTGTGGTGGAGACCGAGATAACGGAAAACGTCCGAAAATGGGAAATATTTCCACACAAATCGCCGATTACACCGTGATTACCTCTGACAATCCGAGGACTGAAGACCCTGATGCAATTATTACACAAATTGTGTCAAATTTACCACATGACGCAAAATATGTGTGTATTTCAGGGAGACGCGACGCCATTCACCACGCCATCGCAACAGCAAAATCGGGGGATGTCGTTGTAATAGCAGGTAAAGGACACGAGGATTACCAAGAGATACACGGCAAAAAATTTCCTTTTGACGATAGGGTTGTCGCCGCGGACATTTTAGAAGCGCACTAACGGTTCGCAAACGCGAAAGAGTTATTGATGCCAACCACAGAAATTAACAACCTCAATATATCATATCAGGTTGCTGGCGAGGGTGAGGTCGTCATCTTACTACATGGCTGGGGTGGTGAAGCCGACAGTTTCAAACCTGTTTTCAAATGGCTTTCGCAATCCCACAAAGTCTACGCACTCGACCTACCCGGATTCGGGAACAGTCAAATACCACCGACACCTTGGGACTCGTCCGACTACGCACAACTCGTCACCGCGTTTCTGGAGAAATTTGACATTTCCAAGGTACATCTCATCGGGCACTCCTTTGGCGGAAGAATCTCAATTATCCTTTCAGCGGAACACCCTGAGAAAGTAGATAAACTCATCCTCGTTGACAGTGCCGGACTTAAACCGAAACGTCCACCTAAATATTATCTACGCGTAGGACTCGCAAAGGCAGGTAAATGGATACGACGGTGCGGGACACCCGGCGAACGACTCGCGAACGCACTCTCGGCACGTCTCGGTTCTAAAGATTATCAAGATGCCGGCGAAATGCGAGAAACGCTTGTTAAAGTCGTGAATCAAGACCTCCGTGCGCTGCTACCTCGAATCTCCGCATCAACGCTCCTTATCTGGGGTGAACACGATAAGGATACACCTGTATGGTTCGGAAAAGTCATGGAACGCGAGATACCCGATGCCGGACTCGTCGTACTGAAAGAGGCAGGACACTTCTCTTACCTCGACCAGTTTCCGCAGTTTTGCAGAATTGTCGCCAGTTTCTTAAAAATCGCAAACGCATAAGAAACATTACAAACACAGTCTCGATACAAGGAAAAGAACTATGACCTTGGAGAACATAAGTCCAATACTTTTCTACTTCGCCACGTTGACCTGTTTGGTACGGGCGGTCGTCAGAACCACAAGCGGACTTCATATCCTTCAACTCGACGGTTACAAAACAGGTAGATACCTGAAATGGATACGCCAACATCCGACGAACTGCTTTGAAGTCAAAGAGATCCTTGTTATTGGCGGTTTTCTTATTCTCACAGCGTTCTATCCACAGTATCACAACACATGGCTTTTCCCCGTCCTCTGCGTAGGATGGGGCGCGTTCCAAATCTATCTCAGTACACGACGGAAAAAGATTAAAGCCAAAAAACCGCTCGTCTACACAGCACGCGCAAAACGCGTATTCGGACTTTCGATCTGCCTACTCGCTGCCACCGCAGCGGCACTCGTTCTGGCAGCAAAAACAAACCCGTGGCGAGTCGCTATCCTCCTTTTTAGTGAGATAACCGTCCTTAATCTAACGATTGCGAACCTGCTCATCTATCCTTTGGAACGGACGATAAACGAGGCATACCTTTTTTCGGCAAGGAGACGCATCAAGACGCTACAACCGAGAGTCATCGGTATTACAGGCAGCTACGGCAAAACGAGTACGAAGTATATTTTACATGAAATCTTATCACAGAAATTTAACACTTTAATGACACCGAACAGTTACAACACACCGATGGGAATCTGTAAGGTTATCCGTGGTGATCTGACTGCTGAACATGAGGTCTTTATCGTTGAAATGGGTGCCTATAAACGCGGCGACATCCGAGAATTGTGCAACTTAGCATTCCCGCAAATCGGTATTCTCACGGCTGTCGGACCGCAACATCTGGAACGGTTTAAAAACATAGAAAACATCGCAAAAGGAAAATATGAACTCATTGAATCGTTACCAGCCGATGGACTCGCCGTCTTCAATTGCGACAACGAAATTTGTGCCGGACTTGCCGATAAACGAGAACAGACAGGGAGTCCCGTCAGACGCTACGCGACCGAAGAATCCCCTGTACCTTCGGCAACCGATAGCGCGGACCTGATCGCCACAAATGTTCGATACACTGATAACGGACTCGCCTTCACCGTCTGTCCGAATACTGAGGCATCCGATATTACCGAAACCGAAATTCAGACGCGACTTTTAGGCAAACACAATGTTTCCAATATCCTCGCAGCCATGACAGTCGCTCTCGAATGCGGAATGGAACTTCAAGAGATTCGCGAAGCCATCGCGAAGGTTGAACCCGTACCGCATCGACTCCAACTGACAACCGGTGCAGGTGGCGTAACCATCATTGATGACAGTTTCAACTCGAACCCTGTCGGCGCGAAGGCGGCACTCGAAGCACTCAACGAAATCGGAAACGGGAAAAAGGTACTCGTAACACCCGGCATGATAGAACTCGGTGAAAAAGAATACGAAGAAAACAGACGGCTCGGAGAACTCGCAGCCGATGTCTGCGATCTGATTATCTTAGTCGGACCCATACAAACCAAACCGATCCTTGACGGTTTGAAGACCGCTGGATACCCGAGTCAACAGACAATTGTCGCTCTCAACTTGGAAGAGGTCAAACAACACTTAGCGACCCAAGTACAAGCGGGGGATGTCGTCCTCTTTGAGAACGACCTTCCCGATAGTTATAACGAGGAACAGTAATCGGCTATCGGTTCTCGGTTTTCAGTTAAGAGACTTTGAGGCAACAATTCGCTACCGCTTAGCGTCCAACGGGGAGGAATGGATTGTTACAAAGTGGCTCTTAACCGATAACTGACAACTGACAACTGACAACTAATAAAAAATGTCAAAATACAACGTAGCCCTTATATTCGGCGGACGCACACCCGAACACGAAGTCTCAATCGTAACTGCCCATCAGGTCTGCCTCGCTTTGCAAGAGAACCATAACGTCATCCCCATTTACGTTACGAAGAACGGTGAATGGTTGACGGGGAACGCACTTCACAATTTATCCACCTTCACTGAAGGGTCTCTACCACATCCGTCTGATTTCGACGAAGTTGCCATCGAATTCCATCCGGAACCGAAATTTGTTGTCAATTCCAAACACTGGCTCGGTCAGAACCTACGCAAACGGACTGTCCTCCCGGTAGATGTTGCTTTCCCGGCAATACACGGCATGCACGGCGAAGACGGCACCCTTCAAGGTCTCTTAGAACTCATGAATCTGCCTTATGTTGGTGCTGGCGTGGTCGGTTCCGCTGTCGGCATGGACAAAATCGTGATGAAGGCGATTTTCAACGAAAATCAACTCCCCGTGCTTCCCTACGTGTGGTGGGATCATCAAGAGTGGAAAATCGCACCTGATGAGATCGTTGAAGATGTCGAGAAAACACTCTCCTATCCGATCTTCGTCAAACCTGCGATGGGTGGCTCCAGTATCGGAGTCGCACACGTCAAAGATCGGGATGAACTCCTCAGTGCCATCGAAGTCGCTGGAAACTACTCGCGTAGGATGCTCGCTGAGCAAGCCGTTGAGAACCCCGTTGAAATCAATTGTGCCGTGATGGGAACAGAACCACCGACGGCTTCCGTATGTGAACAACCCATAACAGAGGCGAATTTCCTCAGTTTCGATGATAAATACATCCATCAAGAAGATGAGTCTTCGGGGATGGCAGGTGCCGATCGGAAAATTCCTGCACCCATTTCAGAAGAATTAACGTTACATATACAACAGCTTGCAAACCACGCCTTTCAGGTTTTAGATTGCGCAGGGGTCGCACGTATTGACTTCCTCGTAGATGCCGATGAACAGGTCTACGTCAACGAAATTAATACGATTCCGGGTTCATATAGCTACTATTTCTGGGCACATCAAGGCATTGAATTCCCGCAACTTGTATCGGAACTCATTGACTTAGCGTTTGCAGCACACGCAGAGAAAAACACATTAACTTATACTTATACGACGAATCTCCTAAGCCAAGCAGATGCCAACCTTTCCAAATTGAAGAAGGGTAACAAACTCGGAGAGACGGCGTAAATTAAATTCGCAAAATCGCTGATGCTTTTCTTGTAGGCTAAAATGTTTTACCAGTTCCTGTACGAGAATCTCGTCGATATCTTTTCGCCATTCAACGTCTTTCGCTACATCAGTTTCCGTGCGATTTATGCAACGGCAACCTCGCTTATCATTGCACTCGTCTTGGGACCCTTCATGATAAGGCGGCTCAAGCAGCTTCGGATCGGCGAGCATATACGTGAAGAGGGCCCCAAAGATCACCAGAGCAAAGCCGGAACCCCAACGATGGGCGGTGTCCTCATCATCGTCTCCGTGCTGATATCGGTTATATTTTGGTCACGGTTGGATCAACACTATATCTACCTGATGATTCTGGCGATCCTCTGGTTCGGTGGACTCGGTTTTCTCGATGATTACAGTAAACTCATAAAACAGCAATCTTTAGGACTTCGCGGCTGGCATAAGATCGGACTTCAAACAATAGGTGCCTTGGCGATCGCTGCGTATCTCTACCAATGGGGACCGATGCAAGGCGCGGACCCGGCAACACGAACATCTCTGACGCTCCCGTTTTTCAAAGATGTCCAGCCCAATTTAGGCATCCTATTTATTCCTTTCGCAACGCTGGTCATCGTCGGTGCCTCGAATGCCGTCAATCTTACAGACGGAATGGATGGATTGGCGATCGGTTGCACGCTGTTCGTCGCCGGAACCTTAGGCATCGTCGGGTATATGACGAGCCATAACGAGATCGCAGCGTATCTGGATATCTTTCATCTACCGGTGAGCGGCGAA
Organism: Candidatus Poribacteria bacterium; assembly: GCA_012270865.1. Lineage (GTDB taxonomy): Bacteria > Poribacteria > WGA-4E > WGA-4E > WGA-3G > WGA-3G. Next base: position 28,432 of record JAAXHL010000088.1, on the reverse strand, counting down.
GTTGCGACTATTTTCTGTGCTTCGCTGGTCGGCGCAGGCTTAGGGTTCTTATGGTATAACGGGCATCCGGCACAGGTCTTTATGGGTGATACCGGGTCCTTAGCACTCGGAGCAACACTCGGAACCGTCGCTGTCCTTATAAAACAGGAATTTCTACTCCTGATTGTCGGTGCTATCTTTGTTGTCGAGACACTGTCGGTTATTATTCAGGTCTGGTCCTACCGCACATTCGGGAAACGCGTATTCAAGATGTCACCGATCCACTATCATTTCCTGCTCTCTGGCTGGAAGGAATCCAAAGTCGTTATCAGGTTCTGGATTGTCGGACTTATCTTGGTGCTGATCGCTTTGAGTACATTGAAACTCCGGTAAGTATCATTTTGCAACACGCATTGAGGGATTTTGAGTGCAATTACGAGGAAAACAGGTCACAGTTTTTGGGATAAATCGAAGTGGAGTCGCCGCTGCAAAATTACTGCGGACATCCGGTGCCACTGTCACAGTTACGGACACACGCACCGCTGATACATTATCGAAAGAAATCGCTGAGTTAGACGATGAAACCCGCAGCCCGTACCGAAAATTTTTAGGTGGACATCCACCCGAATGCATCACTGATGCAGACTTCATCGTCGTCTCACCTGGTGTCCCTCTTGAGATTCCGATTCTTTGCAAGGCGCGGGCACGGCACTTACCGATCCTCGCAGAATTGGAAGTCGCCGCAAACTTGTGCCCAGCACCGATTGTCGCAATTACTGGCACGAAAGGAAAATCGACAACGACGCTCCTTACAGCAGCAATTCTGAAAACGACCAGCAGGTTCCGAAACGTGTCCGTCACAGGCAACATCGGTGTCCCGCTGGCAGCGGAGGTCCAAAACATAACAGATAAAGACATCGTTGTCATCGAGGCGAGCAGCTTTCAATTAGAAAGTACCGTCACTTTTCAACCGAAAGTCAGTGTCGTCCTGAACCTATCACGCGACCACTTAGACCGACACAAAACGATGGCCGCCTATCGCGCAGCGAAACTGAAAATTACGGATAATCAGACACCCGCAGACTGGATGATCCTCAACGCCTCGGATCCAACTCTCAAGGATTTCGCACTATCAACGGCAGCGAAAGTCATCTACTTTACCGACAGCCGTGCGTCCGAAGCCTCAACGTGTTCAAGCGTATTTCGAGATGGCAAAGAACTGTTCGCACGCTGGAACGGGAGTCGAAAAAAGGTGTGTGATGTCGCCGATATACCGCTTCGGGGGGCACACAATGTACAGAACGTCCTCGCCGCAATTGCTGTTGGACTGATCTTCGGCGCGACGGAGTCCGAAATTCAGAAAGCACTACAGACGTTTGACCGATCGCATCCTGCACTCTCTCACGCTTTTGAACCCGTGAAAACGGTGACAGGTGTCGAATTCATAGACGACTCGAAGGCAACAAATGTCGCAGCAGTTAAGGCTGCCCTCGAATCAATAGAAAACGCAAACACTATTCTCATAATGGGCGGCTATGATAAGGGAAATGACTATACACCGCTACGTCAACTTGTTCGAGAGCGGGTCAAGACCGCGGTAATGCTCGGTGAATATACCCAGCAGATTGAAAAGACACTCGTCAATATCACAGACATCGTAAAGGCAAAAACAATGGCGGAGGCGGTGCAACTCGCCTACAAAAACGCGGCACCCGGAGACATCGTCCTGTTGTCACCAGCAAATGCAAGTTTCGATATGTACACGGACTATAAGGCACGCGGTGCTGACTTTAAAGCCGCGGTGAATGCCCTTCAACCGACACCGTAAAAAAAAATACGCAACAAACCAACTTCTTGAATCCAAGCAACACAAAGAAGGACATGCTACGATGTTCCGAAGTTATCAGGACTCTTCCCACGGTAGGAAGAATCTCAAAACAAAAAGAAAACCTGGACCCTGGCGGACAAACACGCGCGATTATTTTGATCCGAAAAAAGAACGGACACCCATATTCGACACGCTCTCTCAGGAAAAACAGGGACCAATGGATAAAGTCCTATTGGCAGTGACGCTTTGCCTCGTCGCTATCGGAATTCTGATGGTATACAGCTCAAGCCATCTCCTCTCTTCGAGACATTATGACGGATACAGCTTCCGATATTTGCAAATACATATCATCGCATGTGTACTCGGTTTCATCGGTATGTACCTAACTTCGCATCTGCCATATAGGTTCTATGCAAGATATGCGAACCTACTTTTGCTACTCTCTTTCATTATGCTTTTATTGGTTTTCGTGCCAAATTTGGGATCAAGTGTGCAAGGTGCTGAAGGTGGGAGATTTAAACGCTGGATCCGTATCGGGAACTTACCGATCCATTTTCAACCCGTTGAACTTGCGAAGATAGCATTGGTTGTACACGTCGCGACTTTCATCAGCCGTAACCCCGAACGCGTTAAGAGCTTCTTTAACGGTGTGCTGCCGAATATCCTCATTATTGCCGCCGCTTTTGGACTCGTGGTCATCCAACCAGATTTCGGGTCAGCATTTTTATTAGCCGTAACCGCATGCATCGTACTCTTTATCGGCGGAATGCGTATCTGGCACGTCCTAACACTCTCTGGCATCGGCGGCGGACTCCTCAGTTTACTCATCATGCGGGACCCATATAAACTCAAACGTCTCGTGGACTATTTCGCAATGTTGAAATCGCCAGATGCAACTAATTATCACCTAACACGCTCACTTGACGCGCTTGAAAGCGGTGGACTCCTCGGACTGGGACTCGATAGTAGCCTCCAAAAAATCTCGCGGCTACCCTACCCACACACCGATTTCATCTTCGCTGTGTTAGGAGAAGAATTCGGATTCGTCGGTGCCGCAGCTGTAACAATCATTTTCATGCTATTTATCTGGCGCGGGCTCCACATCTCCCGATACACGAGCAACCTTTTCGGATCCCTGCTCGCTGTCGGCATTACAACACTCATCGGTTTGCAAGCCTTTATCAACATCGGTGTTGTGATAGGTCTGCTACCGACGAAAGGGATTACGTTACCTTTTATCAGCTACGGCGGTTCGTCAATCGTTCTCAGTTTAGTCAGTGTCGGTATACTTCTTAATATTTCAAGGTATATCAATCGGAACACCGAACAAAATCAACTATGACTACCTCTAAACATCACGATACAAATACATCAGAAATAGGTCGTCATGATCCGGAAGCACGCCAACAGATAGAAACGTCCAAAAACGTCGTTATAGCAGGCGGCGGGACAGGCGGACACATCTATCCGGCGATCGGTATCGCGCAAGCACTTCAACGCTTGGAGACCACCGTGGACATTGTATTCATCGGTGGTGCCGGTAAATTGGAATCGACGCTGGTCCCGAAGCACGGTTTCCGCTTCCTACCCATTTCAGTCGCCGGTTTCCCGAGACGCGTAACACTGGAATGGTTCCCTGTCATCTGGAAGGCGTTTCGCGGACTCACCCAATCTCTGCAGTATATGACGCAATTGAAACCGGACATCGTTATCGGAACGGGTGGATATGTTTCCGGTCCAGTGCTTTTCGCCGCATTTCTTCGGAAAATCCCGATAGTGATCCAAGAGCAGAACGCTTCCGTCGGTTTAACAAACGGGGTCTTAGCACGCTGGGCAAAGGCAGTCTATCTCGCCATGGCATCCGCAAGCGAAAACAAGGCATTTCGACACACAAAACACATTGAAGTAACCGGAAACCCGATCCGTCCAGCCATCGCTGAATTTCCGAGAAGTAACGAAACATATAAGAAATTCGGACTATCACCAGACCTAAAAACCGTCTTTGTGATGGGCGGCAGTCAAGGTGCCAGCGCGATTAATGCGGCTGTCGTCGCCGCACTGCCACATCTCCTCAAATTTTTCGGACAGATCCAAATCGTTCACCAAACCGGGGCAGCTGAAATAGCAACGGTTCAGAGCGAATATGAAAAACACACGAAATTAGACAGTCAATTTCTACATTGTGTACGCCCCTTCTTTGACACTGTTGAAGAGATCTACAGCATCGCCGACGTTATGATCTGCCGGGCAGGTGGAATGACTGTCGCTGAAGTCACCGCCTGTGGTATCCCCGCAATCTTTATACCTTTACCCTCACAGACCGGAAATGACCAAGTCCTAAACGCACAGAGTATCGCTAAAGAAGGTGCCGCCGTCGTGTTAGAACAAGGGAAATTTACAGTAGAAACGCTCGTTGAAAGACTGACCAGCATCCTACTCGATGTCAATACGCACGAACGGATGGTTACCGCAAGTCGCGCACTCGGAAAACCTCACGCTAGCGATGACATTGCTAAATCTATTCTTTCGCACGCTTAACTAACTTAGGACCTACGCAGCCCCTTGCAGGCAGGCGGGGTTTCAAACCTCGCCTGCATCGTATCACGAAAAAACGCGTAAGTCTTGCTAACTTTACTAAAGGGCAAAAATGTTTGGAAAAACACGACACATACATATCATCGGTATCGGCGGAGCAGGTTTAAGTGGGATCACTGAAATTCTGCTCGATCTCGGATTTCATGTAACAGGTTCAGATATTCGGGAGTCATACACGACAGAGCATCTACGTAAGCGCGGGGCAACCGTCCACTATAAACACGCAGCATCAAACGTAAACGGTGCCGATGTCGTCGTCATCTCACCAGCGATTCCAGACGATAACCCTGAACTCATCGCCGCAAAGGCTATGAACATCCAAATCGTTAGAGGCGCGGAGATGCTCAACGAGATTACACGCATGCGCTATAGTGTAGCCGTCAGTGGGACACACGGCAAAACGACCACGACCGCTATGACAGCGACTGTCCTTAACAGCCTTGACCCGACAGTCGTCGTCGGCGGCAAACTCGTAGACGGCAGCCACGCCAGAACCGGTGAAGGCGATGTTATGGTCATTGAAGCAGACGAAGCATACGGATCCATCGAGATGTTCTATCCGACTGTCGCCGTCGTTACCTCCGTCGATGCAGATCACCTCGATTATTACAGCAACGTTGACGAAATCGCAGAAACTTTTCTCAAATTCATTAATAAAGTACCGTTCTACGGAACAGCAGTACTCTGTCTCGACGCAGAGAACATCCAAAAATTTATCCCACGGATTAAAAAACGTTATATCACCTACGGTCTTGATACACGTGCAGATTTGATCGCCGAAGGGATTACCGTCGAAGGGCCAACATCGCGCTACCGTGTCCGAAGAAACGGACACCTATACGGTGAAATACATCTTAAAATGCCAGGACGGCATAACATCTCTAACTCCTTAGCAGCCATCGCCGTCGGACTCGAACTTGATGTCCCATTTGAGCATATTCAAAAGAGCCTCGAATCCTTCCAAGGCGTTCATCGTCGATTTGAAATACTCGGTAGAGAAAACGATATCGTCATCGTTGACGATTATGCACATAACCCAGCGAAACTTAAAGCAGCACTCAGCGGCGCACGGGACGGCTACAAAAGACGCATCGTCGCAGTTTTCCAACCACATAGATACCAACGCGTCAGAGATTTAGCAGACGAATTCGCACGATCCTTTTATCAGGCAGACATCCTTATTGTTACATCAATTTATGGAGCAGGAGAGGCACCGATCGAAAACGTTACCGCCGAAAAACTCGTAGAATCAATACAAGCACACGGACACCGACAAGTCCTCTATGTACCCGACTCTGATGAAATTCCCAATATCCTTATGGACGTAACACAACCTGAGGACCTCGTGATTACTTTAGGTGCCGGTGACATTAGTAAAGTCGGACGTGAATTCCTAAAAAGGCTTCAGGCATCGAAATAAACGAAACGATCTTCTAAACCATCAGGACAGAAACCGCCTATTATGAAGCGCACGGCAGGAGGTTCATTCTTGCGAAAGAAACGCGGACAATATACTTGGCAGACTTCAATGCCACCACTGCGACTCGGTAAGCACCCGAACGCCAGAATATACCGGTTCCGCCGCATCGTTTTCACCATCGCCGTTCTACTGACTTTAGTGTTCATCACTAAAATAGTCCTCAGTTTTTTCGGTTCCGAATATGTTTCGCTTGAACTTTCTGGGAATATGCATTATACTGATATACAAATCTACGATGTCTTAGGCAAAAAATTACAAAATATCGTCACAGATTCTGAAGAACAGACAGCGACCTATCTTAAAGAAAACCTGAGTTATATAAAAGATGCCTACGTTACCAAACATGTAATGAAACGGATGTTGACAATTGAAGTTACCGAGCGCGACCCGTTCGCTCTCCTGAGAATTGATTCTACGGATGGGAAAAATTATTCATTTTTCTTGGTAGATAACGAAGGACATGTGTTAAAACATATAGATAAGGAGGCAGCGAGGCCATCAGTATCTGAAAAATTCCGAGATAGAGTCGTCCTCAGCGTAATTAATGACACGTCCCCGAAAGCCGGGGAGACTGTTAAGATACCTGAAGTCGCCACCGGATTAAATATCTTGAAAACAGCCTTGCTTCTCGAACAGAGTCTCGCAAGACAGATCAAGAATATTGACATAAGCGATCTACGGAAGATTAAACTCCGTTTGAACAACTTTCAAGGGACCATTTGGCTCGCCGGAGATGCAGTCGAATCAGGACTCCATCAGGTCGCTCTGTTTTTAAAACAGAAAAATACCTACGGACTCGAACTTACCAGTGTCGAAGCCGAGCCAGAACACTTGTACTTAGACGCAAGATATGAAGATACAGTATACTTAGGCGGGTTGCCACCACGCGAGTAGAACCCATAGCACTACGCTATATTATAACATAATATTTCGAGGCTATCGCTTTTGAAGTTTGATGGCAGAGGAGGTGAAGCATTTAAATGCCAAAACAGAACATTATTGCAGGACTTGATATCGGTTCAAGCAAAATTTCGGTCATCGTCGCAAATACACTACACGGAAGTAGTCAGAAAATAGGTGTCATCGGTGTCGGGCACGCCCCCGCAGAAGGGCTGCGAGCAGGCGTTGTCGTCGACATCAACCAGACAGCCGAAGCGATACGTAAAGCGATTTCTAATGCAGAATTGATGGCAGGTGTAAAGATAGACTCTGTTTGCGTCGGTATTTCCGGCACACATATCATTGGGCAAACTTCACACGGTGTCGTTTCGGTGGCAAATACCGAAATCTCTTATGAAGATGTTGACCGCGCAATGATCGCCGCAAAAGCGATTTCCATCCCGGCTGACAGAGAGATACTACACGTCATCCAACAAAATTTCGTCGTTGATGCCCAAGACCGTATCCGGGAACCCGTCGGAATGTCTGGCGCACGTCTCGAAGCTTACGCCTACATCATTACAGGGGGTACAACGGCTATTCAGAATCTGCTTAATAGTATTGAAAAGGCTGGCGTGCCTATCGTTGAAGCACTCGTCGCTGCCCCCTTGGCTGTAACACAGGCAGTCGTTTCAAAGGATGAACGTGAAGTCGGTATCGCTCTCGTTGACATCGGCGACGGAACAACCGAAATCATCATTTACAAAGAGGATTCTATTCAACACACAGCAGTCATTCCAGTCGGTGGACAGCACGTTACCAACGACATCGCACAGTACCTAAAAGTTACCCTCCCTGAAGCAGAGGAACTCAAACTTCATCGCGGGTGCGCTTGGCGGGAAATGGTCGACCCTGATGATGATAGAGCCATCCCTGTTACAAGTGATGCTAACCCACCACGGTTCATTGACCGAATTGAGCTTGCAGAAATCATCGAATACCGTATGGCAGAAATCTTAGAAGTTATCGGTGAGGAATTAGGCGATATACCACTTCCGGGTGGATTAATACTTACCGGCGGCACCGCCCTTATGGATGGACTTCAAGAACTCGCTGAAGCAATGCTGCAACTTCGCGTACAGACCGGATACCCGCGTGGGCTGCAAGGCTTAACCGATCGAGTCAACCATCCGATGTACGCCGCCAGTATCGGACTCGCACTCTACGGTGAATCTTTGCGCCGTCAAGAACAGGAACACAACGCTCGGCACCGTGAAACAGGAATCGGGAACTTCCTGCAACGTATCAAAGAATGGTTCGGATATTAAACCTATCGCCCTAACCCTCATATTCCTTCCGAACGTCAGCTTGATGAAGCATTTCGGGCGGGTTGCTGGAACCCTATCTTCGCATCACAGAGGCGTGAATTGTAGCGCAAACTGCTAATTTGTGCCGGATACGGTCAAACTAACACTGGAGGCTACAAATGTAAACCATCTATCAACTCACGTCCTTCCGAGAGGACATCGGCAGGAACACTTGACTTAACATCGCTTATAACGTATAATTTAATTCACAAACGCGAACCAACAGAAGTTATGAAGGAACCTCGATCTGGAGATTGAGGATATTTTGATGATAGGAGGAATTAGGTTGCTGTGCCCGTCTTATGGTAACTGAAATTCAACATGATAGAATTTGAACAAGAAGAATTTGAAAACTTACGAGCAAAGATAAAAGTCATCGGGGTCGGTGGAGCAGGTGGAAATGCTGTTAAACGTATGATTGAAGCCGGACTCACCGGTATAGAATTTTATGCCGTTAATACCGATCAGCAAGCACTATTGACCTGTCTCGGCGCAGCCCAAATCCAGATCGGCTATAATACAACCGAAGGGTTGGGATCAGGTGCCAACCCCGAAATCGGAAGAAAAGCTGCCGAAGAAGATAGGGAACAACTTCAGGCGATCGTTGAAAACGCAAACATGGTCTTCATTACAGCAGGGATGGGCGGCGGAACCGGAACCGGGGCAGCACCCCTCATCGCTTCACTCGCCTGCGAATCCGGAGCACTGACCATCGGCGTTGTAACGCGTCCATTTGATTTTGAAGGACAACGCCGCGCATCATCCGCCGAAACCGGACTTCAGGAACTCCGTGAAGCCGCTGATTCTGTAATCGTTGTACCCAACCAACGCCTTATTGATACAATGGACAGAAAACTACCCATACGAGAAGCGTTCCGTATGGGAGACCAGATTCTACTTCACGGTGTCAAAAGTATCTCTGACATCGTTACGGAATCCGGCGAAATTAACGTTGACTTCGCGGACGTTGAGTCCATCATGCGGAATGCTGGCAGTGCTTTGATGGGAATGGGACACGCCACTGGCGATAACCGCGCACACATCGCAGCAGAACAAGCCATCAGCTCGCCACTCCTCGAACAGACCAACATCGCAGGTGCCGTCGGGATGATCGTCAACATTACAGCACCCCCTGATTTTATGATGTATGAACTCGACGAGGCGATGCAGGTTATCAAAGAGACCGCACCGGATGCACAAATTATCTTTGGTCTCGTTTACAAAGATGAATTGGAACTCGACGATGAAGTTCTCGTAACCGTCATCGCAACCGGGTTTGATACCATTGCGGATAACAGATATGCAATCGGATCCGGTAATCCTTCACGGGTTAGTAGTAACCGAGCCGCACGACAAGATGACGCAGATGTTTATCAAAGACAACCATCGACTTTATCCGAACAACGTATGGCAGGCGGCGGCAGATCCCGATCCGGAGGCGGTAGAACACCCGCTCGAAGATCCACCGCACCTACGAACGCACAAGAAACCAATTCAGAACCCGCTGAAGACGAAGAACATGAACCCCAAAATAGAGGACGGAGACCCGCTAAAGAACGAGAGCAAAGCACACGACGGCGAGACACAGATTGGGAAATACCGGCTTTCCTGCGCGTCAACTCAAAAAAAGGCAGGAACGACAAATAGGTATCAACGCTATCTGTCTCCTATCATGTAAACTTTTTATCAGAAGAGATTCTGAGTTTGTTCAATACAACCGTTCGGTTCGCTTTCGCAATTTTTGTTATCGGCGCGCTGACGAAGCGCGCCACACTCTTTTCTATCTCGTAGGTGCATCTTTCAAGGCACACTTGGGTAATATTTAAAACAATGTCCGACTTACGTCAACACTACCAACACCTGCGCAGTCAGGAACACGGCGCGCAGTATAATTTCAGAAAACCTAACAGGTTCGCACTCGTCTATCCGAGCACTTACGAACTCGGAATGTCAAGCCTCGGCGTTCAGGTGATCCATTCGATTCTCAACAATCGAGCGGATACCGCTGCTGAGCGCGTCTTTATTCCCGAACCTGATTATATTCGGAAACTCGTCGCTCAGCAAAAACCGATCTTCTCATTTGAAACGCAGACGGCACTTAACAATTTTGACATCATCGGGTTTTCGGTCTCCTTTGAATCCGATTATGTGAATATTCCGCGCACCTTACAACTCGCGAATATACCACCACTCGCCGAAGAACGTACTGACTGGGACCCCCTCGTCATCGCAGGCGGTATTAACATCTCCTACAACCCAGAACCGATCGCCGATTTCGTCGATGTTTTCGTTGTCGGAGAAGCCGAACATACCATCCATCTACTCATGGATCACTTTAACGAGTGGAAACAGTCCCGCGCCGCAAAGCACGAGTTACTCGAAACCTTAGCGACTGTGCCGGGACTCTATGTGCCGAGTTTTTACGACGTTACCTATCACGATGACGGCACTATCGATGCAGTTACACCAAAATCGGGGATATCCCCGCGTATTCATGCCGGTGCCGTGCCAAAACTCGACGATGTAGAAACTTGCACGCATATCCACACACCGAATACCGAATTCGCGAATGCGCACCTCATCGAAATCGTGCGCGGCTGTGGTAGACAATGCCGTTTTTGTGTCGCCGACTATGCACGTCGATGGCCCCGGCGCCGTTCCGTAGAAAGTACCCTCGCACTCGCTGAGCGCGCACGCGGAATTACGGACAGGATCGGACTCGTGGGTGCCTCTATTTCGGACCACCCACAAATTGATGAAATCGCATCCGGACTCGTCGCGCGTGGATTCCGTATCTCCTGCGCATCACTCCGCGCCGAAACCGTCCGTGCCCCTTTACTCGATGCACTCGCAGACAGCGAACAAGGCACGATTACAATCGCACCGGAAGTCGCCACTGAAGAACTTCAGAAGGTCGTCAACAAAGCAATCCCACGGGACCGACTCTATTACATCTTTGAAGAAGCGTTGAAACGTGATATCCTCAACCTGCGCCTCTATTTCCTTATCGGTGTGCCACACGAAACACCGGAGGATGTCGAAGCCATCGTTGATATGGCAAAAGAGATGCGTACGATCGTACTCCCACACGCAAAACGGACAGGGAGAATCGCACGTATCAGTTTCACGATCTCCCCGATGGTACCAAAACCGCATACACCTTTCCAATGGGTAGCGATGGAACCTCCGAAAACCATCTCTCGGAAACTCGATTTCCTTAAACGCGAAATTAACCAACTCGGCAGTATAAAAGTCGGCTCTGCCAGTGCCAGGCTCGCCCATCAAGAAGCCGCCCTCGCACGCGGCGACCGACGACTCGGAAAAGTTATCTTAGAACTCGCAAACGGCGCATCATGGAACCAAGCCTTCCGTCAACACGGATTAACGCCACACTTTTACGCAACGCGCCAACGTCCACTCCATGAAGTCAACCCTTGGGACCATCTCGACCTAAACGTTAAACCTCAATTCTTACAACTTGAGTTCAGCAAACACGAAAAAGGTTTTATGACCAGTGAATGTGATACGACCGTCTGTAAGAAATGCGGTGCCTGCTAAAAAGAAGCCGCTGACAACTCTTAAGAAGGAGGAACGCACTATGCTCAAATTTGAACAAATTATACGCGGGCTTATCGCAATAGGTGTCCTGTTCACCTTTACAACTGCTTTGTATGCAGGACTTGACGACAAATCCCTCGTTTTGTACCTCTCTTTTGATGACGGAAATGGTGATAGTGCCGCAGATAGTTCCGTCCATGGCCACGATGGCGAACTTATCAAAGACCCAACATGGGTAGATGGACAGTTCGGCAAAGCGTTAGAATTCGACGGCACGAAGGGACAGTATGTACAGGTCCCTATCAACGACACTTTACAGTTGAGAGAGCAGTTCTCAATCGCTTTCTGGGTCAAGCGCGGTGATACCCAAATTCGGGAATGGAATTACATGGTGACAGCAGGCGAATTGAAGTGGGCATCAATCTTCAGAAATGTTGACAATAAAACCTACTTCTGGTCAAGTGCCCCCAATTGGGCACAAAAAGCCATTAGTGATGATATTCAACCTGAAGACTGGGTACACCTTGCGGTGACGCACGACACCGAATCAGAGGTTGTCATCTATAACGACGGCGAGAAAGCAGGCGGCGGCCCTAAACCACCAGCCGTTGTTGAGATTGACGGCGCTATCATGGTCGGCGCACGCCACCCCGGCGACGAATTTTTCACCGGTATTATCGACGAGGTATTTATCTTCAACAGAATCATCACCCCAGCGGAAGTTAATGAAATTATGAGTGGTGATTTTCTACCAGTAGAACCCGCTGAGAAACTCGCCACAACCTGGGGCAGTATTAAAGCGGACCGCGACTGACCCTTTGTCCAGACTGTTCTACGTAGGGACGAGGTTCCCTCGTCCCGAAAAAACCTATCAATTTGAACCGGACAAACACCATCACATCGCATATACCCTGTTATAAGGAAGCCAAAAATGGACTTCAATTGGTTCGGAATCACCGTCATTGACATAGGCATCGTAAGCATCGGAATCATTGGATTCGCTTGGCTCTTCCGAAGAATCGCTATCCTTGAACGAGAAAATGGAAAACTGCAAGCGGAAGTAGATACGCTCACGAAAGAAGTAGATAGACTCACGAAAGAGAATCAAGATCTTCGACAAGAGCTCAATGTTTTAGCAGCACGATATACCGAAATCAAAGAGATGCTTACGCTGATTCTCAAGCGCGAAAATTTTATAGAATAAACCGGTACTGTTCCAGACCGCATCTCCTGCGGCTTAAAATTGAAATGCGCGCTGACACTAACGCAACATACGACAACGCGGTGCAAACGCTGTCCTTATATTGGAGGGAAGCGTATGCGAAAATATTTCGCCCTATCTATTATTATTCTCTTCGGCATCTTTGGAAACGCAGCTTTATCCGACGTTTCGATCACTGAAAAGCACTATCAGCGTGCGACCACCTACCACGATCTCGGCGAATTCGAGAAAGCCATCGCCGCCTACAAAAAAGCCATCGCAATTGATCCAAATTCCCCCATCATCTATAACAAACTCGGTGTCGCCTATTCCGAACTCAAGCAATACGAGGCCGCACTTGCGCTTATCGAAAAGCACTCGCCTTGTCCTCTATAGTGGCTGAACCGCATTATAATATCGGATTGATTCATCTCAAGCAGGGTGACCTCGCTCAAGCCGCCGAGGCGTTTAAACGCGCTATCACCGTAAACCCTGAATGGAGTGACCCATACACCGGACTCGGTGAAGTCCACTTGAAACAGGGAGATTTTGAAGAAGCAGCACGCACCTACAAAGAAGCGATACGCCTTAGCCCAAAAGATGCCACTCCTGTTTTAGGGTTAGGTAAAACTTATACAAAGCAGGGGCACTTAGATACCGCAATCACCACTATTGAGAAAGCGATTGAAATCCAAGTGGACAATACCGAGGCACACTATCAACTCGCTCAGATTTATATCAAACGCGGCGAAAAAGAGAAAGCTGCATCGGCGATGGCATTTTTTAAAACCCTCAGTCAGACCGACCCGCTCCTTGAGAAAGCCGAAATGTGGGTCAAAAAGCATCCCGACGACGCAAGAGGCTATAACAATCTCGGTATCGTTTATCTCGCGCGTCGCCGTTTTTCAGATGCCGTTGCGAACTATAAACACGCCATATCTCTCGCACCCGACTTAGCGACTGCACATTACAACTTGGGACATGCTTACCATAAGCAAGGAAAAATTGAATCCGCTATTGCAGCGTATCAGCAGGCACTCGCTGCCGATACAGAGCTCGCCATCGCACATAATAATATCGCAGTCTGCTATACGCAACTAAAGACGAATTTGGAGAAAGCTCTCTCCCACGCACGAACGGCTGTCCGTCTGGCACCCACAGATGTGAATTATTGGGATACGCTCTCCGAAATCTGTGACGCACTCGGATTAAAAGATGAGGCACAGCACGCCCGCGAAAAACAGAAAGCGTACGCCGACGAATGATGAGATGCCTCTGTTATCCTATCCTCTTCTTCATTTTCACAACTTCTGCTCCTGCAGAAGTCAAATTCGTTGACGCAACTGCCGCCGCAGGTATCACATTCCAACACTTTGATGGCAGAACCGGCGAAAAATTTCTCATCGAAACCCTCGGATCCGGAGCACTCTTTTTCGACTTTGATGCCGATACACATCTCGACCTCTATGTTGTGAATGCTACGTCCATCCCACCGCCCGCTACTGAAAAAACATCACAAGCACAACTCCCACGGAACACACTCTATCGAAATAACGGAGACGGCACGTTTACCGACGTTACGGACAAAGCAGGTGTCGGCGATACCGGCTACGGTGTCGGATGCGCCGCCGCAGATATCAATAACGACGGCTACCCTGAAATTTACATAACCAACTACGGACGCAACACCCTCTATCACAACAACGGAGACGGCACGTTTACAGATATGACACAACAAGCAGGAATCGGCGACGAACGCTGGGGAACAAGTTGTGCTTTTCTCGATTACGATGTAGATGGCGATGTTGACCTCTACATCGTCAACTATATGAAATTCTCCATTGCAGAGAACCAATGGTGGGAGACTCGTGGTATCAGAACCTATTGTAGTCCTACGGATCAGATTGCTGGCAGCCACTTTGTGGGTGAACCCGATATCCTCTATCGGAACAACGGAGACGGCACTTTCACGGATGTCACCGAAGCCGCTGGAATTTCTTCACACAGCGCACTCGGTCTCGCGGTAGCAGTCGGCGATTATGACAACGACGGCTACCCAGACCTCCATATTGCGAACGATATGGAAGCAGACCTCCTCTACCAAAACAACGGAGACGGCACTTTTACTGAAACTGCTGACCTCACCGGTACAGGCTACGACGGGAACGGGTTTCCGGGAAGCGGGATGGGGAGCGCATTCGGCGATTACGATAACGACGGCTATCTCGATCTCGTCGTCAGCAACGCCTCTTCGCTACCGGTAATCCTCTATCGAAACGAAAGTGCCACTTTTTTTACTGATGCCTCGTTTACAACAGGGATTGGCGCGGGGACACTCCCCTATTTTAAGTGGGCAGTCGAATTCCTCGATTACGACAACGACGGTCTCCTCGACCTCTTTGTTGCCAATGGACATCTTCAGGAGAACATCGCGCTGTTCTCGGACAGCACGTATCCGCAATCCGATCTACTGTTTCATAACACACGCCGCCAAGATAGCACATACCACTTTACCGACGCGTCCACTGAAGTCGGCTTGACGCAGCTGCCCAAAATGGTGAGCCGTGGCGCAGCGTTCGGCGACTACGACAACGACGGCGATATTGATATTTTCCTCAATAACTCTAACCAACCCGCAGTGCTTCTCCGCAACGACGGTGGCAACAGCAACCGTTGGCTGACGATCCAACTGATCGGTACACAGAGCAACGCATCCGGTATCGGAACAAAGATAATCGTAAAGATAGGTGACTTATCTCTTTACAGAGAGGTACGCAGTGGAGCGAGTTACTTGTCGCAAAGCGACTTACGCGTTCACTTCGGGCTTGGGAAGCGGACAGAAATTGACACCCTCGAAATCCACTGGCAGAGCGGACACATAGATCGATTTTCTAACATAAAATCGAACCAAATCCTCCGCATCAAAGAGGGGCATGGAATTGTAGATGCTCAAAAAAACACAGAAAACCGCCAAGCAAAATAAGTCGCGTCGCTGAACAACTGGAAGCGGAGCTTGGCACTTCACCTCAAATATGATTCGCGACCTGCACCAAATCTAATATGTTCACGACACCATCACCATTGACATCCGCCTCGCTATCGGTTTCACCAAGAGCCTGTGCAACCAATACCAGATCCAAGATATTGATCTCACCGTCAGCGTTCAGATCATACGGACTATCCTCAGTTACCTCAAAACGGACAATCTCTGTGAAGTCAACCCGCAGTGGATTCGCAGCCATGTCATTGAGTGTCATATCAGAAAGCCCCCACGTCCCCGGCGGGCTGCCGATCGGCAATAGAACTGTTTTTTGGTAGGTCTGATAAACGGTCGGATCACCTATGAAGTACAAGTTCGGATCGGGACCCAAATTGTGGTTGGGTCCATAATGGCTAAACCCGTGCCGCACGCCTTGCGGATCGCGCAAGTGCAATCGAGAAGAACTATAACCGCTAATATTGTCTTTTACCCGGAAAGTTATATCAACCCGCGTTTCACCGTTGGGTGCCTCTGGGTTCGTCGGCTCCGCTTTGATGGTAATCTGGTTTAGATCAAGTTCTGGTGGTGTAATATCTGGGAACCGCGTCTGAATTTCGATAGTGGCAGGTGCTTCAGTAGCCCGTATCGGATCTTCGCCAGCAACGTGAAAATTCCGGTCAGTGAAGTACACACCGCTGGAGTTTCCCGCAATATCACGCACACGAATGTACACAACCTGATATATCCCGCTCTGCTTGTAGTCCGGGACAATAATGTTCGCTTCAACCTCACCTTTCTGAGCAACTATTTTCCCCGCTTCGCGCGAGTAACTATTACTGCCTCTGATAGAGTAAGTCTCAGAATGCTCGTCATTCATGCTAATAGTACACCTGTTTACGGCGTTATCTTCAATTACCTGCCAACGCGCCGTGACAATCTGATACCGTTCGCCTCTCTGCGTCTCGGCTTCTGATAATGACAACCGCAATGAGTTGGGAACATATACCGGTGCCTCGTAATCGGCAAGCGGGTTATCAATGTAAAGTTTCCATCCGAAATCGGTTTGCGAACTGTAACGTTCACTCTCATTTGCATCTCCAATCCGAATCGTGTCTGGTGCCCAATAACCTCCGGCTGCATATCGCGAAATCGTGATAGGATTACTCCGCAAAACATGACTTTCCCCGACACGCTGACCGTTGTCATCTATCGGATAAAAATGGGTGTCTATAAAAGTCCCTTTTTCACTGAAAATCCGGGTATATCCTTGTGTAGCTGTATCCAGATCACTTTCACCGTGGAGTTGAAGCGTTATCGTTACCTGCTTATCTTCTTCAGGCGCGCCCGTTACCTGTATATCAATCCCAATAATCCGTCCCGGATACACATAATCGGGCCAGAGGTTATAGACCTCAAACGTCAAATCTTGACGGATTTGTGAGATGTACCGAGTCCCATGCATCACGCGGTCCTGGATGAATTCATACTTCGCTGGCGACCGCGACCGCAGTCTATCAGGATTGACAATATAGAAACTGATACTCTCTGCCATGTCCTCATTTGGGTTCACACCGTGCGCATAAGCCGACACAAATTCGACCTGTTTCGTCGTTGACCAGCCATCTTTGTCATCAGGATTCTCATACCAACCGCCGACTTCTATCCAATCTGCTTTCAGCTGCGCGTCAAATAGGTAATCCCAAAGGAAGTGCGCTTTCTCGTGGAGTACCAGCCGATGGATAAAAGCGATGTCCGTCCCTTGAAAAGCGGATTCCATGAACTCAATATAACCTGCCCCTGTCCACGCAACCGCAGGCGCGCCAGCACGTACCGGATTCGGCAGTCCGTCTAACCGCCGAACCAGATACTTCAGCCCCGGTGTGGTCAGCATACCCGCGGGGAACTCCTCCAGCATTGAGACAATCGCGAGGATCTCTTCATGTTTGAATTGTTGGAAACTACCAGCGTGCTCACCGGTGGTGTGTTTTGTGAGTTCGGAATAGTCAGGAATTCGGATGCTGACACCGTACCGTTGTTCAAGGATGCGATCTATGGCGTATCTATCCGTGCCGTCCTCGGTGACAAACCGAACCACCGCGCGATGTAGACGTTTCGAGAAATACCGTCCACGTACACCGTCAATCTCAGCGAGCAGCGGTATGGCATGCACAAACGCTTCCTCAGCAACCGTGACGATCCGCTCCTCATCGCGGTCCTCGATTTCAATGTCGTTTAGGATATGACGGCTGGATAACCGCCACACAGAGGTAGGCAATTTGCGAGTTTCTTCGTAGGAGTCGTTTGTTCTTTGCGGGATGGATTCAAACGTCTGGAGCAGACGGTAAGCATGTCCCGCACTCCATTCAGGACCGAGATGCACAGAATACTTCCGCATCAACGCAAGCGACGCGCTATAGGACGGCACAGCGATCGCTTCATCAAGGATCACGACTTGCACAGGTTCAACGACGGTAGCACTCTCAGTTCCTTCCAGTGTTTCAGCTATCTCCCAACTAAAATCAAAAGCAAAACCCAGTTGGCTAAGTCCACAGAGAAGGAACGCAACCAGTATAAAACGAGAAAACTTCAACCTTATCCCATTTGTCATAAGTCGCAACAGACACAGTAAACTTCGCGATCTGCTGTAAGTTCGGCTGATTCTCAGACTCTTAAAAAGAAGGTTTCTGAAATTAACGAAGAGTTTAGTCTGAAACATATAGGTCATGTTATGATGTTTCGGTCTGATGATGTCTCTATCAGATTCACTTCCAATCGGCATTTACACTCCCTCCATTACCCGTGAAATAAGATCTTCTGCTGTATATGCTTCCCTGTCCACGGATTTGCCAACGAGGGGAATGTCAATATCCGCTCCCATTCCTTGTTATTTCGGTAGTATTCCTCAATAGAGAACACTATATTGGGGTGGGTGCGCCGAGCGGTGCATCGAAAGGTAATAGAAAGGTATTTAGCAACCTTCCCTATAGGGTGCTGGTCTCCATTAATCTCACACACAAAGCGCATGTTGTGATAGAATAGAAACCAGTGCTGTCATACCTGTACTATGGCAGTGCTGAAGCGTCGCGGGTATTGGTAGTACCTGCAGCGCACCTAAAAAATTAGGAAGCTGCCCTGACGTAACCCACGCGAGACCGTGAATTTTCCTAACGTCAGACATATTCTAACACCTATACAAAATATGTGCAACAAAAAAAGAATTAGTGTCCGAATATGCATATTTTGCCTGACGCAACGCCAAAAAATGCATCAATCAATAGCACAAACCGACCAAGAATGGCATAAAAATAGATAAACGTTGGCACTTCACTATTTCGTCACAACCGGAGGCAAATGTGAAAGAATTACTGTTAGACGACGCAAATCGGTTATCCGCATCGATCTCTGAATATGAAGCAATCCGACAGAAGATAGATGCTGCAGTGTATCAGACCTTCACGCTGAATGAGGTGGACTTTAACGATCTCGTTTTCATGGAAGCGAATGACAATGTTTGGGCAGATAATCAGACGTTAGTAGATAGGCTAACACCTAAAGGAAAATCACGCACACTGAAAGAAGTCGTGGATAGGATTCTGAAGATATATCCCTATCAGAGTCCGCTCACAGTCTTTAAACATCTCTCTGAAGATGAACCGTGGTTTGATGGGTGCTTCATTATTAGTGCAAGATTTGACCTACGCTTGTTGGGCGAATTGTTGATTAGACCGCTGGCTGCCTATGAGAAACCGGCACATTCTCCGAAAATCAGATTTTACCTTGAAGATGGAAATCACAGGGCACTGGTGTATGCCGTTTTTCTGAGATTGCACACAGTCGTGTATCAACCTATCCGGGTTATTTTGAGTCGAGATTGGAGCCATCTTTATCCGTGGGCGCAATTGACTTCATGATGAAAAATTTCACATACCTGATTTGAGAAGCACACTCACCTAATTAGCGTTGCCGCTTCAGTTTTTGTGCATTTTCCCCTTGATTAATATATCCAAAAAGGGTATAATTGTTTAAAGCAAGTTTTATGTGTTAACACGGATTTTTAGAAAAGGTCTTAGAAGTCTTTAGGCAAGAAGCATTAGAACCTGAAAACAGCAACGCTTAGAATGCCTATAGGAAAGATGTTGTATCTTTTATATGAGAAATAGAATTGATTACGATCCGGTCTATTTCGCAACACAAAGTGGCAAAGAACCTGTAAAGGTTTGGATAGATGATCAACCCGAAAATCAACAAAAGTTAGTATTTGCTGCTATATCTTCTGTTGTTCAGCATTTTCCGAATATCCCAAGGTCAAACCTACTTCGTAAAATATCAGGATATGAAAATATGTGGGAAATTCGGATTAGATTAATGCATAAAATGATTGCCAGAATCTTATTTTCTGTTCATAATTCAAAAATTGTGTTTCTCCACGCTTTTATGAAAAAGTCCCACCGCATACCGAAACACGATTTAGATTTAGCCGTTAGGAGAATGCAAGAGTATTTAAACACCCTGGAGGATTAGAACCATGAGAACCAGCAAGCATGAAGGTAGTAACTTCTGGGATCACCTTAAAGAAAAAGGTTTCTATGAAGAAGTCCAAGAGCTTGCCGAGGAAAAATATGGACACCTTTATCAAAAAGGTAAAACTAACTTCTTTACAAGAATAAAGAAAATCCTAAATAGTATAGTAGGATTTCTTGTTCCATGAGTTACAAAGAAGCCACTGGTTATTTGAGTCAGTGGCTTTCGTCTTTTTTGGACTTGTACTGCCACCGGAAATTCCGGCCACTCTCTAAGACAAGATTGTGGTCTAAATAAGCGTATGCACTACATCAGCATTGGTAGACAGATGTCGGAGATACGGCATTATCTTTTTCTCCAGACATACACACATTTCCGAAGTGGCACGCGTCCGTACGTCCCCATCTGTTGGCTGCTATTTCCTTTTTTAGCCGATACGACGAGAATCTTTTCCACCTCAAAGCCCAACGCTTCCGCGATGTCGGATAAAATTATATCCACCGAGACACTCACACCCGCATAGCGTACATTGTCGTTTACCATGAAGAGACGCGCATTCGGCTTCAGAACGCGGGCACACTCGCCGATAACACACGCCATCTCCAAAAAATATCCGCGAACCATCCTTGGAAGACCGATTCAGTGAGTTCAGCATCAAGCGCGGCGATTTCTTCACGGAATTCAGCACTCTCTGATTGAGGTTTATCGTTTTCAGGGGTCATAGGTATCCCTACGTCTCGTCATCGGGAATCTCTGGCCAGTTATGCTCCGGTGAATACCCCAAATCGTCTGATGCCTGTTGCCACGAAAAACGGGAATCCGCACGTCCGGCAACAGCGTTATACGCACCATACTTCACCGTCTCTGTCTCAATCGCACAAGCCACGCACTGCGCAACATCCCGCGGGTCTACATAAACGAACCAAGGATCCGTTACAACCTCAGGTGCCTTAGGACCCGGATTCTGTCCATCGCCAGCGATAACACCCGGACGGACATGAATTACGTCTAAGCCGTGTGCTTGATGATACGCCGCACCGATCCGCTCTCCGAGATACTTTGCCAACGAATAATAGAGGTCCCCCGGACCGAATTGAAAATCGTCGCCCACCTCGTACGGCAGTTTTGCACCCGGCGCAGGCGGACACGCTGAAATGCTTGAAATGTTCACCAGTTTCTGAACACCTTGCTGGACACAAGCTTCCGCGACGTTCCATGTCCCTTTCACCATCACATCCGCAAATAAGGAGGCGGGTTTATCGGACCGTCCTCGGACCAAGGCAACGAGATGCACAACGGCATCCTGACCGGCACACGCTGCCTCGATTTCAGCGGCGTTTGTCACATCCGCCTTGATAAAAGTCATGTTTTCAGGTATCCGCTCCGGTTCAACGATGTCGGTGAGGGTCAACTGGTACGTGCTGTGTAACCGATCGATGATAAATCGCGCCAAATAGCCGCTTGCACCGGTAATCAAGATTTTTTCAATGGTTGCCATCGGTTTCCGTCCTTGCAGGGTTTAGACAAACGGTGGATTCTCATAGAGTGCGGCGTTGTAGCCGACAAAAAAGGCATCCCCACTCTGAACTGTCGGTGCACGCAGGCTACCACTACGACCAAGGACCGCTTTCAAAATCGGTTCTTGTGTATCTTCAGACGGCACGAAAGTTTCAACGCGCTTCCCTTTCGCAACAACGACCTGCTTCGCGCGACCCATTAAAGCCCATACCGCTTCGGCATCCATCCGTTCTTTTCGAGCGTCCGTGCGGTTTTCTGTTTGTACATTATGTGTGTCAAGAAACTCTTGCACTTTCTTACACGAGTTTCAGCTGTTCCGAAAATATATCCAATCTACCATATTTTTAATTTTCCTTGCGGTTCGGTGAAGTGGATGTGGGTTTCAAGTGCTTATCCCTATATCCGCTTTCCACTTCGTTCCAAGCTACGCGTTTTTCTAACTTACACTACAGATCCTTGCGGTTCGGCGAAGTGGATTTGCGGTTTCAAGTGCTTATCCCTATATCCGCTTTCCACTTCGTTCCAAGCTACGCGTTTTTCTAATTCAATTCTTCCACGCGAACAAATCTGCCGGTGTCACGACTCTGGACTGCGGCATCAATCAACGCAAGCGTCTCGACTGCATCGGAAAAAGGCGATCGGATAAGCGTTCGGTCACCCGTTTCAATAGCGTGCAGCCACGCGCCGGTCTTATCTAACCCTAAACTGTTCTCGCCAACGACCGGTTCGTTGACGATTTCGCCGTTAAGGTAGCCGTGAATAGTACTGTCTGCCATATTCGCGTGTAATCGCAGATGCGGCCCGAGAACCTCGACTTCAAAACAGAATTTTTCTGTCCCGCAGTGGTTCGTATGCGTCCCGAAAACCCCGTTATCTAATTGATACGTCATCTGGATAGCGTTTTCCGCATCGAATTCCGTTCGTTCCAACGCCATATTTTTCGCCGCCAGCGCATGCGCCTGCACCGGTTTCGGGTTTCCCATAACGAACCGCGCGCAATCCAATACATGCACCGCCTGTTCCGGTAAGGGACCCCCACTAATCTCAGACTTCAGAAACCACGGTGGCATCCTGAATGTGAGATAATAATCAATCGTACACACTGTCCGAACAAGATGTATCGTCTCCGTAGCGATTAACGTTTTCAGACGTTCATAGAGCGGATGATAACGGAGTTGGAACCCGACAGCGGCGATAACACCCGCCTCCTCAATGCAGGCAAGACATCTCCTGCCTTCAGTCATATTCAAAGCAGGCGGCTTTTCAATCAACATCGGAATACTACGGTCGCACGCCATCTGAATCGGTTCAAAACGAACAGGGGGTGGTGTTGTAACCACCACCCCGTCCATCTCTACACCAAAAAACGCATCTAATTCGGTCGTCGCGAGTGTCGTGTCAGAATCCGTTGCGAGTTCGCGTGCTGCGTCAAGCCGCACATCATGGACCGCAACGACGCGTCCACCGTAGCCGGTAACTGCGTTGTGATGATGCGCACCCATACGACCTGCACCGATGATGCCTATCGCTAACGATTTTTCAGTGTTCATTGTATTTTGAGGTTTCCCCACGTTGTCGTGAGCTTGTCTTTCGGTTCAACAGGTGTTGGGTCGAAGTTAGGTGAAACGACGATAATGTTATCATACTGTGCGTGTTCGCCGGATCTATCCGCGCCCGACATCCGGAACCCGATTTTTCCTCCGGCGTGAGCACTCTGAGAATCGTTCCATTCGCTGACGAGTGTCAGATCACCTACGCCACCACCGACGGGTCCGATGTATGCTTTGAAATCGTGCTTCCGCACCTCAAACTTGATACGGTACCAGACATTCTGTTCCCGGTCTACGCCATCTTCAAAAGCACCCGGTTCCGCTGCCCATCCGCCACCGACTCTTCGGTGCCACCGGATGTGTTGCGGTGTATGTCCAGAACCTGCCGTTGAGACCTGGTGCATATAGATGTTATTGCCATCTGTCCCATGAAAGACAAAGCCTGTAAGCCCACCATCCATAGCTCTGAAATCAGCGTAATAATCGAAATCTTCGGGGAAATCATCAACGCTAAGTCCAACGCCACCGCCCCATACATCAAGTACCTTTTCGCCAAGTACGTCGTGACCTTCAGTATTATCCTCAATCAACCACGTACCTTGCGCTGCCCATTTGGAATCGTCAATGTCTCCGCTCTCAAAATCGTCCTCAAACAGGACATCGGCGGAAACCGTACTTACACATAGAATCAAGATTAAAAATAGCGCGTATCGCATCTTTATTTTTCTCCTTTTTTAGTTTGAGGCATTTTCGCCTCGTTTATATGCGCAGCGCTGTAGGACGTTATTTGCACGTCCATGTTAAGATGCCGTGCGCCGCGCGAAGACCAATATTAAACAGTTAGTTTCGTACTCTATTCTTTCAGTTTTCCCCACGTTACCGCGAGTTTATCTTTCGGTTCAACGGGGAAGATGTCGAATCCGGGTGTAGCGACAACGACGTTATCGTACTGCGCGTGTTCACCTGCCCTGTTTCCGCCTGACATTCGGAATCCGATTTTCCCTTTCTCAAACGATTTCTGACCGTCTGTCCACTCACTGACAAGTGTGAGGTCCGCGTCTTCGGCACCGACATCGCCGAGATATGCCGTAAACTTATAGTTCTTGCGTATCTCAAACTTGACGCGATACCAGACATTCTGCTCCCGATTCTCTTTGTCTTCAAACGCCCCGGGTTCCACCGCCCAACCACCACCGATTCGCCGGTGCCACCGAATATGCTGCGGTGTGTGTCCAGAACCTGCCGTTGAGACCTGGTGCATATAGATGTTATTGCCATCCGCACCGTGGAAAACAAACCCTGTGAGTCCACCCTCCATGGTTTTGAAATCGGCGTAATAGTCAAATTCTTCGGGAAAATCGTCAGCACTGAGACCGACACCACCGCCCCATACGTCAAGCACTTTTTTGCCGAGGGCATCGTGCTCGTCATCACTATTTTCAACGAGCCAACTCGCTTGCGGTGCCCATCTTCCCTCATCAATTTTTCCGCTTTCAAAGTCGTCTTGAAACAGTATCTCAGCATAACTGTTGCCGACACACAGCATCAGTATAACAATCAGTATCACTTGCCACGTGTAGACTTTTATACCTGTAAATTGCATTTGAGTCTCCTTGTGTTCTGCAGGTGAGGTTAAAAACATCGCCTACAACAGACAGTATTACTCTATCTTTATCTCTGCCCACGTTGTCGTCAGTTTCTCTTTCGGTTCAACTGCCATCGGGTCCCTTCCGCCATAAATCTCGAGTTCGTCAATCCGCGTGCCGGCGTTCGTTCGGATATGGATACGGACCCATCGAGCCTCTACATCATCAAAAGTGAATTCAGTCGTCTCGCTGACGGCATCCCCTTTGTGCGTGTAGACTTTCTCCCACGTATTCGCTCCGGAGTCTGGATCCGCCTTCGTCGTTGCAACGAGGATATCAAAATCCACTGCCATCCTGTCAAGAAAACCTTGCGAATGATCACTCCCAAAAATGATACGGTTCACATTCGCAACATCGCCGATATCAACCTGTGCCCAACCGGGTACTGCTCCGATAATCCAACTTCGGCAGTTGTTATAGAAACCGTCATTGAGATATTCAGTACAGTGCCGTCGCGGACACCAACCTGCTATCTGCGAAGATGCTTCTGCTGTCGCGTCTTTTAAAAGTGCCAAATTCGGTTCATTGTCCCGGACGGTCGGTACGAATTCGGGTCCCGGCTTACCACCCGCTTCACAAGCATCCGTCGCAGCTTTGATGTCCTGCTCTTTGAATTCGTAGCGTCCAAACTTCTCAGGTCCCTGATCTTCATCGTGAATCGCGAAGACAACAGGCGGACTGATTAACAGTGCTATCATCACAAACCACCCATAATTTACCCATCTCATCGCACGTTCCCCCGTTTTCGAGATTGTACTTGCGGCAATTTTAGCATAAATGGAAAATTATTGCAAAAAATAGGGCATCAGCAACTAAAAAAAGACTTGACACCCGCGCGAAAACATAGTATAATTATACTATACTAAAAACAAGGTTGACTTTTTCTACTTATGTGCCTTGCAGTATATAATTGGCAGTGAATTCCCATCTGTTTATAGCAAAATTCGACTCCGAACTATATTGAAATAGGAGCACCCTATGCGATCCCAAGACGCTATCGAACAGCAGTACCACGAAGCCGTGGACGCACTCGTTGAGAAGATTGAGAAGGACCCCTATATCCTCGCCGCGATTGTCGCTGGCAGCTTCTCTTACGCACAGGTATGGGAGAAATCGGACCTCGATGTCGAAATCATCGGTAAAGACGCGATCCGTCCGACGCAATCTTTCTTCTCACTCGTCGAAAACGGCGTAAATATCCACGCCAATATAACGCCACGCAACGCTTTTAAGCAATCCATAGAACGTGCACAGCAAGGGTCTTTCATGCACTCCTATTTCTCGCACAGTACACTCCTATTTTCACGGGACACCTCCATCCGAGAGTGGTACGACAAAAACGCGAACCGCAACAACATCGGAGAACGCGATAAACAGTTCCAGATTCTTAACGTCGTCGCTGGGACTTTGCCGAGCCTCATCTATGCAGAAAAACAGTTTTACGTCAATAAAGATTATCTCACCTGTTTCCTATCGCTCCTAAACGCCGTGCAGGGGTTAGCACGCATAGAGGTACTCCTGAACAACGAAATCCCAGCACGCGAAGTCATCCAACCCGCGCTCCGGTATAACCCCGATTTCTTTAACCGCGTCTATACAGATTTCATTAACTGCGAAAAGAACGAGACAGTCCTTCAGGATACACTCGACGCGATTAACGGTTACCTCGATGAACACGCCTCTATTTTTCAACCCGTTCTCGACTATCTTGCCGAGCAGAAAGTGCCGCGAACCCTCACCGCATTAAACGCCGACTTAGGGCACGCATTGGACAACAGTGAAGGCTTCTCAGATTCTGATGATGAATCGTTGGGTCTGGTCTGCCAGTGGTTGGCATGGAAAGGGGTCATCAAGCAGGTCGCAATGCCGATGAAACTCACCGCGAAAAGCCAGATTGCCGTCGAAGAACCCGCTTACTATTACGATGACATTGTAGAAGACAGCTCCGCTCGCGATTCTTACGATGACATTGTAGGAGCGAGCTCCGCTCGCGACTCTTACGATGACACTGTAGGAGCGAGCTCCGCTCGCGATTCCTCTCAAATGCGTCTGAAAGGCGAAATACACGCGCAGATCCAAAACGCGGTCGAAAGTATCACAGATACACTCGAACAGGATCGGTACATCCTCTCGGCGATCCTCACCAGCAACCTCGCTGAAAACAACGTCTGGGAAAAGACAGCCCCCCAGATAACCCTAATTCTGCGAGACGGAACAAAATTCAAACAGCAGCAGTTCCAATTAATAGAAGAAGGCATCCCGATCCGGGTTCAACTCTATACCCGCAGTGCTTATAGGAAGATGCTCGACAGGACACTACAAGGCAGTACACTGCATTCGATCCTCGCCGAAAGCCGCGTCCTCTTTTCCAAAGATAGCCTCTTTTCTGTAGACGGAGATGCGAACTTCAGCGTCGGCGACCCGTCCTATCTACAAGTTGCGGAACGTGATATGCACTCCCAACTCTTCAACGCCGCTGCTATGGCAACGACAATAATCGCAAAAGCAGAAAAGTGGTTAAACCTCAAACAGGACCTCAATTATACCTTTCTCTACCTTACATACCTCGTCAGAGAATTGGCACGCATTGAGACCCTCATGCACGGTGAAACACCCAGACGGAAGGTCATCTATCAAGCACTCGAACACAACCCCTCTCTCTTTAATGCCGTCTTCACAGACCTGATAGACAAACCGAAAGACGAAGCGATGCTCCGCGATGCACTTGAGCGCATAGATACATATCTCGAAAAAAACCTACAGACCTTATTCAAGCCGCTCCTCGATTTTTTGGAAGAATCAGGCGATGAACGCACGATAACCGACATCTATATGCATTTCGGCAAACGCGAACTCGCACTCGAATTAGCCTGTGAATGGCTCTCGCAAAAAGAGATCATCGAGCAGTTCTCCGCACCTGTCCGATTAACAAAGGACAGCCAGACCTCCGTAGAGGAACCGGTATACTATTACGACGCGAATAATCCGTTCTTATAAATGTTACACTTTTCGCCAAATTATTTTTTTTACAACCCAAAACAAATCGCCTCTAAACCCTTACAACGACTGAGTTTATACCGATTATCAATCTACACCAAATGTTACACTTGGTGTAACATTTTAAGGACTTACGGACTCGCTCTTATAGCAAGCCCATAATTATTTATAGTAAAACCTACAATTAACGAGACATCTATAGAAGGCGGGGTTACAAACCCCGCCTGCAACGGGACAGTTTTTTGTTCTTTAAAGTGTCTTTTTATTTCTGGGTTTTACAATAAACACATCAAATCGAAGCAATTCCCATCTTATTCCCCCCTGATAAGGGGG